>CAITYL010000066.1 GCA_903896595.1 uncultured Lentisphaerota bacterium
CCACCCCTCAACCCCTCACCCCCTCACCCCCTCACCCCCTCAACCCCTCCACCGCGCAACCCCTCACCCGCGCAACCGCTCACTCCCCCACCGCCCAGTGCAGGCGGGCGCGTTCGACCAGCAGGTCGTGGGTGGCCTGGCGGCGCGAGAGGCGGGCCACGGTCAGGGCCATGTCCGCGTCGAGCAGGTCGGTCACGCCGGCCACATCCTCCCGATACTGGTGGTCCACCAGGCGCTGATTTTCCACGGCCTGGGCCTCCGCCTGGCCGGTCACCACCAGGCGTTCCTGGGCGGCCCGGGCTTTGAGCCAGGCTTCCTTCACCTGGGCGCGGACGCGATTTTCCAGGTCCTGCCGCAACAGGCGCGCCTGGTCGGCCCGGCCGATGGCGGATTCCATTTGGCCGAAGCGCCGCCCACCGTCAAACACCGGCAGGCTCACCTGGACGCCGCCCATCCAGCTGTCGCCGTAGTCGGACCAGCGTTCCGTGTCCACCTGATACGAGGCGGCCAAGCCGGCCTGCGGCATGAAATCGGCTTCGACCGCGCGAATACCGGCCTCGGCCTGGCGTTGGCGAGCGGCGGCGGCGCGCAAATCCTGGCGCTGGCCGAAGGCGGTGTGGACGCAGGCGTCCAAGGGGTCCTGCGGCCGCTCCGGGGCAGCCAGTTCGCCAACGGCCGTCACCGCCTGATCCATGCCCATGGCATAGGCCAGCCAGGCGGTGGCGGACTCCGCCTCGGCGCGGCGGGCGGCGCGCTGCTGTTCGGTGTCGGCCAGGTACACCTTCAGGCGCAAGAGATCCGAATCCAGGGTCACGCCTTCACGGTTGAGGGCCGCCACCTGGTCGGCGTGGCCCTGGGCGGCACGCACGGTATCCTCCATCACCCCGGCCACGGCGCGGGCCAGCAGGCAGCCATAATAGGCCTCGGTCACGGCCCGGACAATGTCATGCTCCGAGCGGGCGGCATCGAAACGGGCGGCCTGCAAGCCGGCGTAGGCCATCGCCTCCCGCGCCGGTTGCCGGCCGCCGGTCAACAGCGGCCACAGCACTTCCGCACGCCCCTGCCAGTCGGAAATGGCGTCCGGGTGATTCAGGTTGTCCAGCTGGAAATCCTCGGCGGAAAATTGCCGCTGGTTCAGTTTGGCCATGAAGGCGTAGACGGGATTATTGGTGTAACCGTAGGTGCCGTAGAGCGTGCCCTTGGGCCGGTTGAGGCTTTTCGCCTCCTGCCAGTCGCCCTGACCGACCCGGATGCCGGCGCGGACCGCCCCGAGCAACGGATGCCGCGCCCGCGCCACCGCCACCGCCTGCTCCAGGGTATAGGGTTGGGGGGACGGCGGGGCCGCTGGCAGGGACTCGCCGGAGCCGCCCCAGGCCGATCCCGCCATGGCCGTGACCAGCCCGCCCATCCAGCCCGCCAGCCATTTCCCCCGTCCATCCATAACGCCATTCTCCGCAATAGGATCTCGCCACCAAACAATGGCGGCGACTATAACACTGCCGCCAACGAGAAACAACCATGATACAGTATGAAAGCGGTGTCGAGCCACCGCCACTCAAAAGGTTCCGGCGGCGGCCGGAACCGGTAAATTGATGCCAAGGTAACCACGCGGTTCGCGCCGACGTGCCAGTGCAACGCCCCGACGGAACTGTGACATGCCACCTACGCCGCCGCACACACTTGCATAATGTGGTCATATGTTCATATTGTGTCAGCAATGAGGCAGGTAAAATTAATTTTACTGGCGAACAATCTCGTGCGGCGGCCGGGGCTGCTGGCCGAGCATGGCCTGGCCTTCTGGCTGGAGGACGGAGTGCGGCGGGTCCTGTTCGACACCGGACAGGGCTTGGTGCTGTGCCACAACGCCGCCGCATTGGGGCTAAAACTGGGACAAGTGACGGACGTGGTGCTCAGTCACGGCCATTACGATCACACCGGCGGCCTGGCCCAAGTAGCGGCGGTGGCCGGTGCCGTTCCGCCCCGCTTGTGGATGCTTCCCGCCGCCACGACCGCGCCACGGTTTTCCCGGCATCGTGACGCTTCCATGCATGACATCGGCATGCCCGCGCCCTGCCGTGACGCCCTTCCCCGTTTCGCGCGCCCCGTCAGTTCCTCCGATCATGGCCCGGTTGAAATCATGCCGGGGGTTTTCGCCACCGGTCCGGTCCCGCAGTTGCATGCGTGGGAGATCACGAGCGGTTTCTTTCTGGATGCCGCCGGCAAGCAGGTCGATGACTTTCCCGACGACCAGGCGCTGTGGCTGGACACGGCGGCGGGCGTGGTGGTATTGCTCGGCTGCGCCCATGCCGGTTGCATCAACACCTTGGAGCTTATCCGCCGGCAATCCGGCGGCCGGCCGTTAGCCGCCATCGTGGGTGGCACCCACCTTGGTGGCGCGGATGCCGTCCGGGTAGCGCGTACGGTGGCGGCTTTGCGGGAGTTTGCTCCCGCCATGCTGGTGCCGTTGCATTGCACGGGCGATGCCGTGGGCGTTTTGAAGCACGCGTTCCCCGCCAGCTGCCGCGCCTGGGGCGTCGGTGATGGCACAACCTTCGACATGTGAATGAAAGAACGTCATCATGGACCAGCAGTGTGACAGTTGTGGCAAGACCGATTGCGCGACCAAAAACGAACGGCCCGGCGAGACGGCGGACGACACCCGTGCCCGCCAGCAGTTGGGGGCCAATCTGTGCGAGATCAAGCATACGCTTCTGGTCATGTCCGGCAAAGGCGGTGTCGGCAAGAGCACCGTGGCGGTGAACCTGGCCGTAATGCTGGCGGCGGAAGGCCATGCCGTCGGGCTGTTGGATATCGACTTTCACGGCCCGAGCGTTCCCGTGCTGCTGGGCTTGCCGCTGCAGCGGCCGATGACCGACGGCGACCGCCTGCTGCCGATCGAGATCGGCGACTTGAAGGTGATGACGCTCGGTTGCTTTTTGGACGCGTCCGATACCCCGGTGATCTGGCGCGGACCGATGAAGATCGCCGCCATCCGGCAATTGCTGGGCGATGTGGCCTGGGGAACCTTAGACTATCTCATTATTGATGCCCCGCCGGGCACCGGGGATGAACCGCTCACGATCTGCCAAATGGTGCCTAAGCTGACGGGCGCGGTGATTGTGACCACACCACAGAAAGTGGCGCTGGCGGATGTCAGCCGTTCGCTGGCGTTCTGCCGCGAACTCAAGGTTCCGGTTCTGGGCGTGGTGGAAAACATGAGCGGCTGGATCTGCCCCAAATGCGGTGAAATCACGGACGTGTTCACCACCGGCGGCGGTGAGCAACTGGCCCGGCAACAGGGGGTGCGGTTTCTCGGCCGCATTCCGTTGGATCCAGGAGTTGTATCCTCCGGTGACGAGGGCAAACCGTTCGCCCATTTCCAGCGTGAAACCGTCGCGGGCAAGGCGTTTATGGCGATCACTAATGCCGTTGAAAAAGCGGCGGAACCGGGGTGACGCCATCGCTGTCCGCCCGAGGACGGGCGGCTCCCGGTCTTGACATAACGCCGATATTAAAAAGCGGCAAAGGCATTACCGCACTCCAATGAACGATGCCACTTGGATCGGAACTTTTTAAAACGGCTCACTACCACAGGACTCCCATGAGTACTGGACATTTCGATCACGCCGCCGCCAGTTGGGACGACAATCCCACGCGCCGGGCGATGTCCGCGGCCATCGCCGCGGCCATCGACACCCGGGTGCCCATGACCCCGGCATGGACGGCCCTGGAATACGGATGCGGCACCGCCACGCTCGGTTTTCTGCTGGCGGACCGGCTGCGCTCGGTGGTGGCTGCCGACATCTCCGCCGGCATGCTCGACCAGGTCCGCCAAAAGGCCGCCGCGGGCGGGGTGCGCAACCTTCAGCCGCGCCTGCTGGATCTGACCCAGGGGGCACCGGCCGGGGAGACCTTCGATTTTATCTTTAGCGCCATGACGTTGCATCATGTGGACAACACCGCCGCCCTGATCGCCAGCTTCGCCCGCCTGCTGGCGCCGGGCGGCTGGCTGGCCCTGGCCGATCTCTGCGCCGAGGATGGCTCGTTCCACCCGGACACGGTGGTGCCGCACCACGGGTTTGATCCCGCGGCACTGGGCCGCCAGCTGGCCGTGGCCGGCCTGCGGACCGTGGCCTGGCGGCCGGTTCATGAATTGGAGCGCCATGGCCGCCGTTATCCGGTCTTCCTGCTGACCGCCAATCACGCCTTTTCCGGTTGAGATGGAACGCATTTCATGAGTAACAACGACATCCCCCTGGCCGCCCGCGCCCTGGCGGTTTTTCATCAACCGCCGCTGAAATTGAACTGCGCCCAGGCGGTCGCCCATGCCTGGCAGGCGGCGGTTGGAAAAGACGACCCGTCCCAGATTGCCGCCTTGAAGGCCTGCGGCGGCGGCCGGGCGCCCGGTGGAACCTGCGGTGCCCTGCATGCCGCCCAGTTGGTGCTGGCGGAAACCGGCGGCGATCCGGCGGCACTGTCCCAGGGCTTTGCGGACCGTCACAACCACCTGACCTGCCAAGAATTAAAACGGCATGGCGTCAGCTGCGCCGCCTGCGTGGCCACCGCCTGCGAGTTGTTGGCGTCCGACGGAACCTGAGCCGTGCCAGAGGGGCACAGGCATGAAAAAACGCGATGACGAAATCAGGGAACGTGCCTTGGCTTTGCTGGGGGTTGACTCCATTGATGACACCCGGCAAATCAGGCGCAATTTCCATCGGCAAATCCGCCTGGTGCATCCTGACCGTCCGGATCGTTTGAACGTTAAAGTATAAATTCAAAGGCATCTGCTGAGTGGCGGCGTTCAGGCAGGACGTCCTCCGTGTCGGCATCCGCCCCCGCCATGCCCGCGACAGCCCGGGGCCGTCTCCGGTGGCTCCGCGGCGGTTTCCGCGCGCTCCAGGCGGATGGCCCGGCCGTTGACCAGGGCGTCGGCAACCTTGCGCCGCGCCGTTTCCACCAGCCGGGCAAAGGTGGGCCGGGAAATGCCCATGCGCTCCGCGGCCGCTTCCTGGTACAGCCCTTCCAGATCGGCCAGGCGCAGGGATTCCAGCTCATCCGGGCGCAGAACCAATTCCTCCAACTCCCGCAAAGGGATGCCGGCCGGCTTGAAATAGGTCACCGACGGTGAGAACGCAACCTGGCGTGGACAGCGCGGACGGGGCATGCGATTTTTTCCTTGACAGCCTGGAATAATTAAGCCAACTATAAGCCGTGAGCGGTGTTTTCAATAACTTTAATTTCCAGCTACTTGCACAGGAAAACGTTCCGTCAGCCAATGCCACTGACGGTGCTGGAGGACACGTTGCGGATCCCAGTCCCGCGGCCCCTGCAACGGCCGGCCATTGCCGCGCCAGCGCCGGCGCGGACTGGGCCCCGGCAATGGCAGCGAGCGGCCCAGCGCAAAATCGTCCGGCAGGCATTCGTAGAGATCCGGGCGTTCCACGCCCAGCAGTCCCGCCAGCCAGTGGCGCATGAACATCTTCAGCCACTCCCGCGGTGCATTGCCGCTTCCGCGCATGAGCTTGCGGAAATGGGCGTGCCTGGCATAGCCGACCTCGGCCCGCGCCTCGATCCAGACGGCGTAGCGCGCGGGAATTTCCATGCCGAGAAAGGCGGCCAGTTCGCCGCAGACCGATTCGGCAATCAGCCAGGGCATGAGCTGCGTGTCGCGTTCCAGCCCGGGGCGGAGCGTGTCGCGGAAGGCGGAGTCCGCAACGCGCCGCAGGCCGCAGCTGGCGGTGTGTCCTGACTTGCGCGCGGCCAGCTGCTTGCGGAGCGACGCCGCGGCCACCCGGCGGCGGGTTGGTTGCGGGCGTTGAACGAGCGCGGACTCCGCATTTTTCGTGCGCGTCTTCATGCGTTGCCCTCCACCAGCCTGATTTCGTCATCGGTGAGGCCGTACAGGTCATAAACCAGCGCGTCAATCTGCCGGTCGGTGGCGGTGACGGCGTTTTGCAGTGTCGCCCGCTCCGCGTCCCCGGCCGCTGCCCGCAGCTTCGGCATCAGCGCCAGCATCTTGTCCACCAGTCCCACCAGCTTGTCGTGCCGCGCGCGGTCGGCGGGGGTAGAAAGATCAAGCGAAATAATGGGAAGCTCTCCAAAGTACTGTTTCGTACATGTGATCCAGCCGCCCCGGAAGACGTTGCTTACCTGACGAAGACACCAGAACAAAAGTCTCGAGTTCAATAAACCTAAAATAAACTCAGGCCGCAGCGGACATTGATCACCAAGAGTAATCGTAAAACCACCACTTGCCATTGGACACAGCGTACCGCGAATACTTGGAGGAATGAACGCAAAAACCGGTCCATTGGCAAGCAAGGGGATCGCAATCTCAGCCCGATCATGAAGTTCCAAATTGCGCGCGGCGGAGAAACCGAACCATTCCCTGAATTGCTTTCGCTCGCGAAGCTTTGTACTTTGCTTTTGCAAGTGCGTAAATGTTTTCGGAAACCGGCTATGAAGTTCGGAACTCGACATCAGCCGACATCCGCCGTTCTCAATGACGTACGGGAATATGATTTGCCATTCCGCCGATGGCTCCAGAAAGTAGCGGCCGAAGTCGCTGGCAAACAGCGGAACCCGCAGTGCTCCTGCTTCCACTTCATGGCCCTGGGTTTTTACGATAAAAATCTCGTCATTTCCGCTTGAGCTTCCGCGACTCATGTCCACCGGCAAGTCCAAGAGCCGCCTGCCAACTGATCGCACCTTGTCGAGCAATCGGCTCTCGTGTTCGTCGGCAAGCGTCCAAGGAGCCTCGCCAAGCGTTTCAGAAGAACGGAGATTAAGGGTAGCCTCCTCCAGTGCTTTTGCTTCAGCTTTACTCGTTGCTAATTCAAAGTTTTTTACTTGTTCACGCGCCAAGAACAGCAGGCAGGTGTAGGTAGTTGCCTCAAAAACTTGTTCTGCTCCAAAATTTACAATCCTGGTGACAGCCATTGCTTCTGAAAGATGGCGACGGAGCCCCAAACCATAGTCTGTTCGGAAGAACTTGTTTGGCAGAATCATGCCAAGCCGTCCTTTTGACCCCAGCAACTCCAGTCCGCGTTCAACGAAATTCACATATACGTCGCAATTACCTGTTGCCGCGCGGTAAGTCCGAACAAAGTAGCCAACCTGATCCTGTGGAAATCCTTGGATGCGGATGTACGGCGGGTTTCCGATGACGGCGTCGAAGCCGCCAGCCTTCATGATGGGGGAGAATTGCACGGGCCAGTCGAAGGCGTGGACGCGAATAAGGTCGTCGGGGATCATTGAGAAGTCGGAGGCGATGAGGGAGTTGCCGCACTTGATGTTGTGCTCCAGCGCGGGGAGCAGCGCCTCGCCGCTGCCGAAAAGATCGCGTTCGCGGGCGAGCGTGGTGCGGGTCTCGTCTTCCAGCATCTTGAGGTAGAGGGAGAGCTGCGTGACTTCCACCGCCTGCGCATCGAGGTCCACGCCGTAGATGGTCTCGCGCAGGATGAGGCGCTTGAATTTGGTGGTGAGGTGGACGGAATTTCCCTCCGCCCAGCACCATTCCTTGATCCGCCGCTTCGGGTTGTCGGTCAGCCATTGCTGGCAGTGCTCACAGACCACTTCAAAGGCGCGAATGAGGAAACTGCCGGAGCCGCAGGCGGGGTCAAGGATGCGGAGTTTGAGCGCCTCCTCCGGTTTTTTCCCGTCGAGCAACTTGCCGACGGTCTGTGCGACGATGTATTCGACGATGTAGCGCGGAGTGTAATAGACGCCACCGGCCTTGCGGACTTCCGGCTTCTCCTCAATGGTCACGCCGCGCCCCTGCGGGCGGACGACCTTGCCGAGAAAACGTTCGTAGATGGTGCCGAGGATTTCGACCGGGATGTAGTTGAAAAGGTAAACGGAATCCTCATCGCCGGTATCATCCAGGAATTCGGCAAGCCATTGGTCGCCGACGACCAGTTCTTCGCTGAAATGGGGCTTAAAGAGGTTGCCGTTGAAGAACGGAATGTGCGAGGGCGGGCGATGGTCAAGGGCGCGGAAATGGTCGATCAGTTCGCGCCAAAGGAAGCCTTTCGGAGCGCGGACGCCGGCGGCCCCGTACCCGCCCGCCGAATCGGCGTCGTAGATTTCCAGCGGCTGCTGCCGGGGGTGGCTGGTTTTCTGGCCGGGATCGTATTCATCACGCCAGGAGCGGAGTATGGCCATCAACGGTCGGCCGGTGTCAATGTCACGGTCTTCGCAGATGCGGAGGAAGAGGATGCGGTCGAGGATGCGCTGAACGGCCTCGTTGAGCCGGGTGCCTTCAAGGAGGTCGGCACGGTCGTTGTTGCGGAGGAGGTCGGAGGCGAGTTTGCGGCGGGCCTCGTCGAGGAAGTTGAGGAAGTCGGTGTCGAGCGCGCGGTCGCGATCGGGCTTTAAGAGCCATTGCTGGCGGGCCCGGCCACGGCCGGTGGATTTTTTGGGGAGGGTCGCGATCTGTCGGTCAATGCCGCCAGCGGCGACGCTGTCGCGGGAGAGCAGCTCCCACAGTTCCTGTGCGATCAGCGGATACTGGTTGAAATGGTAGGTATTCCAAAGTCCCGCGCCCGGATCGTCCTTGTAGGGCTTGCCACCGACGACAAAGATTTTCATCGTCTCAAAGTTGGTGAGGATGGCGAGGGGAAGATTCTTGTTCCAGGCATAGCGCTTGGCCTGAAAAAAGCCGGAGGAATGAAGGTCTTCCGTAGGTTTTTTGGCCTCGCAGATGAACCGGTCCACCGGGTAGTTGCGGAAGAGGTAGTCGGCGCGTTTCTGACGGCCGCCGACCATGGTACGGCTCTCGATCTCGACTTCGCGGTGCTGCGGGATGAGGCCGGCCTTGTTCTCGATGTCCCAACCAAGGGCGCGAAAAAACGGATTCAGAAACTCCTGCCGAAGACTGGCTTCGTCATAACCACCGCCACGGTAGTGGCTATGATTGCGCTCAAACTGCGCGACCAGCCGGCCAAGGACGCCCTTGAACGTTTCCAGTGAAGATGACGCTTCGGAACTTTCATTCATAGCATGCGTTTCCGTGTTTTTCGCATCATGCCCCCAGCGATGGTGAAACTCTACTGGCCAGCGCGGCGGAAAGCAAGAGTCCGGTTTTGTTGGGAACCCCTTTTTTTAAAAGGGTGAGCCCAACATCATCTATACTGCGTTAGGATGAAACTTTAACTTTTTACAACCGCAGAGTGACGACTATTGAGGTCCGAATAACGAAGAAAATTTCATCCGCACAGGTTTTGGATTTTGAACAGGAGGCCGCAGAGGCCACAGAGAAGTTTTTCTCCGTTC
>CAITYL010000067.1 GCA_903896595.1 uncultured Lentisphaerota bacterium
ATAAGCCTTTATCCTGTTTTTGCATTTGGACGTAACACCATGCAATATAACAGATAAAGGCTTACTTTTTATCATTTAACCGCAATGTTTGTGCGAGAATTTAACTGCAACACTTGAGTAAAGAAAAAACCGGCGTCCAGGTGAGATAGTACCATTGGGACCTTTGGGACCCTTAAGACACTTGGGACGACCGGCCGCCCAACCCTTTGGTATAAATACATTTTTCAACAAACCGGAGATAAAGTACGTTACACACGTATTCTATCATCAGAAACGCGATAGTGGTATGGCCACCAGATGACAAAGATTGGTATAAAATCAATACAAAATTCTGCCACTGGCGCTTTTCGCTGGCCGCTGCGCATGCTGCCGGTGATTCGCACCAGCGGCCTGTTTCCCATGGCGGCGGACGACGGGCGGCGCCGCTACCGCTCCCCGGGCACGCATGCGCTGCATGTCTACCTGTACCCCGGTGAAATCCGCCTCGGTGACCGCTCCTGGCCGCTGGCGCCGGGCACCCTGACCCTGACTCCGGCGGGGGTTGAAAGCGCCTACCGGCTGTTTCGGGACGACCGGCATTGGTGTGTGCATTTTGACCCGGTTGACGCGGGGTCCGGCCCGACGGTGGCGTTGCCCCTCTGCCAGCCGCTGGGCATATTGGAACCGCGGGTGGTGGAGCGGCTGCGGCGGATCACCGAACTGCACCACCGGCCGACCGTGCTGCCGGAACAGCGGGAGGTTTTGCAGGCGCGGGCCGCCGCGCTGTTTCAGGAACTGTTGCTGGAACTGGCGTCTTCCCCACCGTCGGGTGCGGCCGGATCGGCGGGCAGTGGCCGGCTGGAAGTGGCCCTGCAGGAATTGACGGCACTGATCGAGGCGCGGCTGACCCAGCCGTTGACGGTACCAGCCCTGGCGCGGTCGATCCGGGTCAGCCAGAATTATCTGGCGCGCCGGTTCCGGCAGCGGTTCGGCATGACCCTGCCCCATTACATTCTGGCGCGGCGGGTGGAAATGGCCCGGCACCTGCTGCGAAACAGCTCGCTGCCGGTGCAAAGCGTGGGCCAGGCCGTGGGTTTGCCGGACCCGCACTACTTTAACAAACAGTTCCGGCTCCTGGCCGGCGTCAGCCCCACCGCCTACCGGCAGGCCCCGGCGGGGTGAAAACGGCGTGTTGCCGGTGGCCGGGCACGGACTGCCACGGACCAGCACGGACGTTCACGGACAAACCGGTGGCGATACGTTTTTTGTCCGTGTCGGTCCGTGCCCGTCCGTGTGGGTCCGTGCCGCCCACCTACAAATACCGCGCGGTGGTTTCCTTGAGATGGCGGGTTTCGAGGACGTGGCGAAGGCGGCGCACAATATTGCGGCGCAAATCGAGTTCAAAGGGGGCGCTGGGATCGAGATGGGCGTCATTGACGCGGGCGCCGACAACAAACTCAATGATGTCGCTGTCCAGCAGCAGCCCGATCAGACGGGTGACGCCGTTGACCGGACCCGTGGCCGGGTCGCCGGCGCCTTCGAGCCGGTCCAGGGCCCGTTGCAGGGTGATGGCGCCTTCGGTGACCAGCGCGATGCCAGGCATGATGGCGATCGGGGGAAGATCCTCGTCCAAATGTTCCAAGTCGGCGGTGAGCGGCCGGTGCAATTCACGGGCGGCAATGACCGCGGTGGTGCCGCCGCAAATGGCGACTTCGCCCGCGAAGGTGGCGATGCTGTCGGCCAGGCGCCGGTCATTCTCGCGGGCGAACGGCGGACCGGTGGCCACCAGCAGGCGGCGCGGCCGACGGACGTACAGGATGGCGCACGACGTGTCGTCCCGCGGCTGGCCGCCGTCGCGGCGAACGGCTTCTTCAACCACCCGCCGGGCCAGGTCGCGGGCGGCCATTCCAGGCACCGCGGTCAGCAGGTTGCGAATGAAGGTGTGCAGGGCGCCCAATCCCCAGCCCAGCGGGGTGCCGGGCCGGCCCATGCCCGCCTGGGTGACGCCATCGGAGACCAGGATCATCCGGTCGTTCTCGCTGGTGCGGACATCGCAGGCGAGCAGCGTACACCCCTCGCCACCGCCCGCGGCCGGCGGCGGCACGCGCAGGGGCTGTTTGCGCAGGGGCGCCACCGTGCCATCGCCGCGCAACAGCAGGGCGGGCGGATTGTCATGCTCAATGACACGCAGGCGGCCGTCCGGGCTGGCGTCCAGGATGGTGAACGTCGAATAGGCGAGGCCGCGTTCCCGGCAGACCGGGAGGGTGTCCATGATGACCCGGGCCGCCTGCTCAATGTCCATGTCCTCGGACACAAAGGTCAGCGCCATGGCGCCGGTGAGCGTTGACAGCACATTGGCCTTGACCCCGCTGCCCAAGCCGTCGGCCAGCACACACAAGGTGCGCCCGCTAACCCGCAGCCGCCGGCTGAACACGGCGTCACCGCAGACGGGATGCCCGTGCTTGGGCACCTGGTGCGTGCCCAGTTCCAGAAAGGGCGGGTCCCGCCGCGGCGGCAAGGGAGTGTTTTGGTAAAGGTCGTTCATGGGGGGGGCTGTAGGCTATTAGGCTGTAGACTGTTAGGCTGTAGGTTGCTGGTCAGGACGGCGGAAGTTGGACCGCTCGGACCTGTCGGACCCGTCTGACAGGTCAGAAAAGTCCGACTTGCGGGCAATCAAAGCTTACGACGGTTCCTCATCCTCGGTCAAGGCGGCATCCGGGTCGGCGGCAAAGGCGGTGATGATCTCATTGAGGCTGGCCTGGGATTCGGCGGCGTTCTCACCCAGCAGGTAGGCGATCTGCTGGACGGTGGCCAGGTTACGGCGGATGACGTCACGGGTCCGGCGCACCACCTGGTCCCGGCGCATGGCCGGCTCGGTGACGTCCTGGAGCACGCCGCCGGCGCTGCGGCCCGGCTCGATGCCGAACAGGGAGGCGGTAAAGACCCGCTCATTGCCGCGCACGGTCAGGTTGGATAATTCTTCGCCGGTGGCCAGCACATGCCGCAGGCCGTCGGCCAAGAACGGCGCGACACGGTCGAGGGCGACCCCCTCCAGTCCCGGCTTGGCGTCATAGGCGGTGGTGACATCGGCGCCGGCCAGCCGGGCAAACCGGCGGTTGCATTCAACGATGCGCAATTCCTGGTCCACAATAACCACTCCCGACGGCATGGTCTTGATCAGGGCATTGGCCTTCTTTTGGGCGAGCTGGCGCATGTGCGACACACACATGGTCGCCTCCGCCTTGCCGACCAGCAGGGCGGCGGCGAATTCGCGGCAATTGGCATATCCGCAGCCGCCGCAGTTGAGTTCATCGGTGACCGTGCGCTTGCCGACCCGGGCCAGCACTTCGCGCAATTTCACCTCGTCGGTGCAAGGAGGCGGCGCGGGCGGCGGATGCGGGTGTTCAAGTCCCAACTCCACGACGGCGGTCCGCGGAATGGCGGCGGTGGGATAGGCGGCCTGGCCGAGCACGGCACGACGCTTGGCGATGGTGCCGTCGCGGGTCCGGGCGCAGGGACCATTGACACAGCCGCCGGCGCAGGCCAGCAGTTCCAGGAACAGGGGCCCGGTCAGGGTGGCGGGATCGAGGTCGTGCAGCGCGCCCTGGATCGTCTCGACCCCCGACAGCGCCATCATATCCCCGGCATGCACGGCACAATTGGCGCGAATGCCGGCAATCATGCCGCCGTCCACCGGATAGAGCACGCCCTCCTCGGCCGGGCCGGGGATGAACGGGGCGCCATCCCCCGGCGGTTCCTGGGCGGGATCGAGCTTTTCCGCCTCCAGCCAACGGCGCAACTCCTTGAAGGTGAGAGAAACCGCCACCAGTTCGGGATGGGCGTCGGCCTCGCGCTTTTTGCCGATGCAGGGGCCGATGAACACAACCCGCAATTCCTGACCATAAAGCTGTTTGAGCAACCGGGCGTGGGCAAGCAGCGGCGAACACAGCGGCATCACCGCCGCCGCCAGTTGCGGATGATATTTGGCGACCAGTTCGACCACCGTCGGGCAGGCCGGCGACACTAGGACCCGCGGGGTCGGGTCGCGCAGCGCGGCCGCCACGCCGGCCGACACTTCCTGCGCCCCCAACGCCGTCTCCGACACGCCCCAGAACCCGAGCCGCTTCAGCACCGCCACCAGCCGCGCCGGCTCAAGCCCCGGAAACTCCGCCAGCCAGGACGGCGCCAGGGAGACCGCCACCCGCGCGCCGCCAGCCAGCAGTTGCCGGGCCGCCGGCACATCGTCGCGCACCCGTTTGGCGCCGGCCGGACACACCTCCACGCAGTGGCCGCAGGCAATGCACAGCTCCGCCATCACCGTGGCGCTGCCGCCGCGCACCTCAATGGCTTTCACCGGGCAGTGCCGGACGCACTTGTAGCAGTCCTGACACTCCGCCTTTTCCGTGTAAACCGGATGCCGCGCGTTCATACTTGCCTCCACTAAAACTCTAACCGTCGGAACGGGGAAAAACCATGGCGCGGGTGGTGGACCCGGTGGACTTGGTGGACCCGGTGGACTTGGTGGACCCGGTGGACGCCGTGGACTCTGTGGACGGGGGCAATGGTGCCCCAGTGTCCACCCGGGTCCACAGTGTCCACTGGGTCCACAATTATGCCCCCGTTGCCACCGCCAGAGCAGCCTCGACCTGGGCCAGGGCGAGCTCGGCGGTGCAGTGGTCGAAGACCTGGCCGTTAACGGTCACAGCCGGGCCACGGTCGCAGCGCTCGTGGCAGAAGGCGCCGGTAAGCTCGACGCGCTCCGCCAGCCCCCGCTCCTCCAGCGCCTTGGCCAGCCCGCGCAACACCTTCTGCGACCCCCGCAAATGACAACTGGTGCCGAGACAGACGCTGACCTTGACCCGGCCGACATCCTGACCGTGAATCAGCGGCAGGCCGTCGCTCTTGCCGAGCCGGCGCCGGGTCTGGTATTTGGTGTGCAGCAGCTTGTGGGCGCGGGGACCGCCCGGCTCGCCCAGGTGTTCCTGGTACAGCTTGGTGATGAACGGATTGTCCTGGGCGCCGTGCAGCGGCGCGGCGGCCGCCGCATGCCGGAGGCCGCAGGCGCGCCGGGCGGTGGTTTCCGGACCGGCGGGCACCGGCTGGCCGGCGCCGCCGACGCAGCCGCCGGGACAGGCCATGACCTCGATCAGGTCGTACTCGCAGGTGCCGGCACGGACCTCCTTCAGGATTTCCTGGGCCTCACGCAGGCCGTAGACCATGCCCAGGCGCAGGCGGATTTCGTTGACCGTGACCGTCACCTCGCGCCGCGCCGCCGTGCCGTCAGCGGCACCGTAATTGGCCGCGGGCGCCGCGCCCCCGGAAAGTTTGGCGGCGGCATACCGCAGCACCGCCTCGCTGACCCCGCCCGAGGCGCCGAACAGCAGGCCGGCGCCGCTGGTGCAGGCAAACGGCATGTCAAGCGGCTCGGGCACGAGCTCGGAGAAACGCACCCCGGCGCCCTGAATCATGTGCGCCAATTCCTGGGTGGTGAGCACGGCGTCCAAATCGCGGCGCCCGTTGTGTGCGAACTCCGCACGGCCCGCCTCGTATTTCTTGGCGGTGCAGGGCATGATGGACACGACCACCAGGTTCTCCGGGGCGACTCCGAGCTGCTTGGGCAACAGGTCGCGGGCCAGCGCCCCAAACATCTGCTGGGGCGAACGGCAGGACGACAGCCGCGGCAGCAGGTCGGACGCGGCCAGCTCGCTGTAGCGCACCCAGGCGGGACAGCATGAGGTGAACATCGGCCCGGCAAACCCGGCGGCCCGGCGACGCAGGTATTCCTCCGCCTCCTCGATCACGGTGAGGTCGGCGGTGAAGGCGGTGTCGTAAACCTTGGCAAAGCCGAGCCGCCGCATGGCGGCGCTCAGGCGGCCGGTGGTGTCCTCGCCGGGCGCCAGCCCCAGGGTCTCGCCCAGGGCGACGCGGACGGCGGGGGCGATCTGGGCCACCACCGTCTTGCCGGGATCCTGCAGCGCCTTCCACACCGGTTCCTCCTCCGACCGGGGCATGATGGCGCCGGTGGGACAGACGCGGGCGCACTGGCCGCAATGGACGCACTCGACCTCGCCCAGGCCGCGGTTGAAGGCGGGCACCACCGCCGCCGCCGAACCGCGATGGGCAAAATCGATGGCGCCAATGCCCTGGATTTCATGGCAGAAGCGGACACAGTCGCCGCACAGCACGCACTTGTTGGGGTCGCGGACCAGTGCGGGACTGGTCAGGTCCAGCGGCGCCGGCGGCCGCCGCGCGGTGAAGCGGACGGTGTCGACCCCGAGGCGCCGGGCCAGCTCCAGCAGCCGACAAGCAGCGCTCTTGCCGCAGGTGGTGCAGCCCTGGTGATGGCTGGCCAACAGCAGTTCGATGTTGGTGCGGCGAATTTCGCGCAGGTCGGCGGTGTCGGTGCGCACCTTCAGCCCCGCTTCAGGCGTGACGGCGCACGAGGCCTGGATGCCGCGCCCCTCAATCTCCACCAGGCACAGCCGGCAGGCGCCGTACACGCTCAGTTCCGAATGGTAGCAGAAGGTCGGCAGGTCAATCCCCGCCTTGCGGATGAGCTCCAGCAGGTTCCGCTCCCCGCCCAGCTCCACACTCCGCCCGTTCAGGGTCAGTACCGGCACCGCAGGTTTGCTTGTCACTGTATTTTGCATGATTGCATTCTCCTAGATAGTTGCGTGTTGGGGAAGACCTTTTAAGGAAAGGCTCTTCCCCAAACCCCTGTCCAAACCTTTTTGTTTCGTTTTGCGGATTCCGCAGGCAGGCCCCGTTGTCCCTGGCCGAATCAGTTGCGGAAGGCCTGCCTGCGGAATCCGCAAAAGGCAATAAAGTTTCGGAAAGGGGCTCGGGGGAGAACCCTTGGCAAAGGGTTTCCCCCGCATTATTGGCGTTAAACTCCGGTGATGGCGTTGAATTTGCAGGCGGTGACGCAGGCGCCGCAGCGGATGCAGAGGGCGGGGTCGATGCGGTGGGCTTGCTTGCGTTCGCCGTGAATGGCGGCGACGGGACATTTGCGGACGCAGGCGGTGCAGCCGACGCATTTCGCGGCCAGGATTTCCGGCTTGCGCAGCGCCTTGCACTGGCCGGTGGCGCAGTGCTTGTGCAAAACATGCTCCTCGTATTCCTGGCGGAAATGGCGGAGCGTGGACAGCACCGGATTGGGCGCCGTCTTGCCCAAACCGCAGAGCGAGCTGAGCTGAACCACGCGCGCCAGTTTCTCCAGGCGGTCCAACACGCCGGCATCGGCCCGCCCCTCGATAATGTCGTCGAGCATCGCCAGCAACTGCTTGGTGCCTTCGCGGCAGGGCACGCACTTGCCGCACGACTCGTTTTGGGTGAACTGCATGAAGAAGTGGGCCACATTGACCATGCAGGTCTGGCGGTTCATCACCACCAGTCCGCCCGAGCCGATCATGGCGCCGACGGTTTTCAGCGAGTCAAAGTCGAGCGGCAGGTCTAGGTGCGCCGGAGTCAGGCAGCCGCCCGAGGGGCCGCCGATCTGCACCGCCTTGAACCCGGCGGGGTCGGCCGCGCCGCTGCTGTCGGTGACGCCGCCGCCGACCGCGAAGACGATATGCCGCAGAGTGGTGCCGAACGGCACCTCGATCAGGCCGGTATTGCGGACATGGCCGGTCAGGGCAAAGGTTTTGGTGCCGGGCGAGCCGGCGGTGCCGAGCGTGCGGAACGCCGCGGCGCCCCCGGCCAGGACCAGCGGCACGGTGGCCAGAGTTTCCACGTTGTTGATCACCGTCGGACACCCCCACAGCCCTGATTCGGCCGGGAACGGCGGCTTGGGCGTGGGCATGCCGCGCTTGCCCTCAATCGAAGCGATGAGCGCAGTCTCCTCGCCGCAGACAAAGGCGCCGGCGCCTTCCATGACTTCGACGACAAAGGGAATGTCCGTACCCAGGGCGCGCGGGCCGAGAATGCCCAGCGCCGTGGCGTCAATCACCGCTTGGCGGACGCGCTTGACCGCCAGCGGATATTCGGCGCGGACGTAGACCACGCCCTCGCCGGCGCCGATGGCACGGGCGGCGATCAGCATGCCTTCCAGCACCCGGTGCGGATTGCCTTCCATGACACTGCGGTCCATGAACGCCCCCGGATCGCCCTCGTCGCCGTTGCAGATGATGATCTTACGGGCACCGGGCTGTTTCCGGGTCAGTTCCCACTTGCGGCCGGTGGGAAAGCCGCCGCCGCCGCGGCCGCGCAGGCCGGAGGCGAGCATTTCGGCGCAGACCGCTTCGGGGGTCATGGTGGTCAGGACCTTATACGCGGCATGGTAGCCGCCGCCGGCGATGTATTCGCGGATGTCCTCCGGATCGAGTTCGCCGCAGCCGGCCAGCACGGTACGGGCCTGCCGGCTGTAAAACGGGATGTCGCCGGGGCCGTGGCAGGGGGCGGTGGCCGCGTCATCGCGGTAGAGCAGGCGCTCGACCAGGCCGCCCCGGACCAGCGTGGTGTCCACAATCTCGGCGGCGTCGGCGGGCTTGACCCGGGTGTAAAGGATGTGCTCGGGCAGCACGGTCACCAGCGGCCCCATCTGGCAAAAGCCGTGGCAGCCGCTGCCCGACAGGCGCACGCCCGGCCGGCCGGCGGCGGGACAGGCGGCGCCGGCTTCTTCGGCGCGCAAGTCGAGCACGACGTGGATCCCGGCCGTTTCCAGGGCCTGCTTGAGGGCGGCATGGACGGCCAAGGCGCCATTGGCCACGCAGCCGGTGCCGGCGCAGACCACGATGCGGCGGGCCAGCGGCGCCGCGGCGATCCGCCAGGCCGCCCCCAACCGCTCCAGGTCCATTGTTTCGTGACTATTCGTTGTAGTTGTCATAACTCACTTCCTTGGAAATATGTTCTCGCCAAGCACGCAAAGAGCGCAAAGAATCTCATTTCCCTATTACATGCAAATGGGTGTGATTACTTGGCGAGCTTTGCGATCTTGGCGAGAGAAAATTATTTTTAAGCTTGGTAGTTTCAGGCGGCGGCGGGTTTTTCGCGGGCGATGATCTCTTCGACCAGGGCCACGGCATGTTCGGGCGTCACCTGCCCATGCACCTGGTCGTTGATCACCACCACCGGCGCCAGTCCGCAGGCGCCCAGGCACGACACCGTCTCGACGGTGAACAGCAGGTCCGGCGTCGTCTTCCGCTCGGCGGTCAGCCCCAGCCGCTGCCGCAACGCCTCCAGGATCGGGATCGAGTTCTTGACATGGCAGGCCGTGCCGTCGCACAGCCGGATCACGTACTTGCCCCGCGGCGCCAGGGTGAAGTGGGCGTAAAAGGTGGCCACGCCGTAGACCCGCGCCGGCGGCACTCCCAGGGCGGTGGCGACATACGCCAGCAACTCCCCCGGCAAGTACCGGTACTCCTCCTGCAACGCCTGCAGGATCGGGATCAGTCGCGTCGGATTGCGCCCGAACCGGTCCAAAATCGCACAGGCGGCGTCAAACTGCCGGCTGCCCTTGATGGTCGCTGCTGCACTCATGTCTGTTTCATGCTCCTAGTGTCGTATGAATGTTGGGGCCACCCTTTTGGAAAAGGGTGCTCCCCAAACCCCTTCCCAAAACGTTTGTCCATTTTGCGGATTCCGCCGGCCGGCCCGATGCTCCCTGGCCTGGCCAGTGGGACGCCCCCGGCCGGCGGAATCCGCAAACGTTTATTTCGACATTGTTATGAAAAAATCCCAAGCCAATTTGCACCCTGTAGGGGTTCTAGTGGCCACACCGTAGACCCGCGCCAGCGGCATTCCCAACGCGGTGGCGACGTAGGCCAGCAACTCCCCCGGCAGGTACCGGTACTCCTCCTGCAACGCCTGCAGGATCGGGATCAGCCGCGCCGGGTGGCGCCCGAACCGGTCCAAAATCGCACAGGCGGCGTCAAACTGCCGGCTGCCTTTGATGGTCGCTGCTGCACTCATGTCTGTTTCATGCTTGTAATGATGGCCGTTCCTTCATCCTTGGATATTCCTTGTTGGATATTGGATATTCGTCTTTGGCCTGCACCCCCCTACCCGTTCTCCTCCAGCTCAAGCGCCCGGCGCGCCTGGAGGCGCTGGGAGAGGACGGCAAGGGTGCGAGACAAATCCTCGTTTTCCACCAGCACTTCCGGGGGAATGGACAGCGATGTCGGGGCGAAATTCCAGATGGCGCGAAGGCCCCCGGCGACCATCAGGTCGGCCACTTCCTGGGCGGCGGCGGCGGGGGTGGCGATGATGCCGATGGCGACGCGCATGCGCCGGGCCAAGCCGGCCAGCTTGGACAACGGCAGCACCTGAGTGCCGTGCAAACTGCTGCCGATCTTGCCCGGGTCCGTGTCAAAGGCGGCAACAATGTTCAGGCCGTGTTCGCGGAAGCCACGGTAGCCGAGCAAGGCGCGCCCCAGACTGCCGGCACCGACCAGAAAGGCGTCGCGGACATTGTCCCAGCCCAGGCAGCTCTCAATGGCGCGGATCAGGCCGGTCACCGGGAAGCCGGTCTTGGGCTTGCCGGTAATGTCGAGGGCGGTGAAGTCCTTGCGCGCCAGGGCCGGGTCAAGGCCGAGGCGGCCGGCCAGGCGGGTGCAGGAGACCCATTCCAGCCCCTCGGTGCGGAACTGGCGCAAGGCCTGCAGATAGCCCGGCATGCGGCGCAGCACCGGCACGGGAATGGCCTGGGCGGCAGCGGCCCCGGCGGGCGTACGGCGGACGTGGCGCGGACTGGTCATGCTGGCCTTTTCCCGTTTTCATGCTATCTTAATCGTGAAATTAAGCACGTTAAAAATTTAACATGAACTAGAAAAAAAGCAAACGCGGCGCCCAAAAAACCTCCCGTGACCGCGGGGGACCACGACCGCCGGCACAGTTCATCAGACTCATCAGACTCATCAGACTCATCAGACCCGTCGGACATGTCGGACATGTCCGATCAGTCGGACCCCCAACCTTACAGCCTAATAACCTTCAGCCTTCAGCCTAATAGCCCTCAGCCTAAACGAGACCCGTCCATGAGCATGACCCTGACCAACCAGCCGCGCATTACCGTCACCGTCAACGGCAAGGAGATGGAGGTCTATGCCGGCCTGACCATCCTTCAGGCACTGCTGCAGGAAGGGGTGCACATCCCCCACCTCTGCTACGACATCCGCCTGCCGCGCGCCAACGGCAACTGCGGCCTGTGCGAGGTGGAACTGGAGAACGGCGCCCGCAGCGTCAAGTCCTGCCAGACCCCGGTCAAGGCGGGCATGGTCATCACCACCACCAACCCGCGGCTGGAGGCGTACCGCAAAATCCGCCTGGAACAGCTCTTGAGCGACCATAACGCCGACTGCGTGGCGCCGTGCGTCATGACCTGTCCGGCCAACATCGACATCCAGACCTACCTGATGCAGGTTGAGGCCGGCAATTTCGAGGCGGCGATCCGGGTGATCAAGGACCGCAACCCCTTCCCCTCCGTCTGCGGCCGGGTCTGCCCGCATCCGTGCGAGGCGCAGTGCCGCCGCAACCTGGTGGACGCGCCGGTGGCGATCAACCACGTCAAACGCTTTGCCGCCGACTGGGATATGCGGCGGGAGACCCCGTGGGTGCCGCGCCGCGCCGCGGCGACCGGCAAGAAGGTCGCCATCGTCGGCGCCGGGCCGTCCGGGCTGGCGGCGGCCTATTACAGCGCCATCAACGGCCATGAGGTCACCGTCTTCGAGCGCCATTCCGAGCCGGGCGGCATGATGCGCTACGGCATTCCCGAGTACCGGCTGCCCAAGGCCACGCTCGACGCCGAAATCGGCATCGTCCGCGAGCTCGGGGTGCGCATCGTCTGCGGCAAGAGCCTGGGCACCCACCTGCGGCTGGAGGACTTGCAGCACGACTTCGACGTCGTCTACATGGCCATCGGCTCCTGGCGCGCCACGCCGCTGCAAATCGAGGGCGAAAACAGCGAGGGCGTCTGGCTCGGCATCAACTTCTTGGAGCGCGTCGTCAAGGGCGACGACCTCGCCCTCGGCGATACCGTAGTGGTGATCGGCGGCGGCAATACCGCCATCGACTGCGCCCGCACCGCCCTGCGCAAGGGCGCCGCCCACGTCAAACTGGTCTACCGCCGGACGCGCGACGAAATGCCCGCCCAGGGCTATGAGGTCGAGGAGGCGCTGCACGAGGGCGTGGAGATGATCTTCCTCACCGCCCCCGCCAAAATCACCGTCGACGGCAAGCGCAAACAATTGCACTGCATCAAGATGAAGTTGGGCGAGCCGGACCGCTCCGGCCGCCGCCGGCCGGTACCGGTCGAGGGCAGCGAGTTTGTCCTGGAGGCCGACGCTATCATCGGCGCCATCGGCCAGAGCACCAACACCCAGTTCCTGTACAACGACTTGCCGGTCAAGCTCAACAAGTGGGGCGACGTCGAGATCAACGGCCGCACCATGCAGACCTCGGTCGACAAGATCTTCTCGGGCGGCGACTGCGTCACCGGCCCGGCCACCGTGATCCAGGCGGTCGGCGCCGGCCGGCGCGCCGCCGAGGCGATGGACAGTTTCCTGCAAAAAGGCTATGTCCGCGAGGAAAACCCCAACTACAACTGCAGCCACGGTTCGCTCGAAGACCTGCCGCGCTGGGAGTTCGAGGAAATGCCGCGCCTGGCGCGCGCCGCCATGCCGCTGATCGGCGACGCCGCGCGGCGCCAGGGCTTCCAGGAAGTCGAGCTCGGCCTCTCCGAAGACGCCGCCCGGGCCGAGGCCCGCCGCTGCCTGCGCTGCGGCTGCGCCGAACGCTTCACCTGCGATCTCCGCAAAGAGGCGCGCGCCCACAACCTCGAGTTCCGGCCGCCGGTCCATGAACGCCCCTTCTTCCCGCCGGTGGACGACCATCCGTTCGTGGTCCGCGACCACAACAAGTGCATCTCCTGCGGCCGCTGCATCGCCGCCTGCGCCGAGATCGAGGGTCCGGACGTCCTCGCCTACTACCTGAAGCAGGGCCGGATGCTGGTCGGCACCCGCAGCGGCCTGCCGCTGCGCGACACCGACTGCGTCAGCTGCGGCCAGTGCGTCAACGCCTGCCCCTGCGGCGCCCTCGACTACCGGCGCGAGCGCGGCCAGGTGTTCCGCGCCATCAACCACCCGAAGAAGACCGTGGTCGGCTTTGTCGCCCCCGCCGTGCGCAGCGTCATCTCCTCGACCTTCGGCATTCCTTTCGACCAGGCCTCCGCCTTCATGGCCGGCCTGCTCAAGCGGCTCGGCTTCGACAATGTCTTCGACTTCACCTTCGCCGCCGACCTGACCATTGTCGAGGAAACGACCGAGTTCCTGTCGCGCGTGGAGAAGAAAGGGGTCATGCCGCAGTTCACCTCCTGCTGCCCCGGCTGGATCAACTTTGTCGAGCGCCGCTATCCGGACCTGATCCCGCACCTGTCCACCTGTAAGTCGCCCCAGCAGATGATGGGGGCGACGGTCAAGAACCACTTCGTCAAGTGGTCCGGCATCCCGCGGGAGGATTTGTTCGTCGTTTCCATCGTGCCGTGCCTGGCCAAAAAGTCCGAGGCGGCCCGGCCCGAGTTCGCCACCGACGGCAGCCGCGACGTCGACGCCGTGCTCACCTCCAGCGAGCTGCTGGAAATGGTCAAGGTGCTGCGCCTCGACCCCGCCGAAGTGAAGCCGGCCGAGTTCGACGAGCCGTACCGGCAGGTTTCCGGCGCCGGCATCCTCTTCGGCGCCTCCGGCGGCGTCGCCGAGGCGGCCCTGCGCATGGCGGTGGAAAAACTCACCGGCCAAGCCCTGACCGACCAGCTGGAGTTCGCGGAGATCCGCGGCTTCGAGGGAGTCAAGGAGGCGACCGTCGAGGCCGGCGGCGCCAAGGTCCGCGTGGCCGTCATCAGCGGCCTGCACAACGCCGAGCCGATCATCGAGAAGATCCGCCAGGGCGTGGACGTCGGCTACGACCTGATCGAGGTCATGGCCTGCCCCGGCGGCTGCATCTGCGGCGCCGGCCATCCGGTGCCGGACAAGGTCAGCGTCATGGCCGCCCGCCAGCAGGTGCTGGTCGACATCGACAAGACCTCCAAGTACCGCAAGTCCCAGGAAAACCCGGACGTGCTGCGGCTGTACGCCGACTTCTACGGCACGCCCAACTCCGAGGTGGCGCACCACCTGCTCCACACCCATTTCACGCCGCACCGGAGCGGCGTCTGCGACGCCCGCAAAATGGGCGACTCCGCCGTCCGGACCCGCGACATCACCGTCTGCGTCTGCGACGCCTGCGCCGCCCAGGGCGCCCGCGAGCTGTTCGCCACGGTCGAGGACAAGGTGCGGCAGTTCAAGATGGAGCCGTTCATCCGCGTCAGCTCCATCCGCCTCAAGGAGAACCACCCCGGCCCCGGCCTCTACCTCACCTACGACGGCCGCCCGATCCGCGAGGCCGACCTCCGCGACTTCTACAAGCTGATCAAACCCTTCGACACCGACGCGTTAGGGTGAAACCGGCAATCGTGCCGGCAATCCTGCCTGCACGGTCCAGACCGAATTATGCATGATTTTGAACAGGAGGAATCCGGAGAGAACGGAGAAAAACTTCTCCGTGCCTCTGCGGCCTCCTGTTCAAAATCCAACCCCAAATGAATTGGACTGGTAACACGGCGCGCATGATGACCGCCCCCGCCTGGCAATGGAACGAAGCCAAACAAATCGGCACCGACTACGAAAACGTCGATGAAGTGCGTGCCTACGACCACCGCATGGGCGAACTCCGCGACATCCCGGCCGAGAACCAGACCATCCTCAATTTGCTGCGCCTGCCGCCGGGCGCCGCCGTGCTGGAGATCGGCACCGGCACCGGCGCCTTTGCCCGCGAGGCGGCCCGGGCGGGACACCGGGTGACCGCCCTCGACATCTCGCCGGTCATGCTCGCATACGCCGCGGAGCGGGTCCGGGAAGAACGCCTGGCCGGCATCCGCTTCGTCCAGGCGGGCTTCCTCACCTACGGGCACGCCGGCGAGCCGTTCGACGCCGTGGTGAGCGGCCTGGCCCTGCACCACCTGCCAGACCTGTGGAAGTTTAACGCCCTGAAGCGGATCCACGACTGGCTCCGGCCCGGCGGCCGGTTCCTCCTCCAGGATGTCGTGTTCGACCCGGGGCCGGAGGGTTTCGCCGCTTACTTCGACCGGCTCACCGCCGCCATGCCCGCCGACTCCCGCCAGCCGTTCATCCGCCACATCCGCCAGGAGTACAGCACTCTCACGTGGATCATGGAGGGGCTCCTGCGGCGCGGCGGGTTCGCGGTCGAGCAGAGCTGGCAGTTGTCGGACTTCATGTCCCAGTACCTCTGCCGGGCCGGCTGAAGATCCGTGGCGGCCACGACCGCTATCGACCGTGACCGATTGCAGGCGATACGGTCGAACGACGGGCTCCCCCAAGGCGCGAAGGGACGGGTGAATCCTGACGGCCGCCGCGTCCTCTTTGTCCTCAATGTCCTCTGTTTTTGGGATCGGGGCCAGAGTCCTCCACGTCCTCAGCGGCGGTGCGGGTTGGCCCCTTTGGCGGGGGCGGGGGCGGGGCGAGGACGTTGAGGACACCGGCGCCACCCGAGGACGGGGAGGACGCCCCGCACGGAGGCCCATTCCCTTGCCGCTTCAAGGCGGCCGCCACCCTATGTCCCTTGACAACGCCCGTTTTGTCTGTAAATTGGGGTTTATGTACACCCGATTGCTAAAACGGCCACTGGAACTGGGGCAGAGCTTTTTCCTGTTCGGACCCCGTGGCACCGGAAAAACCACCTGGCTGCGAACCCGTTTCACGGTGCCCGACACGATCTTCCTGAATCTTTTGGAGGGCGGCCTTTACACGGAGTTGCTGGCCCGCCCGGAACGTCTGGCCGCCCTGATCCCCCCGCAATTCGCGGGATGGGTGGTGGTGGACGAAATCCAGCGGGTGCCGGCGTTACTGAACGAAGTCCATCGCCTGATCGAAGAGCGACACCTGCGGTTTGCCATGACGGGATCAAGCGCCCGACGCCTGCGCCGGGGCGGGGTCAATCTGCTGGCCGGCCGGGCACTGACCTTTCAGATGCATCCACTGCTGGCGGCGGAACTGGGCCCTGATTTCCACCTGGAGCGCAGCTTGGAATTCGGACACTTGCCGGCCGTTCCAGCCAGCCCGGCGCCGCGCGAGTATCTCAAATCCTACGTGCAAACCTATCTGCGCGAAGAAGTGCAGCAGGAAGGGCTGGCCCGGAATCTGGCGCATTTCGCCCGTTTCTTGGAAGTGGCCAGCTTTTCCCAAGGCGCCTTATTGAACGTCACCGGCGTCGCCCGCGAAGCAAGCCTGGACCGCAAAGTGGTGGAAAATTACTTTTCCGTGCTTGAGGATCTGATGGTCGCCTGCCGCCTGCCGGTGTTTGCGAAACGGGCGCAACGGCGTCTCGCCGGCCATCCGAAATTTTATCTGTTCGACGCCGGCGTCTACCGGGCCATCCGTCCCATGGGCCCGCTGGATTCGCCCGAGGAAGCCGCCGGCGCCAGTCTCGAAACCTTGTGTTTTCAGGAATTGCGGGGCGTTAATCAAGTCCTGGGGCTCGACTACGATCTCAGTTATTGGCGTACCAGTGATGGGACGGAAGTGGACTTTGTCCTCCACGGTCCGCGCGGCCTGCTGGCGTTTGAGGTCAAGCGTTCCAGTCGCCTGGCCTCCCGTGACTTCACCGGCCTGCGCGCGTTTCGCCGGGATTATCCCATGGCCCGCTGTTTTCTTCTGCATGGCGGCTCACGCACGTGGTATGAGGACGACATGCAAGCCATCCCCCTGGTTGAAGCGCTGCCGCGCCTGCCAGAACTGCTTGGCCGGGGCGGGAATGAGCTCCCGGAAACTTAACCCGAATTATTCTTTTTTGATTCTTCCCCAGGCCCAAACGTGGTTTACCGCGGATTACACGGATGAGCGCGGATAAAACCGGGTCACTCCGACCATTGCCACAGGCGCAGGCCGGCCACCGCCGCAAAATGCCGGTCATAGGTCACCAGCACCGCCCCGGTCTCCAGACCTTGGAAGACGTAGGGCCGGGTGTAAGGACTAGCGCGAGCGTACCGGATAGGCTTTAGTTATGCCGCCGGCGTTCCGCCAGCGTCTGGCGCAAGATCGGCAACATGGCGATGTCCTTCGGCCGGCCGGCACGGCTCTTTACTTCGATCAAAGTATCGAGATCCAAGATGCGGATTTTGAGATTGCCGGCGAGCGCCAGTTCGACCGTGTGCGGCAGCAACTCCGCATAGTCTCGCCCGGAGACTTCGCCCATAAAGTCCAGTGAACCGAGTGTTGTTGTGAACAGAGCGGGTCCAGCACCCTCCAGCGCGGTGCGTTGCGGTGCCAGCCGACGGCCCCCGGGTTCACGGTGAAAGGCGTCGAGTTCCGCCAGAGCCGCCAAAATACGGTCAATATTCTCGGGTGTCCGCAGGTGTACCAGGTCAAGGTCAAAGGTGGTTATCGGTGCCCCGTGCGCGACACCGCAAACACCACCGATGACGATGTGTTGTACCGCCGAGCGATCCAAGGCTTCAAGGATGGCGCGATAGCTGAAGTGATGGATTGGCATCGCGCAACTCCTGGACAAAGGCCGCGTGCTCCTCAAGGTGCCGCAATCTCTCGTCCGGGGTCAGGGAGAGCATCCAGCGGATGAGCGTGAGGTCGATCCCGTCCTCACTGAAAGCGGGCAACGGCTCGGGCGGCTGGGGCTTGGCGGTCTGTCGTTTCACGCCTTCAATATAGTATGTAGCGCCAGACCGCACCCGCGCCGTGGCATTTTTTCGAGCCGCACCAGATACGCCCCGCATCTTTTTCCTGCCGCGCGCGGCAGGAAAAAGACTATCTGACGGCGCGCCAACGGCGCCGCCGTCAGCAGCGGTAGGCGACGGTGAGGGCTTGGCCGGTGGCGGCGCTGCGCTGGACGTGGGCGATCAGTTCGTCAACGTCGTAACCGGTGGTGGGCGGCTGGGCGCCCTGCCGGCCCTGGGCGAGGTTGGCGCAGAAGAAGCGCATCGCCTCGTCGAAGGGGGAGACGGCGTCGAAGCGGTATTCGTGGCTCTGGCCGGTGGCGTTGTCGTAGTGGACGAGCACGGAGACCTTGTGCTGCGGATCGTCCCACAGGGCGCTGTAGAGGTCCAGGCGGCCGTTGGCGCCGGTGATCTGGACGTGTTCGTCCCAGCCGTCGCGGAGGAAGCCGATCTTGTTCAGGGGATGGGCGAGCGCCTCGTAGTGGACCACGCCGTTGGCGGTTTCGAGGAGGGCGGCGGCGAGAATGTCGTAATCGCGGCCGGCGGGGGTGTTCACGGTGGCGTAGAGCCGGTGCGGGCGGCCGAGGAAGAAGCCGACCAGGTCCAGGAGGTGGCTGCCGCCGCAGACCAGGATGCCGCCGCCGTAGTTTTTGCGGACCAGCGACTTGCCGCCGGGCGGGGTGAAGAAAAAGCCTTCCGTCGGGTTCTCGCCCCACTGGTCGCCCCAGCACTGGTGGGCGCGGATGTGGGTGGTGATGATCCGGCCCAGCGAGGGCAGCAGTTCCTTGGCCTTGGCGGCGGCGGGCATGAAGCGCTTCATGTACGAGGTGTAGAGAATGGTGCCCTTGGCGGCGGCGGCCCGGACAATCTCCAGGGCGTCGTCGGGGTTTTCCGCCAGGGTTTTCTCGCAAATCACCGCCTTGCCGGCGGCAATGGCGGCCAGGCAGATGCTCTTGTGAACGGCGGAAACGGTCGTGACATCGACCAGGGTGACTTCCGGATCCGCCACGATCTGCCGGAAATCGGCGGTGTAGGTGGCGCCGAACTGGTCCGCCCACGGGCGGGCCACGGCCTCGTTCAGGTCGCAGACCCACTTGACGCGGGCACCGGCCTTTTCGAGGCCGCTGAAATGGAACCGGGAGATGTTGCCGCAACCGACAACGCCAACAATGACTTGTTTCATGGAGGGAGCCTTTCTTTTTTGATGATGACGGATGGCGGGGAAGGAAAAACCTTTTGAGGAGCGCCCGCAGGGCACGGGCCGCCGAGAGGCGGCAGTGAGCGGGAGCGAACGTCAACGGTTTTTTCCTTCCCCGCGCCCCAACCTTTTCCAAACCTGTTTGGCAGTTCGCCGTAAACCGCGCCAACCGGGAACCGGCTGGCGCTTTTGAGTGACGCCGGCTTGACGGCGCTTTTATACTGTATTTTAACGTGTTATATCAATAATACAGTATTAAAGCGGTGTCGAGCCACCGCCACTCGAGAGGTTCCGGCCGGGGCCGGAACCAGTCAAAAACCTGATGGTTCACCTTTCATTTATGGAGTTGAACGTTTGAGCATCGGTGCCAGTTGGGCGGCAAGGCGGGCGGCCATGATCTGGAAGCCGTGGTCGTTGGGGTGCAGGCCGTCGGCGAACAGGGTGAGGTCCGGCGGGATCAGGGGGACGCCCTCGACGACGAACAGCTGCTGGTCGTGCCGTTCACGGGCCAGGTCGCGCAGGGCCTGGCGGTACTGTTCCAGCGGTTCCGAGCCGGCCCATTTGCCGGGCACGTCCAACGGGGTGATGACGACGACCGGAATGGCGGGGCGCTCCCGGCGGATGGCGTCCAGGACCTGCCGGTAATTGGCGGCGAAGGTGGCGGGCGGGATCTTGCCCAGACAGTCGTTGACGCCCAGGAGGATGGTGACGACGTCCGGTTTCAGGGCCGCCACGCGGCGGCCATCGTCCGGGGTGGCGGCGCGGCTGCCGAAGCCGAGGTTGACGAGCTGCCAGTGCATCTGTTCCGCCAGCTGCCAGGCATAGCCGCCGGGGGCGTCGGCGGCCAGAAAGCCGTGGGTGATGGAGTCCCCGTAGGCGACATAGCGCGGCCGGGGCGGTTCCGGGGGCAGCGGCAGCAGGGTGGCGCCGGCCGGCAGGCGCAGGCCGCGGAAGCGCACCGCATCCGCGTACGGCAGCACGACGGCGCAGGTGTGCGGGCCCGCCTGGCCGGCGGCGGGCAGCGGAATCCGCACCACCCCGCCGGCGTCGTCCGGCCGGGTGAAGGTGCCGGCGCGGCGGCCGTCCACCAGCAGCACGCCGGTGCTGTGGTAATGGATGCGGCCGGCCATGGCGCTCTTGGGCAGGTACTCCACCAGCGCCGCGCCGGCGGCGGCCGCGGTGCGGAAACGAATGACGCCGCCGGGGGCGTCCTCGGTGTAGCCGGGGGCGGTGTCGGTGACGGTGCGGTGCCAGGCGGCGGCATCCGGGGTCACCTGCAGTTCGGCAAAGCCGGTGTAGGCCAGGCGGGGATCGTCGGGACGGATGATTACGGGCAGGCCGGTGGGCGTTTCCGCCATGAGTGGTGTCTCCATCAGGCTCAGGCCAGCACAACAGCCGGCCATGAGGAAAAATGAACGTTTCATGTGCATGCTCCCAGCCGGCGGCCAGCGGCGATCAAAGCGGCAATGTTTTCTTCCGGCGTTTCGACCCCCACCTGGTCGCCGGTGCCGAGGATGAGCCGGCGTTTGTCCGACCCCCATTGGGCGAAAATCTCTCCGACTTCGCGTTCGACGTCCGCCGGGGTGCCGCGGATCAGGGTATTGACGGTGTGGACATTGCCGTTCACGGTGACGCGACCGCCGAGGATGTTGCGGAGTTCGCGCAGGTCGGTGACATCGCCGCCCGGGGGGCGCTCGAAGGGGCAGATGCAGTCCGCCCCGCACTCGGCTAAATCCGTCCACACCGCCCGGCTTTTGCCATGGAAATGAATGTGCAGCAACTTGCCTGCGGCGTGCAGTTCATCAGCCACGGCGCGAATGACCGGCTTGTCCCAGCGCCGCCACAGCTCGGGGCCGATGAGCGAAACGCAGGACCAGGAGCAGCCGATGCAGAACGCCTCGGCCGTGGTGCGGGCGGCGGCGGCGCGGGCGAGGCGCCGCATGTAATCGAGGTATTCCTCGTGCAGAGCGGTGAAAAACGCCTCATGCTCCAGCAGGTCGAAAATACCCTGCTCAAAACCGCCTTCGCGCGGCGTGGCGACATAGTCAAAGAACGGCACCCCGAGCCAGGGTTCGAGCAGGTAGGCGTCACCGACGGCGGCCAAAGCACAGTTGACCGGCTGCCAGTCGGTGTGTTCAATGCAGCCGAGGCTGGCGGCCCGGTAGGCAGGCCAGTCGCGGGCGAACTCCTTGATCGGGCGTTCGACGGCCCAGGACGGCTCATGCCGGTCGTAGGCTTGACAGGAGGTCAGCTCCCCGTGCGGAGTCCGCAGGGTGCGGCGGGCCTCGAAACGGCCGTTGCCGAGATCGGTCCAGCACTCGCTGGAGGTCACGTCCGGCGCGGGCGGGACGGCAAAGACCGCGCCCCAACCCTCGGTGCCGTAGTGACGGAAGGTTTTCAGCAGGGCCTCCCACAGCGGCACCTCGCGCTCAAAGGTGACCATGTCGAGCCCGAGCAGGCGGGCGGGCAGGTAATACCAGAACTCCGGGGCGACGGGCACGGTGTCCGGGAGCTGGCCACGGTAGGCGGCGAGCATGCGCTGTTTGGGGGTCATCAGGGGGGTCTCTGAGTTGCGCAATGAAACGGAAAGACGGAAAGATGGCGTCAGTCGGCAGGCGTTGGCGTAGGGGTGGTTTCGTAGACGGCGGAAACGTTGGCCAGCGGGGTGTCGCGGTCCAGGCTCCACAGGCAGAGCGTGACGGCGGGGGCAGGGGCGCAGTCGCGGATCACGGCGGCAATGCTTTGGCGCACCTGCGCGGTGTCGCCCTGGCGCAGGAGCACCGGATCAATCAGGGGTTGCAGGTGGGTGCCGGGCAGTTGCCGCGCCGCCTGGGCCAGGTCGGTGCCGGGGCCGAGCTGGTAAAGGTCCATGTGTTCAAGTTTGGCGAAGGCCGGCAGCAAGTGGGTGGAACTGCCGCAGGAATGGTACCCGGCGCGGGGGAACTGCCGGGCGATGCGGTTGTTCCACGGCAGCACCGCGGCTTCGTAGGTGGCCGGAGAGAGCATGGCGGCCGCGCAGTCACCCAGTTGCACCCGGGTGAGCCGGGCGCCGAGCGCGTCCGCCAGGCGTTGAAAGATGGCCTGGTAAAGCTCCCAAACCTTGGTAAAAATGGGGCCGCCCGCCGCCGGATCTTCCGCCAGGAGCATGAACAACTCCTCGCCATACAACTGCTGGGCGGTGGTCAGCGGGGCGTGAATGTTCATCATGCCACTTTTGATGCCGAAGAGATCGGCGGACTCGCCATACAGTTTCTGGAGGACGCGGTACTGGGCGAGCAACTCATCCACGACCGGGTGCCGCGCCGCGGCTTGGGCGTCGATGGCCGCAATGGCGGCGGGGTCAAGGCCGCGCCACGGCGTGCCCCAGCTTTCCAGGGTGGCATCCTCGGGAAAGCGCCATTCCGCACCCTGAGTGCGCATGATGATCTCCAGCGGCTGGATGAACAGGCCTGGCGACGGATGCGGGTGGGCGGCGCCGACCCCATGCCGGCCCCAGTGGGCGTGCAGGAAGAGCGCTTGCTGGCATTCCACGCTCCCGCGGTATTCGGGGTCGTAGTAAAAGGCCTTGCCGTAGGTCACTCCCAGGTGGCGGTGGTAGAACGCCGGCATGAAATCGAGGCTGACGGCCGGATGGGTCATGCCGGCCCCCTGTCCCGGCAAAACCGGTGATATTCGTCCAGCATGATTTCGTAGTTGGCCAGCGGCATGCCGGGGAAGATGGTGTTGGAGGTGGAAAAGATGTAGCCGCCGCCGGGGCTGGCGTTTTCCAGGCAATAACGTGCGGACTGGCGGATGGCCGCCGCCGGGCCGTCTTGCAGGAGATTGCACTGGACGTTGCCCATGAGCGCCAATTTGCCGTGGCAGCGGCGCTTGACCGCCGCGATGTCCATGCCGGCCATGGGATCCACGGACTGGAAACAGGCGGCGCCGGTGCCGATCCAGTCGTCGAGCACGGGAGTGAGGTCGCCGTCGCTGTGAATGAACGGGATGACGCCGAGGCTGCGGATGAAGGCGACCTGCTCAGCCAGGTACGGGGTGATGACCTCGCGGAACTGCGGCGGCGAGATGAACGGGCCACCGTTGAAGGCGACGTCGTTGACCACGTGGATGAAGTCGGCCCCGGCGGCAGCCAGTTCGGCGAACTTGAGCTTGGCGGCGGCTGTTTTGGCCCGCGCCTGGACGTGGATTTCCTCTGGCTGGTCGCAGAGCAGCACGGCGAACCCGGTCCAGTCGGTGATGTTCTCGATCGACCAGATAGTGTCGCCGACGATGCTGCCGATGAGAATGTCGTCGCCAAAGGTGGCCTTGGCGGCGCGAACGCCGTCGGGGTCGGACCACGGCCAGTAGACGGCCAGCGCGTCCCAGCCGTAGCGGGCAACGATTTTTTCGTAGATGGCCATGCACTGGCTGATCAGGCGCGCCTTTTCCCCGGCGGTGGCGCCGCCCCAAACCGTGCGGTCGGGAAAGCGCAGGCCGAACGCCTCCTGTTCGAGTTCAAACATGACCTCGAAATGGGGCGGGCGATCCGGTTGCTCGAAGCGCAACGTTTTCAGCATGCGTTGTTTGCCGGTCATGGTTTGTCGCATCCTCCGCGAACTCCGCGCCTCCGCGTGAAACAGGCCTTGAGTTGGTTTACGGATTGACCACGACCTTGATGGCGTCGGGATTGGCGCGGGCGGTGTCCAGGGCCTCTTGCAGACGGGCCAGCGGGAAGGTGTGGGTGACCAGAGCGGGGCCGTCAATGACGCCCTCGCGCAGGAACTGCAGCGCCTGGGCGCCGAACAAGGCGGGGGAGGCAAAGGAGGCGCGGAGCTGGAGCTTCTTGAAATGGAAGTCGTTGGCGTCAAAGGTGACGTTGGCGCCGTCGCCGAAGGCGATGCCGATGAAGCTGATGATGGCGCCCTTGGCGGCCACCGCGAAGGCGCCGTTAAGCGTCTTGGGCGGCGCGGTCACCAGGATGCGGTCGATGGCGCAGCCAAAGTCGTATTTCTCGACCGGCGTCGCGGCCGGGTCGAAGCAGACGTCGGCGCCGAAGCGGCGGGAGAGTTCGACGCGCTTGCCGCGGCTGGCGAGTTCGGTGGTGAAGATGCGGCGGGCGCCGGCGCGCTTGGCCAGGGCGGTGGCCATCAGCCCGATCGGACCCTGGCCGAGGATGAGGACATTGGACAGGCCGGGCTGGAGGTCGGCCAGGCGCACCAGGTCAATGGCCACGCCCAACGGCTCCTGCAGGTTGGCGACTTCGGGGGTGAGGCCGTCCATGGAAATGGCGCTGACCGCCGGGGCAATCATCTTCTCGGCGTAGCCGAAGGAGTTGAGGAAGAAGAAGCTCTGGATGTCGGTGCACAGTTCCTGGCGGGCGTTGCGGCAGGCGTCGCAGCGGCCGCAGGGAGTGGCGGAGTCGAGGACGATCTTCTGGCCGACGGCCAGGCCGGTAACGCCGGGGCCCAGTTCCAGGATCTCGCCGGCGATCTCATGGCCGGTCATGACCGCTTCCTGGGCGGCGGTGTCGGGGTTCTCATGCAGGTCGGTGCCGCAGACGCCACAGGCGCGGACGCGGACCAGGATCTGCCCGGCCTGGGGGCGGGGTTCGGGCTGGTCTTTGAAGAGGACGGTGCGGCCTTTTTTGAACGCGGTGAGCATGGGGGGGGGGCTCCGGGTTGCGGGGTTGGGCGGTTGGGCGGTTGAGGGGTTGGGCGGTTGAGAGGTTGCGGGGGGGTGCGTAGAGGGGTTTGGGGTTCAGGGAGACAAAAAGGTTTTGATGGTTATCGATGGCTTTCGAGAGCCCTCGATGGCCCTCGATCTTGGATCGGTGGGCCAGGGCCGGCCGGCCGTTGCTATGGTGTACAAATAAACTATAATTTCATGCGAACATAAAAACGTGCTTTATTATATCATGAAAGGTATAAAAAACTGACATGTACATTCCGCCCTTTGTGCATTTGTTGCCGGCGGCGTGCTGGGCGGCGGCAGGGCCACTGGCGCGCTCGCGGGAATTGACGCCACTGTATGTGGAGCGCTTTGTCGGGCCCCACGGCGCGGCGTGCCGCACCACGCACGACTACTGGGAGTTGCTCTACGTGCTGGGCGGCGAGGGCGAGATGCTGGGGGACGCCACGTTTCCGCTGCACGCCGGCCTGGCCTGCCTGATGCCGCCGAGTGTGGGGCACATGGAGCGCTCAGCCGCCGTCATGGACGTGCTGTGGGTCGGGTTGACCGGCGCCCGGCTGGAGGCGGGGCGGAGCAGCGAGGCACCGGGGGTGGCCCGGGCCGTCCTGGACGCCGAGGCGCGCCCGGTCGCGGAGCGGTTGTGGACGCTGGGGCAGCGCAGGTTCGGGCCACTGGGGCCCGAGCTGGACGGCCTGGCCTTGACGCTGGTGGCGGGCTTATGGCGCCGGGTGGCGGAGTCCGCCGGCGCGGGCCCGGCGGCGGGGGACCGCATCGCGGCGGCCGTGGCGTGGCTGAACACCAATTTTGCCGCCGATCCGGACGTGGCGGACCTGGCCGCGCAAGCGGGGTGCAGCGAGGGGCATTTCCACCGCCTGTTCCATCAGCGCACCGGCCAGACGCCGGGACAGTACCTGACGGCGGTGCGGCTGCGCGAGGCCTGGCGCTGGCTGCGCAACACCACGGTGCCGGTCCACCGCATCGCCCGGCTCTGCGGCTACCATGACGCCCATTACTTCAGCAACGTCTTCCACCGGCACACCGGCCTGACCCCACGGGCGGCGCGGCACCTGCCGGCCGAAGCCGGGTAAAAACGAAACAACGCAACAATAAAACAACGGAACGACGGAAGAACGGAAAGGCGTAGCGATCGCGCCGCTGGCCAAACCGCCTTTTTCCGGTGGGGTGGCCGGGGGTCGCGGTTGGGCGGTTGGGCGGTTGGGCGGTGGGGCGGTTGGGCGGTTGGGCGGTTGGGCGGTTGGGCGGTTGGGCGGTTGGGCGGTTGGGCGGTTGGGCGGTTGAGGGGTTGAGG
>CAITYL010000068.1 GCA_903896595.1 uncultured Lentisphaerota bacterium
CTTGGCCTTTACGTTGCCCTCTCATACGCCACAACACCTTGCCGCTAGGTTTTCCGACGGATGCATTGCGCGCCAACGACCGCACAATTCACCCGCGCGCGCACACACACACACAATTCACCCGTCCCTTCGCGATTTCTTATTGCCAGGCTTGAAGCAACCGTTGGTGGATTGAACCTACCTGCTACTTCTCCCGCAGCCCCCAAAAACTTGCTACCCGGCTCTCCGATAGACACATTGCTCGTAAATAATCACAATTCACCTGTCCTGAATTTCCTTCACCTGTCCCGAATTTCTGCCTAATTTCCCTAATTTCTAACCGCCATGAGATACTGGAGCTTTTTATTAAGGCCGTGCCTCCTGTTGTTGACTCTTGGGTTGGCAGCGCAAGGAGAGCCCCAAAAGAGGCTAACGCCGAAAGTTGATGTTTGCATCCAAATGGACACGCATTACTTCGGAGCGGGTGCCCCATTGCCGCTTGTCCTGATCCTGAAAAACACGGGGCCGGAGGATGTGACGCTAGAGATTCCCGGCCTCGCCTCAAGCTCGGAGTGGGATGAAAGGCAAGTATTCGTTTAGGGCTATTCTGCCAATTGCGGTTCACCATCAATCCATTGCCAACGCCCAGTACCCAAACAAGCATTTTGGGAAGGTCGGCGGTGCGGAATGGTCCGGTATAATTGAGTCCAACACAGAGTTCTTTGAGATTCGGTAGGCGACACAATTCACACGGGCGACACAATTCACCCGTCCCTTCGCGACGCCCGTCCCTTCGCGACCAGTATTCGTTTAGGGCTATTCTGCCAATTGCGGTTCACCATCAATCCATTACCAACGCCCAGTACCCGAACAGACACAATTCACCCGTCCCTTCGCGAGCACGAACAGACACAATTCACCCGTCCCTTCGCGAGCATTCGCGACGTCCCTTCGCGAGCACGGGAAAAAGTAACGTCGCCGGTCCGCCCGAGACGAGACGGGGCGGCTCCCTGGCGCAGGTCCATCCCCAACCACACTTCTCTGACGGAGCGGAAGCACTTTCCCTCGTGAGAGCGCATCCCATAAATTCCAAGACCAGGCAGGCTTGCCTGGCCGACGTTCATCGCAGGCAAGAGTGCCTGCGCCACGTTCAATGTCGAGGCCGGGCGGTTCCCCATGGGTATTTGGGGGGTCTTACTTGGCGTGCCGACGGGTTATATTGTCCGCCGGTCAGGCTGTTCCCGTTTGACGCCCTGTCCGCGCACCGTTTGTTTGTCGTCAAGCCCACTCCAGCCAGCCCCTTGAGACCCTTGCCCCCATGTCGGACACCAAACGCGACAGCTTCACCCCGCGCCATACCGCCGGCACGGTCGTCCTCTCCGGCGACCGGCCCCTGCCCCATGACCTGCGGGCCGAGGGCGCCGTGCTCGGCTGCATGCTCATCGACCCGGCGGCGGCCGAGGCGGCGGGCAACCTGCTGACGCCGGAAAGCTTTTTCCACCCGGGGCACCAGGAACTGTTCCGCGTCCTCAAGGAGCTGACCAGCAACAAGGTCCGCACCACCCTCGACATGGTGACGGTCAGCGCCACCCTGGAAAAGGCCGGCCTGCTGGAACGCATCGGCGGCATGCCCTACCTCTCGCAGTTGATGAACAGCGTGCCGTCGGCCGCCAATATTGAGGAATACGCCTACATTGTCCGCGACCACTCGGTGCTGCGCCGGCTGATCGAAACCGGCATGCGCATCACCGACCGCTGCTTCGAGCCGCGGGAAGAAGTGAACGAGATCCTGGACACCTTGGAGAAGGAGGTCTTCGAACTCTCCAAGCATCAGGGGCGCGCCGACTACGTCCATATCTCGCAGCGCATCAAAAAAGCCGTCGAATACATGGACAAACTCAGCCGCAACGACGATGAGGTCCGCGGCCTGCAGACCGGCTTCACCGACCTGGACCGGCTGATCACTGGGCTCAAGGGCGGGGAAATGACCGTCCTGGCCGCCCGTCCCTCCATCGGCAAAACCGCGTTCGCCCTCAACATCGTGTCCAATATCGCCCTCGGCAAGAGCCGCGCGCCGGTGGGCGTGTTCAGCCTGGAAATGAGCACCGAGTCGCTCGTCCTGCGTTTGCTGTGCAGTCTGGCGCAGATCAATTTGGGCGACATCCGCGACCGCGCCATTTCCACCGCGCGCTGGAGTGAGCTGATCAACGCCAGCGCACGGCTGAAAGAGGCCCCCATCTACATCGACGATTCGGGCGACCTGGATGTGCTGGAATTGCGCACCAAGAGCCGCCGCATGGTCCGCGAGCACGGCGTCCGCTTCATTGTCATCGATTACTTGCAGCTGCTCAAGGCGGTCGGTGGCAACCGCAATTCCACCCGTGAAAACGAGGTCTCCCAGATGTCCGGCCGCATCAAGGGGCTGGCCAAGGAACTCAACATTCCGATCATGGTCCTGGCCCAGCTCAACCGTCAGGCCGAACAGCCGGGACAACGCCCCCGGTTGTCGCACCTGCGCGAGTCGGGCGCCATTGAACAGGACGCCGACGTCGTCGCCCTGCTCCACCGCGACCGCGAACTGGAAACCAACAAGGGCAATATCGGCGAGGGCACCGACGCCGAGCTGATCATCGCCAAACACCGGAATGGCCCCACCGGCACCGTGCCGTTGACCTTCCTCTCCCAGTACACGCGTTTCGCCGACCGCTCCCCCGTGTCCGACGCGGATGTGCCGGCGTGATCGCAAGGGGTCGCCGCGTGGGGGATCACGCATCACGTTTCACGGCCGCGATGCCGCCTAATACACGTGTCACCTGGACATCACACTTGCATCGCGGAACCCGACTTGTATATTTATGTATCCTTTGCCCGCCTTGGCGGGTGAGGCACGGACAGCTTAAGATCTACGTAACAGTTACGAATAAAAGGGGATAGACAAAAATGCGCACTCATCTGACGAAGTGGTTGCTGGCGGGAACAGTGGCGGCGGCGGTGCTGGCTTCGGGCTGCACCTCGGCGCAAAAGGGCGCGGCGGCCGGCGGCGCCATTGGCGCGACCTCGGGCGCCATCTGGGCCAACAACTGCGGCAAACTGAACAGCTGGGAAGGCGCGGGCGTCGGCCTGGCCACCGGCGGTCTCATCGGTGCCCTCATTGGCGACGGCTGGGACTACTACCAGAACAAGCAGAACGACGAGATCCGCGGCACCCAGATCGCCGCCTTGCAGGGCGATCTCGCCGGCAAAGAACGCTCCCTGGCCGACATGCAGGCGGAACTCGACCGGCTGAAGGGCGAACTCGGCCAGAATCCGATTTCGGTCGAAAGCAAGGATGGCACCATCCGCTTCACGATTCTCAACGAAGTGCTCTATGACGCCGGCAAGGCCGATCTCCGCCCGGCCGGTCTCTCCGCCTTGGATTCCGTCCTGGAGCTGATCCAGAAAGAGTACCCCGGACGCGCCATCATCATCGAAGGTCACACCGATTCCGACCCGATCAAGTCCTCCTCTTGGAAGTCCAACTGGGAATTGTCCGCCGCCCGCAGCCTGACGGTGGTTCATTATTTCGCCGACAACAAGGGCGTGGCCCCTGAGCAGCTCTCGGCCGCCGCCTTTGGCGAGTTCAAGCCCGCCGCCCCCAATGACAGCGCGGCCAACAAGAAACTGAACCGCCGGGCCGTGATCGTGGTCATGCCCGACGCCAAGAACATCCAGATCGACCGTCAGTCCTGATCCCCGCGTTCCGGTTGACCCAACCAGGAACGATACGAGCGGCGGCGACGCAAAAGCGTTGCCGCCGCTTTTTAGTATCGGCGTTATTCCAAGACCGGGAGCCGCCCGTCCTCGGGCGGAACTCGATGGCGTCACAGCAGTTCCGCCCTTATTTATGGGGCCACCGTCCGCCAAAACCCATTATGC
>CAITYL010000069.1 GCA_903896595.1 uncultured Lentisphaerota bacterium
GGCGGCTTTGCCTCGCCGTGCAACCGGCGAGGCAAAGCCGCCAACACGCTTCGGGTGGCGAGTTTCATTTCGGCGCCTGCTGGCAGCTCCCGCCGCCAGTGGTTGCCACTCTGCTGCCCAAGAATTGAGCCTTGCTGCACAAAAGTCGTGCGCCCCCCCTGGGGCAAGTCGTGGAGGCGGAAGGTTACCGAAAGTTCAATTTGTTAGCATCCAATAGACTATAGCTAAAACGCCAAGGCTTTCACCGCTTTCTGCTAGGCCAGCGGGATATGTCGATGGAAGAGGGGCGGCCGCCGTTGCCCTGGTCACTTGTCCCCCCCTGGGAATACCTTGATTATGTTGCTTACCGTTGCCCGCCGTCGGTGCCGTCACCGACCCTTTACCTTGATTGAACTCCTGGTGGTGATCGCGATCATCGCCATTTTGGCCGCGCTTTTGCTGCCTGTCGTCAGCCGGGTCAGGGAGGTCGCCAAAACCAGTCAGTGCGGCGGCAATCTGCGGAATATCGGTATTGGCCTGGCGGTTTACCTGACGGACAGCAATGAGTGCGTGATCCCCTCCTACAACATGACCGGCACCACCGGCGGCGCGAGTGTGCCCTTGGACGGGTGGGCGCCCATCCTGGATCGTGACGGCGTGATTCCAGGCAAACGGGCGAATGGCGGTTCCGTCTTTGTCTGTCCCGCCATGGTCAATGTCGAGGGCATGGCGGGCGGGCAAACCGGAAGCGATCCCAACAAACCCAAAGGCTGGATGGACTGGCCGAACCTGCGCCTGGGCACGGAAAACCAGGCGGTCACCATTCCGGAGCGCGGTTTCGACCGGATCCTCCGCACCGGCTATTGGATCAATGCCGACAACCCGATTGGCGGCGTGACCAGCGTCGTCAACGGCCTCTACTACACCGGTTCGGTCGGCTACGGACCGGGCAGCAACGGTGAGTTCATCCGCCCGACCCGTGCCGCGAGTTTTCGGGAGCCGTCGCGCCTGATCGCCCTGGCGGACGGGGTTTACGCCGGCCGCCAGCGCGACGTTCGCCTCGGCGTCAGCAATTGCCGGATCGGCTACCGCCATCCCCGCGACGGCGGCACGACGAATGTGCTGTTGGCTGACGGGCACATCGCCGCCGTTGCGGGCACCCGTTTTCCGCGCGGCCTCGGCGGCAGCGCCTCCCTGGCCGACTTGCAACAGGACAACGCCGGTGAAACCACCGTCTTCGCCGATCCGCGCGCGACGTTGGGTTACTGAGTCAGGCTCACCAAATAACGTTGATAATGGTGTATTGGGGAATGATGGTGTCGGCGGTGACGATGGCCAGCCGGTGGGCGGCGGCCGTGGCGACGAGCAGGCGGTCGCAAGGGTCGCGATGAATGGCCGGCAGGGCGACGGCACGACAGAAGAGGGCGCCGTTAGGGCAGATCTCCGTGATGCCGTAGGCCGCCAATGCCCGGCTGAACCAGGTCTCGGTTGTCATGCCCGCGGGCAGCGTCAACTTGCCGGCCGCCACCTTGATGGCGATTTCCCAGGCGGATACGGAGGAAACGTGGCGGGATCGGTCATGGGCCTGGATGGCCCGGGTGGCCGCCTTGGATAATTTGGCAGGGTCATGGATCAGCCAAAGGAGGGCGCAGGTGTCGAGGAGGATCATCGGTATTCCTCCGGGATTTCCTCCTCGGACAACGGTTCCACGGGATCATAGTTGATGTTAATCTTGCCCAAAACCGGATGCGCCGTCAACGGCTGGTGTCCGCCGCCTTGCGTCCCGGAAACCGGGGTTAATTCCACCAGTGGTGTTTTTCCCCGGCAGATGACGACCTTCTCGCCCGCCAGCGTCTGATCAAGCAGGCGAGAGAGATGCGTTTTCGCTTCGTAGGTGGAAACGGTGATCATGCCGCGTCTCCGGTTGTGAAAAATCTAGTCTGACTAACCTAGTCAATAGCAATATATCGTCACGGGCGGTTCCGGCAACCGTCTTCGGGGTGTAGATTAACCGAACATAACCGGTGTGGCAAGACGGCAGAGAACAGGCATTTTGGGTGGCAGGCCTTCCTAAAGTCGGACATGTCCGACATGTCCGACATGTCTGACAGGTCTGACGGGTCCGACGGGTCCGCGCCTGCCCCCCCCCCCAAAAAAAAACCGCCTCCAATCCGCCCCCTTCTTTAGCAACCAGACACGCTTATTTCGGCAGCCCAAGCCAAGGAGACACGCACCATGCAACGGACATCACGCGGCGGGTTGGGAATGTGGTGGTCGGGGATCTTGGCGGGGTGCTTGTGGCTCGGCCTTGGCGCGGTGCTCATGGCCGCCGCGCCCGGCCCAACCCAGGCACAGCAGCGCCAGTCGGCCGCCGCGGCCATGGCCGCCGGCAACTGCAAGGACGCCTATGACGTCTATGCCAAACTGGTGCTGAATCCGCAGGACGAGCCCCAGCAGGCGCCAAGCGATCTTGCCCAGGCCGCGCAGTGCCTGCGGCAGTTGGGGCGTGACCGGGAGACCGACGCCCTCTTGGAAGCGGCGGTGACGGCGCATCCCGGCAACTGGCGCATCCTGACGCAGGCCGCCCAGCTTTATCAAAATGCCAATCACAACGGATTTCTGATCGCCGGCCAATTCGAACGCGGCGGGCACCGTGGCGGCACCGCCAAACCGGTCAACGCCGAGGAGCGCGACCGGGTCCGCGCCCTGCAACTGATGGAGCAGGCGCTGAAATTGGCCGACGCCGAGACGACGGCGGCGCCAGGCACCTATGACCGCCTTTACTCCGCCCTGTCCGGCATGCTCATGGGCGACCGTGGCTACAACGATGCCTGGAAGCTGCAATATCTCAGCGACCTGGCCCAGCTCCCCGATTACGAGGACGGCTATGGCGGCGGCTATCGCGGCGACGGCCGTCGCGGCGCGCCCGTCACCGCCGACGGGGCGCCGGTCTATTATGCCGTGCCCGCCAGTTGGGCCGCGGCCAAGAACGACGGCGAGCGCTGGCGTTGGACCCTGGCCCAGCGTCGCGAGATTCGCGCCCGCTACGAACTCGCCCAATTCCTCCAGAACCAGTTCGGCGTCCAGACCATGGCGGAGTATGCCTGGTTCTTCCGCAGCGCCGCCGCCGACCGCGACGACGACACCCGCCGGGACGACAGCGGCACTTGGGAACTGCACACGCTCAAGGACAACGAGACCATCGCCAAACTCGCCACCGGCATCAAGCGCTTCACCCTGCCGGCGGCCGACGATTTTATGGTGATTTACCGGGAATTGGCCGGGCAGAAGCAAGGCTATGAAACCGACGCCCTGCGCCAGTTGGCCAGGGAATATGAGAACCGCCGCCAGTACGACCGGGCCATCCCCTGCTGGGAGGCGGTCCTGAAACACGGCCATGGCCGCGACAACGAAGCCCGCCGGCAGTTGGACCAGATCCGCAAGAACTGGGGCCAGTTCGAGCCGGTCCTGACCCAGCCCGCCGGCGGCCGTGGCGCCACCGTCGAGTTCCGCTTCCGCAATGCGAACTCCGCACGCTTCGAGGCGGTTGAGATCAATGTGCCCAAGCTGCTGGACGACGTCAAGGACTATCTCGCCGACAATCCCAAGCAGGTGGATTGGGAGCGCACGGACATCAACAACCTCGGCTGGCGCCTGGTCGAGAAAAACCAGCGCCGCTACCTGATGGCCGTGGCGGCGAAGTGGGAGCTGCCGCTGAGCCCCCGGCCCAATCACTGGGACCGTCGCATCACCGTCCAGACCCCGCTCAAAAAAGCCGGCGCCTACCTGCTCACCGCCACGCTCCCCGACGGCAATGTCAGCCGCATCGTCCTGTGGGTGGCGGACTCCGCACTGGTGCAGAAACCGTTGAACGACGGTGTGCTCTATTTTGCCGCCGACGCGGTCACCGGCAAGCCGCTGGCCCATGCCAAGCTCGACCTCTTCGGCTGGCACCAGCGTTGGGTGAACGATGACGCCAAGCGCGGCGGCAAGGGGCGCTACCAGGTCCGTACCGAAACCCGCACCGGTGTCACTGACGCGGACGGACTGTTCACCACCAACTTGCAGGTGAAGGACAAGGATGGCTCGACCGACAGTTTCCAGTGGCTGGCCACGCTGACCACGCCGGAGGGGCGCTTCGCCTACCTCGGTTTCAACAGTGTCTGGGGCGGCAACTATTACGAAGCCGAGTACAATCAGACCAAGGTCTACGTGATGACCGACCGCCCCGTGTACCGCCCGGAACAGACCGTCAAGTTTAAAATCTGGCTGAACCAGGCCCAGTATGACCGCGAGGGGAAGAGCCCCTTTGCCGGGCAGACCCAGACGGTGCGCATCCAGGATCCCAAGAACGAAAAGGTGTTTGAGCAGGAGTTGAAAGCCGATGCCTGGGGCGGGGTGGCCGGTGAACTGGTGCTGCCCAAGACGGCAACGCTGGGCGTTTATCGGATTGAGGTGGCCGGCAACGGTGCCGGCACCTTCCGGGTCGAGGAATACAAGAAACCGGAGTTCGAGGTCACTGTTGAGGCCCCCAAGGAACCGGTCATGCTCGGCGAGACGATCACCGCCACCGTGACCGCCAAGTATTACTTCGGCGCGCCGGTGGCCGCGGGCAAGGTCGTCTACAAGGTGTTGCGCACGGCGTATTCGGCCGACTGGTATCCGGCGCGCTACTGGGACTGGTTCTACGGGCCGGGCTACTGGTGGTTCGCCTATGATTATCCGTGGTATCCCGGCTGGCGCGAGTGGGGCACGCCGCGCCCCGCCTGTGTCTGGTGGCCGGATTACTGGCGCCAGCCGGCGCCGCCGGAAGTGGTCATGGAAGGCGAGGCGCCGGTGGGCAACGATGGCCGTTTCCTGATCCGCTTCGACACCACCGCCGCCAAGCTCATGCACGGCGACACCGACCACAAGTATGAGATCACCGCCGAGGTCACCGACGCCTCCCGCCGCACCATTGTCGGCACCGGCGCCGTGCTGGTGGCGCGCCGGCCGTTTAAGGTCTATGCCTGGGTGGACCGCGGCTGGTACCGCACCGGCGATGTCATCCACGCCAGCTTCAAAGCCCAGACGCTTGACCGCAAGCCCGTGGCCGGCACCGGAGTACTGCGCCTCTACCAGGTGCATTACGAGGCAGGGAAGCCGGTCGAACGCCTGGTCGGCGACTGGAGTCTGCGGCTGGATGCCGAGGGCGCCGCGGCCCAGACGGTCAAGGCCGCCGAGGCCGGCCAGTACCGGCTCTGCCTGACCGTCAAGGACGGCTGGGGCCACGTCATGGACGGCGGTTATGTCTTCAGCGTTATGGGCGAGGCCGCCGCCGCCGATTTCCGCTTTGACGACCTCGAACTCACCACGGACCGGGCCGAGTACCAGCCCGGCGACACCGTCGGTCTGCGCGTCAACACCAACCGCGCCGATGCCACGGTGCTGCTGTTCGTGCGCCCCTCCAACGGCGTCTACCTGATGCCCAAGCTGTTGCGGCTCCACGGCAAGAGCGCCGCCGAGGCGGTGGCGGTGGTGAAGAAGGACATGCCGAACTTCTTTGTCGAGGCGGTGACGGTCAGCGACGGCAAGGTCTATCAGGAGGCGCGCGAGATCGTGGTGCCGCCGGAGCAGCGCGTGCTCAACGTTGCGGTCACCCCTTCCAAGGAGCAGTACCAGCCCGGCGAGCCGGCGACGGTCAAGGTGAAACTGACCGGCCTGGACGGCAAGCCCTACGTCGGCAGCACCGTGCTGACCCTCTACGACAAGGCCGTGGAATACATTGCCGGCGGCTCCAATGTCCCGGAGATCAAGGAGTTCTTCTGGAAATGGCGGCGCACCCACCGGCCGCAGGGCTGGAGCAGCCTGGACCGCGGCGGCAACAACCTGCAAAAAAACGGCGAGACCGGCATGTCCTGGCTCGGCGTGTTCGGCTATTCCCTGGCCGATGAGGAAGGGCTGGAACGGACGGTGGGCAGCAAGAGCCCCGCGCTCAACTTGGCCGGGCGCCCGCGCAGTTCCTCCCGCATGGCGGCCACCAAGCCCATGGCGTTCGATGGCGATGCCCCAATGCCTTGCGCCGCTCCCGCCCCAGGTGCCCCCGGCATGATGATGGCGGACGCCATGGTGTGCAAGGAGCAGAATGCCGAGCTCGCCGGCGGTGTCGGCGGCGCCGTTGCCGGAGGCGACGGTACCCCGGAGGTCCAGCCGGCCATTCGCAGCAACTTTGCGGACACCGCACTGTGGGCCGGTGCCCTGGACACCGATGCCAACGGCGAGGCCGCGGTCAGCCTGCGCATGCCGGAAAACCTCACCACCTGGAAGGCCCGCGTCTGGGCCATGGGCGACGGCTGCCGCGTCGGCGAGGGCACGGCGGAAACGGTCACCTCCAAGAACCTGATCGTCCGGCTCCAGGCCCCGCGCTTCTTTGTCCAGAAGGACGAGGTCACGCTGTCGGCCAACATCCATAATTACCTGAAGGGCAAAAAGAAGGTCACTGCGCGGCTGGAGATCATCGAACTGGACGGCGCCCGCGCCACGTCCCTCGACGCCAAGGTCGAACGCGCCGCACCGGACCGCTGGACGCTGGACCGGCGCGTGACCGTGGCCGCCGGCGGCGAGGAACGCGCGGACTGGCGCGTCCGCCTGGACCAGCCCGGCCGCATCACCATCCGCGTCAGCGCCCTGACCGACGAGGAATCCGACGCCATGGAACAGACCTTCCCGGTCTATGTCCACGGCATGGAAAAGGTCGAGAGCTTCAGTGGTATGCTGCGGGCCACCGCGACCTCCGCCGCCATTGAGTTCACCGTGCCGCGGGACCGGCGCCCGGCGGAGACGCGCCTGGAAATCCGCTGGTCCCCGACTTTGGCCGGGGCGATGGTGGACGCGTTGCCGTACCTGGTGGACTACCCCTACGGCTGCACGGAACAGACCCTGAACCGCTTCCTGCCAACCGTGGTCACCCAGCACACCCTCCTGCGCATGGGGCTTGACCTCAAGGCGATCGAACAGAAGCGCACCAATCTCAACGCCCAGGAGATCGGCGATCCCGCCACGCGCGCTGCCGACTGGAAGCGGAACAACCCGCCCAATCCCGGCGAACGCCGCAACCCGGTGTTTGACGCGGCCACGGTGCGCGACATGGTCAAGGCCGGCCTCGAACGGCTGGAAAGCATGCAGTGCGCCGACGGCGGCTGGGGCTGGTTCTCCGGCACCGGTGAACAGTCATGGCCGCACACCACCGCGCTGGTCGTCCACGGCCTGCAAGTCGGCCGGGCCTGCGGCGCGCCGGTGCCCGACGCCCTGCTCAGCCGCGGCGTGGCCTGGCTGACCACCCATCAGGCCGAACAGGCGCGCCGGTTGAAGCTGGCGCCCGCCGACCGGGACTACAAGCAGTTTGCCGACGACCTCGACGCCTTTGTCTTCACCGTGCTCACCGACGCCAAGGTGAAACATGCGGCCATGGACGCGTTCCTCTACCGCGACCGCAATCACTTGTCGGTCTACGCCAAGGCGATGTTCGCCCTGGCCTGCCACCGCCTCGGGGAAACGGAGCAGCGCGACATGCTGCGGCGCAACGTCGAGCAGTACCTGGTCCGCGACGCCGAGAACCAGACCGCCTACCTGAAACTGCCCGAGGGCACCTGGTGGTGGTGCTGGTACGGCAACGACATCGAGGCCATGGCCTGGTACCTGAAGCTGCTCGCCGCCGTTGAACCCAAGGGCGAAACCGCCGCCGGCCTGGTCAAGTACCTGGTCAACAACCGCAAGCACGCCACCTACTGGAACAGCACCCGCGACACCGCCTTTGTCCTGGAAGCCTTTGCCGACTACCTCCAGGGCAGCGGCGAGGCCGAGCCGGCCATGACCGTGGCCCTGTTGGTGGACGGCCGCGAGGCGAAGCGCGTGACGGTCAGCCGCGACAACCTGTTCAGTTTCGACAACACCCTGGTCCTGGCCGGCGACGCCGTCAGCACCGGCAAGCACACCGTTGAACTGCGCCGCGAAGGCACGGGCCCGGTGTACTTCAATGCCTACCTGACCAACTTCACCCTGGAGGACCCGATCACCCGCGCGGGGCTGGAAGTGAAGGTCAACCGGCACGTCTACAAGCTGGAACGCGTGGACAAGAACGTCAAGGTGGAGAATGTCCGCGGCAACGCCATTGACCAGAAGGTCGAGAAATACGAGCGCCGGCCGCTGGCCAATCTGGCGGAGGTGAGGAGCGGCGACCTGGTCGAGGTCGAGCTGGTGGTCGAGAGCAAGAACGACTACGAGTACATCCTGCTCGACGATCTGAAGGCCGCCGGTTTCGAGCCGGTGGAGGTGCGCAGCGGCTACACCGGCAACGAGATGGGCGCCTATGTCGAGTTCCGCGACGAGCGCGTGGCGTTCTTTGTCCGCGCCCTGGCCCGCGGCACCCACAGCGTCAGCTACCGCCTGCGGGCGGAGATCCCCGGCACCTTCAGCGCGCTCCCCGCCAAGGCCGCGGCCATGTACGCCCCCGAACTCCGCGCCAACTCCGACGAAATCAAACTGCGCATCCGCGATTAATGCGTTGAGTGGAAGATGCGGGGAAGGAAAAACCTTTTAAGGAGCGCCCGCAGGGCACGGGCCGCCGGGAGGCGGCAGGGAGCGGGAGCGAACGGCAACGGTTGTTTCCTTCCCCGCGCCCCATCCTTTTCCAAACCTTTTTGTCGCCGTCCGCGGCAGGAAAAAGCCCCCTTGGGACCGCCGAGCCCCAGCTCGGCGCGTTGCCGTTCGTTGTCCCGGCTTCAGCCGGCGCGCCGTTCCGCCTCCCTCCTGGCCATAAATCATGATCTCTCGCCAAGATCGCCAAGCCCGCCAAGCAATCCCCATTCGCCCCGCAGACTCTTGATGTTCTCTCACAGAGGCACGGAGACACAGAGGAAATGCCGGCCTTGCCGAGGCTCCAATAATGACTCTTCTTGGTGAGCTCTGTGGCTCTGTGAGAGAAAAATCAACGTGAATTGGCGCGTGTCCAGCCCCGGGAGCCGCCCGGCCTCGGGCGGATCCATCGCCGCCCCGTTTTCGGAGTGCGGCAATTCCTTTGCCGCTTTTGCTGGCGCCCGCCGGGCATCGGCGAAACAGGCGTCCCTGCCCACCGTTGCGGGGCGTCCTCTCTGTCCTCCTTGTCCTCCTCTGTGTGCATGTCCTCAACGTCCTCGCCCCGCTGCCCGCCCAAAACGGTCAACTCATGCCGCCGCCGAGGACGGGGAGGACTTTAGCCCCGATCCCAAACCGGAGGACATTGAGGACAAAGAGGACGCGGCGGCATGACGATTCACCCTCTGTCCCAAAAGACCTCCCTGGGACCGCCGAGCCCCAGCTCGGTGCGTTTCCGTTCGTTGTCCCGGCTTCAGCCGGCGCACCGTTCCGCCTCCCACTCGGCCTTGAAAACCGATCTCTCGCCAAGATCGCCAAGCCCGCCAAGAAATCCTAATTCTCCCGCTGGCGGCACCCCCGGGAACGCCAATCTCCCGATTGGCGCGTCGGAAAATGAGTCGAGTGCGAGCGGCGAGCGCGAGCGCCGCTACGCTGAGCGCGAAAGGCCTGTTGGTCCTGTTTTTTCGCGCTCGCGCATCCCACTCGAATGGGGGGCAGATGTCACCACAGAGGACACAGAGCCCACAGAGAGGCGAGACTGGCTTGTGCCAAAAGCCGGGCTGCCCCCGGCCTTTTCTCCTCTGTGTTCTCTGTGCCCTCTGTGGTGAAATGAAGTTATTTTGGTTCGGGCTTTGCCGGGGTGGGACGCAACTTTACCGGGGGACGGAAAAAAAGGCAAGTTCTCACAGATGCACGAAGTCACAAAGAAAGGCGGGTCTTTCTTGGCGTGCTTGGCGATCTTGGCGAGAGACTATTTTAGGAGGTGGCGGTGTGGGCGAGTTCGCCGGGCCGGGCAGAGTTGACATCTGGCCGGTTTGATCTGCGCCGATCCGCGACTTCGTGATTCCCGCGTTTCGGCGGGAAAACGCGCTTGCCCTCGGCATGTCAATCATTCATATTACCGCTATTAGGTTGCAATTGACCGTGTTGTACCGTAGCGGGGTGAGCAATGAAAACTTCAAAGGCGTCGCCGGTGACGTGGGTGGGGGAGCTGATATTTTCGCGGCCGGGCCTCAGCCGGGCGTGGCGGTGGACGGCGCTTTGCCTGCTGGCGGGCTCCCTGGCGGTCATGGCCGGTGACAGTGATTTTGACTATGAGTGGGATGCTGCGACTGGCACCGGCACCCTCACTGATTACCACGGTTATGACACTAGTGTGGTGGAGGTTCCCTCAATCTACTGGGGCACGCCGGTCACGGCCATTGGCGAGAGTACGTTCTCCAACTGTAATTGGGTGACGAGCGTAACGATTCCCGACAGTGTCACCTCCATTGGCGAGGACGCATTCTATCAATGCTCCGCCCTGACGAGCGTGATGATCGGCAATGGCGTTACCACCATTGGCGAGCATGCGTTTGCCGATTGTGTCAGTCTGGCCAGTGTGGTGTTCGGCGATCAGGTCACGACCATTGGAGCTGAAGCATTCGAGGACTGCGCCAGCCTCCCCGGGGTGACCATTCCCGACGGCGTCACCACTCTTGCCTCCGGCACGTTCAAAGGTTGCGGAAAGCTGGCCAGCGTGACGTTTCCCGACGGCCTTACCCGCATTGGTGGGTCGGCGTTCCTTGATTGCGGCAGCCTGACGGCGGTGACGTTTCCTGACGGCCTCACCTCCATTGGCGACGACGCATTTAACGGTTGCAGCAGCCTGAAGGAGGTGACGTTTCCGGACGCTCTCACCGTCCTGGGCACCCAGGCGTTTGCGGGTTGCGGCGGTCTGACGGGCGTGGCGCTTTCCGAGCACGTCACCACGATCGGCGAAGCGCCGTTCGTCAATTGTCAAGGCGTGCTCGCCATCACGGTGGCGGGGAGCAATCCCGCTTATGCCAGCAGTCCGGACGGAGTGTTGTTTGACAAGGGGGGGCAAACGTTGATTCAATATCCCGGGGCCCGGACTGGCAGCTATGTCATTCCCGACGGTGTCACGGCCGTTGGTCGGGGGGCGTTTGGTGTGTGTCCGGGTTTGTCACAGGTGAGGATCCCCGATAGCGTTATCACCATCGCTAGTGGTGCTTTTGCGAAGTGTCCCGAGCTGTTAAACGTGATCATCGGCAACGGCGTCACCGATATCGGGCCATCGGCATTCTGGGGCTGCGCGAAGCTGCAAGGCGCCTATTTCAAGGGGAATGCACCGACGTATGGTTATGCCGCTTTTGTGGACACGGATCAATCCACCGTTTATTGTCCGGGCGGCGATGCCATCGGCTGGGGCGACACCTTTGCCGGGCGCCCGACGGCGCCGTGGACGCTCACGGTGAATCTTGAGGCCGGTGCCGGCTACGTGACCCCGGTCAGCAAAAGTGTGGTCTTTAATGCGACCTACGGTGCGTTGCCGACGCCGGTCCGCAGTGACTACACTTTTACCGGGTGGCGGACCGCGGACCATGGCGGCGGCGTTTTGGTGACCGACGCCACGGTCGTTTCAGCCATCGCCACTCACACGCTTTACGCCACCTATGTCCTCGCGCGCCGGCCAACGGTCACCACGACGGCGCCGATTGCCATTGGCACCACCACCGCCACTTCCGGCGGCAATGTCACCAGCGCTGGCAGTTCAGCCGTGACGGCGCGCGGAGTCTGCTGGAGCACGGCGGCCGGACCGACGGTGGCCGATGACAAGACGGCCAATGGCACCGGCACGGGCGTGTTTGACAGTCTGCCTTCCAAGCTGCGGCCAGCCACGACCTATTATGTCCGGGCCTATGCCACCAACGGTGTTGGCACGGCCTATGGCGAGCCGTTGTCGGTGACGACGCCCCCGGCCAGCGGCCCGGATCTGGTGGTCACCAGTATTGTCCTGGCGCCGGCCCTGCCCGCCGTGGGCGGGAAATTCACCGCCACCATCACCGTCAAAAATCAAGGCATTCTGAGCGGCAAGGCCGGTAATTTGTACGTGTGGCTGGACAAGCCGGGAACGGCCGCCGTCGGCGAAAAGGGCGACAAGTCCGCCTCCGTCAGCACGTTAAAGCCGGGCGTGAGTAAGACGGTGAAGATGAGTCTGACGGCGCCCAAAACCTGGGGTACGTTCACCCTGCGCGCGTTTATTGATGCCAAGAACGTCACCGCGGAAGACGACGAGTACAACAACCAGGAGACGTTCGTCTACGACACCGGCCTGCCGGACTTTAGAATTACGGGCGTTCGGATCAGTCCCGAACTCCCGGTCGCCGGCAAAACCTTTACCGCCTACGTGACCGTGATCAATGCGGGCGAGGTTGCGGGCAACGCGGGTTATCTCGATCTGTGGGCGGACAGCTCCGCGCTGCCTGCCATCCCCGTGGCCGGCCCCAAGACCAAAGGCAACAAGTCCAAGACGGTTGGCACGCTCCTGCCCGGCCAGGAAAAGCTGATCACCGTGACCGGCCTGAAGGCGCCGGAGGACCGTGCGGCGCCTGTGTTAGGCCTGCTCGTTGACGGGCGCGCCAAGGCGCCGGAGCTGAACGAGGGCAACAACTGGGTTGGATACACCTACCGCTGCGAATAGGCCGCCGTCGCCAAGAACGGCCAACCCGTTCCGCCGCCGAGGACGGGGAGGACCTTGGCCACCGATCCCAAAACCCGAGGACCTTGGGGACAAAGAGGACGCGGCGGCATGACGATTCACCCGTCCCGAAAGACCCCGTCCCGAAAGACCTCCCTGGGACCGCCGAGCCCCAGCTCGGCGCGCTTTCGTTCGTTGTCCCGGCTTCAGCCGGCGCACCGTTCCGTCTCCCTCTTGGCCTTGAAAACCGAAATGACTCTTTTGGGTGAGCTCTGTGGCTCCGTGAGAGAAAAATCAACGTGAACTGGCGTGTGTCCAGCCCTGGGAGCCGCCCTGCCTCGGGCGGACCCAGCCTCGCCCCGTTTTCGGAGTGCGGCAATTCCTTTGCCGCTTTTGCTGGTGCCCGCCGGGCATCCGCGCAATGGGTGTCCCTGCCCACCATTGCGGGGCGTCCTCTCCGTCCTCCTTGTCCTCCTGTGGCGTGGCCGTCCTCAACGTCCTCGCCCCGCCGCCCGCCCAACACGGCCGCCGCATGTCGCCGCTGAGGACGGGGGCGGACTTTAGCCCCGATCCCCAACCCGAGGACGTTGAGGACAGAGAGGACGTGGCGGCCCTTACAAATCACCCTAAAACCCGCTACTTTATCGGTATGAACTGCCTGTCTCACGCGGAGGCGCGGAGTTCGCGGAGAATTGCCTCTTCGAAAACGGCTCTTACCCGAAATTAAGGACGGTTCCGGTTTGGCGAACGGGGCTGGCGTGAGCTATGGTTGACCACAACCGAACAGCCCCCGCTGAAGCGGGAACTCCCAACCCGGACCGTTTTAACTTTGGAGTTCCGCCTTCAGGCGGTGCCTTTTGGGGGCAACCCTTGATCCGTGCGCCAACCAGTGAGTTGTTCAAAAATAACCACGGAACGGTTGATTCGCAGTAAGGTGCCGCGAACGCCATACGGGAGTGCAGCATGACAACGGCAGCAGCAGGCTCGGGAGTGGCGACGGTGATGGCGCCGGGGACGTCGCCGCGGCTGGTGGCAATTGAGCCGGGAACGGACGGCCAGGCCGTGCTCTACACCCGCGGCGCGGACGGGACGGTGCGGAGTTCGCAGGCGCCGTTCCACCCCTGGCTACTGGTCGAAGGGGGCGAGCTGGCGGCAGCGCTGGCGGCGGGCGAGGTGCAGGCGCTGAGCGGCGGCAATCCGCTGGACCACCTGGTGCGCTTCCCCGACACCTGGGCGTACGAGGCGGCGGTGAAACAGCTCAAGGCGGCCACCCAGAAAACGCCGATGGCGCCGGACGCGCCCTACCGCCTGTTCAGCGACGAGATCCAGCAGGCGCTGACGCAACTGCCGGCGCGGCTGTTCCATGAACTGCGCTTTGACGAGCTGCGCCGGCTCCAATTCGATCTGGAAACCAACACGGCGCCGGGGTTCGATTTTTCCAATCCCGAACGGGAGGCGGACGCCATCCTGCTGATCGCCCTGCGCGACAGCACGGGGTGGGAGGAGTGCGTGGTCAATGCCGCCGGCGGTCCGGGCGAGGAGGAGAAAGCCATGCTCCAGCGGTTTCTGGAGCTGGTCAGGGAACGCGACCCCGATGTGCTGGAGGGGCACAACGTCTTTAATTTCGACCTGCCGTACCTGGCGGCCCGCTGCAAACGCTACAAGTTGAAACTGGCGCTGGGACGGGACGGTTCGCCGGCGGCGTGCCGGGCCTCGCGCTTCACCGCCGGGGAGCGGGTCACCGCCTACCAGCGGTATGACGTGTATGGGCGGCAGGTGGTGGACACGCTGTTCCTGTGCCAGTTGTACGACGTCAGCCACCGGGACATGGACGGCCACGGGCTGAAGGCGGCGGCCCGCTATTTCGGCGTTGCCGCGCCGAACCGCACCTATGTGAACCCCGCCGACATTCCGCGCTTGGCGCGCGAGGCGCCCGAGACGCTGCGCGCCTACGCCATGGATGATGTGCGGGAAACCGACGGCCTGAGCCGGCGACTGTTGCCCAGCTATTTTTATCAGACCCGGCTGATTCCATTCGGCCTGCAGAACATCTGCCTGCGCGGCACCGCCACCAAGATCGACGCGTTGCTGGTGGCCGCGTATTTGAACGCCGGCGCCGGCCTGCCGCGGCCCCAGGCGGCGCGGAATTTCCGTGGTGGCCTGACCGCGGCGTGCGAGACCGGGGTGTTTAAGAATGTCTGGCACGCGGACGTGGCCTCCCTGTACCCGTCGATCATGGTCAGCCGGGAGATGGCGCCCGCCAGCGACACGTTGCGGCTGCTCCCGCGTTTCCTGCAGGATCTGCGCACCTTCCGGCTTGACGCCAAGCAGCGCGCCCGGCACGCCGCGGCGCCGGCCGAGCGCGAGCATTTCGAGGCGCTGCAAAGCTCCTTTAAAACCCTCATCAACTCGTTCTATGGCTATGTCGGTTTCTCGCAGGGCACGTTCAACGACTACGACCTGGCCGAGACTGTGACCGCGACCGGCCGCGAGATTTTGGAGAGCATGCGCCGTTTTCTGGAGGAGGCGGGGGCCAAGATTTTGGAAATGGACACCGACGGCGTCTATTTCGTGCCGCCGTCCGCGGAGTCCGCACCGGAGGGGCTGCTGAAGCGGTTGCAGGCGATCCTGCCGGCGGGGATCGACGTCGAGCTGGACAGCACTTATGCCGCCATGTTCAGCTACAAAAGCAAGAACTACGCGGTGCTGGACCACCAGGGGCGGACCGGCATTACCGGGGCGGCGCTCAAGTCGCGCGGGCTGGAGCCGTTCCAGCTCAGCTATATCCGGAAGATGATCGACCTGCTGTTGCACGGCCGGGCCGGGGAAGTGCCGGCGCTGTATGAGGAGATCCGGCGGAAGATTGAGGAGCACCGGCTGCCGCTGGCCGATTTCGCCCAGCGCGAGGTGCTGTCAACGGCACCCCAGCAGTACGCGGCCAAGCTGAAGGCCGGCGAGACCAACCGCAGCGCGGCGTACGAGCTGGCGCTCAAGGCTGGCCGCGAGTACGCCGCCGGCGACACGGTGGCGTTCTACGTCACGGGCACCAAGAAGAATGTGACGGTGTACGACAACACCCGGCTGCTGGCCGACGCCACGCCCGGCGTCCGTGACGAGAATGTGGCCTATTACCTGGACAAGCTGGCCAAGCTCCACGCCAAGTTCACCGAGTTCCTCCCCCCATCCAACCCCGATGCCGGCGACCAGTTTAAACTGGAGTAACCCACTGCGCCGCAAGCATCATGTTGGGGCCACCCTTTTGAAAAAGGGTGATCCCTTTGCGGATTCCGCAGGCCGCTCCAGCGCAACAATCCACGACTGGGACACCAGGGGCGGCCTGCGAAATCCGCAAAAAGGCAACAAAAAGGTTTGACGGAGGGTTTGGGAACCGCCTTTCCTCAAAAGGGGGTTCCCAACATCATCATCTCGTGGATGAGGTGTGATGGGGTTAGGAGGCTTGGGCCAGGGCGGGGGGTGGGGTGGGGCGCAGGGAGCTGCGGAGGGCGGGGCCGCAGGTGCGGAGGTGGCGGCGCCAGGCCGCCAGGGGTTGCGGATCCTGGGGCAGGTGATCCACGGCGTCGCGCTGCCAGACGGGGCCGCGGCGTTGCAGCAGCCCGTTGAGCCGCGGCGTGGTGGCCGCCATCCAGGCCTGGGCCGCGGACTCCAAAGAGTGTCCGGGCCAGGGGGTGATCAGGACGTGGACGTGATTGGGCTGGATCACCCAGTCATGGAGATGGCCGGGCACGCCGGCGGGTTGGAGCAGGGCGTCTTCCACGATGGCGGCGGCCCAGGGCTGGCGCAGCAGGCATTCGCCGTCGCCGGCATCGAGCCATTCCTGCATGGGGGTGAGGATCAGCCGGCGGTAGTCGTCCCGTGCGGAGTCCGCATGGGGGGCCGGGTGGGCCTGGCGCCAGTGGTCGCGCTGGCGCCGCCAGGCATTGAGGCGTTCAGCCGGCACGGCATCGGCCAGGCGGAAGGTCACGAGACCGGGGGCGTTTGCCGGCCGGCACGCCGCGCGGCGGCCGAGGTGGACGATCAGCGAGCGGGCATGAGTGAGGAGATTCATGCCCCTTAATATACTAACATAAAAAAGCAATACAAATATTCGCTAATGGCGTGAGGCGGCTGGGGGTTGTCCTTTGGGTCCTTTAGGTCGTTTCGGTCCTTTGTTGGCAACTGGCAAACAAGGGACCCAAAGGACCTAAAGGACCTAAAGGACCTACCTCTTTTCCCGGACTGCGCCGGGAAAAAACGGTGCCGCGTTGCGGACAACTGAACAAGCGAGGCTCTTGCAAAACCACGTTTTACTTCTTATCCGAGCCGCGAACGTCAGTGACCGGCCCCAAGCGGACACCCGCTCCTTTCAGAGCCGCGAACGAAGCGCCACTCCTGGGCGCGGGAGTGACCGGTCAAAATCGATACCTTTTATCGGTTCAACCTGTTGACCCGTCACTGGCGTTCCGGGCTCTGATAACCGCCGGACTCGGATGCCGAACACCGAACACTCGACACCCCCACCGGAAAAGGTGAGTTTACGGCAAGACGTTGGCAAACGGGTGTGAACTTTTTCCATCACGTATCACGGTTAGACGCTAGGGCAGGCGGACCGGTTCCAGGCCGGGGATGAAGCGGCACGCCTCCGCCAGCGCGCCGGCGTAACGGCCGTAAGCCATGCCCGCGTGGTGGATGAAGGGGCCTTCCATGAGCGTGCGCTCCCACGCCGGCCAGTCGGCCACCTCGACCCAGGCGTAATTGTTCAGCGTGTACGGGCCGTCAATGGTGCGGCCCTCGCCGACCGCGAGCTGATAGCGGCCGTGGCCGCCATCGAAACGGGCCAGCGTGACCTCGCCGTCGCGGAGCCGGAAGTGCGGCATGCCGCCATAGGGCCCTTTGAGAATCCAGTGGCCACCGAGGCTGCCCTGGTCGTCGGGATGCCGCATGGACAGCGGGGCGCCGCCATGCCACAGCAGCACGCCGTTGTCGTTGGCCGGGTGCCGGACCGTGATGTCGGTCAGGAAGGTCGCCCCCGTGCCGGCGGCGCGGGCGAGCATGGCGCAGCTGATGGCGCCGTGGATGTCTGATTCCAGGCCGTACGGCAGGCGGTCGGAGACCATGCCGGCGGCCAGCATGCACCAGCCGTTGGTTTCCTCGACCAGCGACATGAAGTCCTGGACCGCCACGGCGTCCGCGTGCAGGGTTTCCGCTTCTTCCAGGAGCTGATCGCGCACCGCCAGGTTCAGCAGCAATCCTTCGTCGGTGGTCGGTGCCTCAACCTTGAACTGCCGGTGCAAGTCCTTCACCTCGGCGGCGAGCATCTTGCGGTCGCGGGCGGCCCGGGCCTTGGCCTTGCGGAGGAATTGCACCAAATCAACGGGGATGATTTGGGTGTTAAAGCGTTGCAGCAGCTCGGCCTCATTGATGATGGTGCTCCAGAAGAAATCGATCCGCTGCCCCACGTGGGCGATCCGCAGGCCGCGCCGGAACAGGTTGGCGACGGCGGCGGCGCGCAGGAAGCGGTCCAGGCCGGCGGCGAAGGCCGGTTCGTCCAGCCGGCAGTTCTCAAGGTAGGAGAACGGCACGCCCAGGGTGTGCAGCACCTTGGTGGCGGCAAACATGCCGCACAAGGTGTCGCGCAGCCGCTCGCCGTTGGGTAGCGGCGCCTCGTCCCGCGGCCCCCAAACGGCGGTCGGCACGTTCATGGCCTTGCCGATCAGGCCGACGGCATGCTCGGTGCCGAAATTGCCATGCACCAGGAACAGCGCGTCGATCTGTTGCGCTTGCAGGCAGGCAATGGCCTTGGCGGCATCTTCCGTCGAGCGGACAACGCCGTCGGTCACCGCGGCGTCAATCGTGCAGAAGGTCACGCCCAGCGCGCGCAACTTGGCTTCCAGCAACTGCTTTTGGCGGATGGCGTCCTCGTGGCTGAAGACAAACTTACCAATGGGGCACAGCCCCAGTTTGAGCTTGGGCAGGGCGGGATTCATGGGGGGTATGGCCTTTTTGCTGGGTGATGGTCAGTTCTACTTTGCTAGATTGAAAAACATTGTCGTTTGTTGTACCGACTTTAGTCGGCGGCGGTGGTGCCCCGTACCCCTTCACCGGCTGAAGCCGGGACAACAAACGGGAGCAACCGGCGTCACGGCTCGGAATGCCGCTGAATGCGCAGGAGCCGCGGAATCATGGTTTCGAGCGGGACGGCGATGGTGACCTCGCCGGTGGCGGAGTCCGCACGCCACGGGAGATCGGCCCAGGCACCGGCATCGGTCAGGCCGGCGATCCGGGCCGGCGGCGGGCCGGCCAGGCGCAACCGAAACTCGGGCAGGTCATCCATGTTGAGGTTGAACAGGGCCAGCAGTTCGCCGCCGCCCGCCGCGTTGGCGATCACGCCGTGGCGCGCGTAGAGGTTGGCGTCGGTGAGCGCGACTGCGGGCAGCGGCGCCCGGTTCAGCCAGTCAAGGATGTGGATCAACTGTCCCCGGCGGGTTTCGTTCATGAAGGTGTAATAATAGGTCAGGAACAGAAAATTGTCGGTCGGATCAAGTGCCGCGGCGTACACCGCGACCCGGCCGCCGAGCCGGTTCTCAAACAAGGTCACCGCCGGTCCCTCCGCCACCGGATCGGGGCTCATGTACCAGGGTAGGCTGAAAGCGGTGGACAGCAGCTGCACGCCGGGCTCGCGCACGGTAAGCCGCCGAACGCTCGATCCGAAGAAGGAGGCCAGGGCGACCTCGTTCCCGGCCAGCGAACCGTTGATGGGATGCGCGGCCAGCCGCTCAAAGTTGACGGGCCGGCCGGCGGGGGCGTCGGCCTCCACACCCAGATATTCGGCAAAGCCGCGCCGGCAGAGCCGTTCCGCGGCGCCGCCGTCGAGCAGCAGCCCCTTGGCGAGCAAGGCGGTCAATTCCGCGTCGCTGAACAGCTCGGTTTCCGGCCCAGTGAGCATGGCCACGGCGGCGGGGCCGCCGCCGATCCGGCAGGGAATGCCCATGTGGCCGCAGACGGCGGTGGCCCAGGAGGGCAACCGTTCCTTGTTGTAATCAGCCGGGTTCCAGGGGGATACGGTCCGCGTCGGCAGGGGGGTGGCGGGCTCGTCCCAGCGCACCGCCGGCATCAGGCGGAAGAGTTCGTCACGCAATCCCCGCTGGCGCCCCAACACCTCGCGGTAGGCCTCGCCGCTGGCTGGTTCGTGGTCAAACATGCGCGTCACCCATAGTTTGGCGCCGGTCACCCCGTGCAGAATGGAAAAGACCAGGTGGGCGTGGATGGCGCGCGCCGGAGTGCTGTAGCGGTTGTGCGGAAAGGTGTCGGACTCGGACAGGATGTCGGTGATTCCGGCCGCTTGCAGCAAGGCGACGTTGAGCGCCGTCGGGTGCAGGCGGTCCAGCACCCCCCGCGCATCGTTGCCCAGGTACCAGGAGTTGTTGATCCGGACAAAGGGCGGCTGCCGCCCGGCCACGGCGCGGGCCACCGGCACGACGAAGGCGGCCGAGCCGGGGCCGTCGAGCGGCGTGCAGTAGCCACAGGGCAGTTCCGGGTCGACGTCGTCAATGCCGGCGCGGACGTCGCGGGCCAGCCCCACCAGGCTTTCGAGGAGCCAGGCGGTCCAGGCGTCGCCGACGCGGCGGGCCTCGGGATCGGTCTGGTTCAGGACGGCCAGCAGGCTCTCGCGGTCATAATTCCCGCCGATCCGCTGGTTGAACCCGGCGAGGTGGAGCGGGCAGAAACAGCCGTACCCGCACAAGAACAGCCGGAAATCGTCATCGACCAGCAGGAACGCCGGCCGGGTGGCCGCCACCGTCCGCACCGCCGCGCGGATATGGGCTTTAAAGCCGGGATCGAGGGGGCACATGCGGTTATTAGTGGTGCCGTCGGCCCGGATGAGCCGTTGGAACGGCGCCGCAGTGTGGGTGCCGTGCCCGATCAGGCTCTGCATGAGCAGCCCCACCGGCAAGGTGGAGCCGGCGGCGCGCAGCGCCTCCCGCATTTCCAGGAAGCGGTCGCGCAGATATTCCGCCTTGGCCAGTGATGGCACCGCCTCCTCGGGGTTGAGCGGCAACATGGGCGCCACCTCGGTGATGCCGCACTCCCGCTCCAGGCGCAGCTGGTCGGCGGCGATTTCCGCCTTATGCCCGGTGAACAGCGGAATGATGTTGATGATCCGGAACGGGTTGGTGGCGGCGGGCGGTTTCATAGCAAGCTCATTTCATTGGAGTTGGATAGTGCGGCAATTCCTTTGCCGCTTTTTAATCTCGGCGTTAGTTCAAGACCGGGAGCCGCCCGTCCTCGGGCGGAACTCGATGGCGTCACACCAGTTCCGCCCTTTCATTCACCGTCCGCCAAATCAAGTTATGCGCGTCTCCGACGATGACGGGTTCGTCCGCCC
>CAITYL010000070.1 GCA_903896595.1 uncultured Lentisphaerota bacterium
CCCATAACCGGGAGCCGCCCGTCCTCGGGCGGACGAACCCGTCATCGTCGGAGACGCGCATCATTGGCTTGGCAGACGGTGGCCCAATAAAAAGGGCGGAACGGGTGTGACGCCGTCGATTTCCGCCCGAGGACGGGCGGCTCCCGGCCTCGAAATAACGCCGATATTAAAAAACGGCAAAGGAATTGCCGTACTCCAAAACGGCGCCAACCGGATCTGGACTTTTGAAAACACCTCTGATAAGAACCCCATGCAAATTTATCCATTAGGCTGGCAGACGTGGATGGCCGGGTCGGCGCGCTCACGGGCGGGTGAGCCGCCGTTGCGGGCGGAGTTGTTTAGTGTCGAACAATTGGCGCGCCATGCCAAGGCGCTGGCCACCATTCACCATGTCGTCACCCGGCAGGGTGCCAACAGCCTGCTGGCCCGGTTGGGCCACAACGAGGACGTTCTCCGTGATTTCAATCACCTGACCCGCGCCGGCAGCCAAACCCGGCGCATCACTCCCGCCGCCGAGTGGCTGCTGGACAATTTCTATCTGGTCGAAGAGCAAATCCAGCTGGCCCGGCGGCATCTGCCCCGGGGGTACAGCCGGGAACTGCCGCGCCTGGTGGGCGGGCCGTCCGCCGGCTTGCCGCGCGTGTACGACATTGTGCTCGAATTCATCTCGCATGTGGATGCCCAGGTGGATGCCGGACCGCTCAGCGCCTTCATCGCCGCTTACCAGACGGTAACCTCCTTGAAGCTGGGCGAGCTGTGGGCCATTCCCATCATGTTGCGTCTGGGACTGATTGAAAATCTCCAGCGCGTCACCACCCGCCTGACCCTGGCCCGGGAAGATCGCGATCTGGCGAACGTGTGGGTGGACCGCCTGCAGGCGATGGCGGAACAGAATGCCTCCCGCCTGGTGGTGGTGGTGGCCGACATGGCGAAGTCCGAGCTGCCCTTGTCCAGCGCGTTCGTGGCGGAATTTTGCCAGCGGCTGTCGCGGCAAAGCCCGGAGCTGCATCTGGCGCGCGGCTGGCTTGAACAGCGGCTTGTTGAACAAGGGTTGTCCATTGAGCAACTGGTGCATCAGGAGAGCCAAAACCAGGCGGCCGACCAGGTTTCCGTCAGCCACAGTTTTGCCAGTCTGCGCTTTTTGAGCGCCATGGACTGGAAAGAGTTCGTGGAGACCCTGAGCGCAGTCGAGCAGATTTTGCGCTCCGACCCGGCCGACGTTTATCGCAACATGGATTTTGCGACCCGCGACCGCTATCGTCATGCGGTCGAGTCCCTGGCGCGGCACAGCCGCCTCTCGGAGACCGCCGCGGCGCAACGCGCCATTCAACTGGCGGCCGACCAGGCCCGGCACAAGGGCCGCGATGACCGGACCGCCCATGTGGGCTTTTATCTGATTGACCACGGCCAGGACCTGCTGGGGCGCCTGGCGGCGGTGCGGCGGCCCTGGCGGACGCTCAGCGCCCGTGGCATCCACCGCTGGCCGCTGAGGTTTTATGTGGGCGGCATTGGCCTGCTCACGCTGCTTGCCACCGGCGGGGTGGCGCGGCTGGCCCAGAGCCTGGACGTGCAGGGCTGGAAACTCCTCGTTTTCACCCTGGTTTTCCTCCTGTGCGCCAGTCAACCGGCCGTGGCATTGATGAATTGGCTGTCCACCCTGCTGGTGCATCCCCGCCTGCTGCCGCGCCTGGATTATACCAACGGCATCCCGTCCGAGTGCCGGACCATGGTGGTGGTGCCCACCATGCTCACCAGCGCGGACGGCGTGGATCGCCTGATCGAAACCTTGGAGATTCACCATCTCGCGAATCGGGACCCGCATCTTCACTTTGCCCTGCTGACCGATTTTCGTGACGCTCCCGCGGCGGACATGCCAGGAGATGACGCGCTGCGGCTGCGGGCGCGGGCCGGCATCGAGCGGCTCAACCGCAAATATGCCGACGCCGAACCCACCCTCTTTTTCCTGTTTCACCGTCCCCGCCGCTGGAACCCCGGAGAAGGCGTGTGGATGGGGTACGAACGCAAGCGGGGCAAGCTCACGGAGTTCAACGTCCTGTTGCGCGGCGGGGCTTCCGCTGGCTTTGCCGAAATCGTGGGGGAGCCGGCCATCCTGCCGGCGATCAAGTATGTCATCACCCTCGACACCGACACCCAGCTGCCGCGGGACGCCGCCCGTGAACTTGTGGGGACCATGGCCCATCCGTTGAACCGGCCGGTGTTTGAGGTCACGCGCGGAACGGTCATCGCCGGTTACGCCATCATGCAACCGCGCGTCGGCGTCAGCCTGCCGAGCGCCCGGCGCTCCTGGTTCGTCCGGTTGTACGCCGGCGACGCGGGCATTGATCCGTACACGCGGGCGGTTTCCGATGTCTACCAGGATCTATTTGAGGAAGGCTCGTTCACCGGCAAGGGCATCTACGACGTGGACGCCTTCGAACGGGCCATGGCCGGGCGGTTTCCGGAGAACACCATTCTCAGCCACGACCTGCTGGAGGCGTGCCATGCCCGCTCGGCGCTCGTCAGCGACGTGGCCTTCTACGAAGATTATCCATCCCGCTACAGCGTCGACATGGCCAGACGCCACCGGTGGATTCGCGGCGACTGGCAGATCATGGCCTGGCTCCGGTCACGGGTGCCCAGTGCCGCCGGCCCGCGCCCGCCCAATCCGCTTTCCCGGTTGTCCCAGTGGAAAATTTTCGACAACCTGCGGCGCAGTCTCATCCCGGTTGCCCTGCTGTTGCTCGTACCGGGGACATGGCTGCTCGTTCCTGAACTCGGCGGCCAGAGCGTGCTGCTGGTTCTGATGCTCATCATGCTCCCCGGCCTGCTGGCGATGCTGGTTGGCCTGGTGCGCAAGCCGGCCGAGTTGCCGTGGGCCATGCATCTGCGCGACACGGCCGGCGCCGGCGGCCGGCAACTCGGCCAGCTTTTTCTCACCCTGGCCTTTCTCCCCTACGACGCCTTCATCAGCCTGGACGCCATCGGCCGGACGCTGCTGCGCCTGCTGGTGACCCGCCGGCATCTTCTCGAATGGCAGACATCGAGCGATTCGGAACAGAACACGCGCCCCGGCCTCGCCAGCGCTTATGCCGCGATGTGGGTCGCGCCCGGCGTCGCCCTGGCGGCCGGCATTCTCCTTGCCGGTTGGCAGCCCGCCCTGCTATCTTTGGCGTTGCCGCTCCTTGGCCTGTGGTTCGCCGCCCCGTGGATCGCCTGGTGGATCAGCCGGCCCATGGTCGCCGCGACCTCGAAGCTGACGGCGGCGCAAACCACCTTCCTGCGCCACACCGCCCGCCAGACCTGGCATTATTTTGAGACCTTTGTCACCGCCGAGGAGCATTGGCTGCCACCGGACAATTTTCAGGAAGCGCCCGGACCAGTGATCGCCTTGCGGACATCGCCCACCAATATGGGGCTGGCGCTGCTCGCGAATGTGGCCGCCTGGGATTTGGGCTATCTTTCCGCAGGCGGTGTGGTCCGGCGCACCCAGGACACCCTCGCCACCCTGCAACGGCTCGAGCGGCATCGTGGACACTTCTACAATTGGTATGAGACCCACACCCTTCGTCCGCTCCCCCCGCTTTATGTCTCCAGCGTGGACAGCGGCAATCTGGCGGGACATTTGCTGACCCTCGGCGCCGGCCTGCGGGGGCTGGCCGATGAGAAAATCTTCACTCCCCAGGTTTTTGCCGGCCTGCGCGACACGGTGGGGGTGTTCAGAACGGTGGCCCGCGACCAGCCCGGCCTCGCCGAACTGGACGCCGACTTGGCGAAAGCGCCCGCCGGTTTGTCCGCGGCGCTGGCGTTGCTGAAACGCGCGACGGACCGGGCAACCCAAATCGCGACCGCGCTGGCGGCCGGAGAGGACGACGCCACACGCTGGGCCCACACCCTGCGGCGGCAATGCGAGGAGCAGATGGCGGAGCTGCTGACCCTCGCGCCGTGGCTGACCCTGTCCGCCACCGCGCCGGGAGAGAAACTCGACCGGGCGCCAACCTTGCGTGAGCTTTCAACCTTTGACCAGGCGCCCGGCCCGGAACGTGAAACGGCCGGCCCGGAACTGGCGCGCTGTCTGCATGACGCCAGCGACCAGGCCCGCCAGCGCCTGCTCACCCTGGAAACCTTGGCCAGGCAAAGCGACGAGCTGGCCGCGATGGATTTTACCTTTTTGTTTGACCCGGCGCGGGACTTGTTTGCCATCGGCTTCAACGTCACCGAACGCCGGCGTGACACCAGTTTTTATGATCTGCTGGCCTCCGAAGCGCGGCTGTGCAGTTATGTCGCCATCGCCCTGGGGCAAATCCCGCAGGACCACTGGTTTTCCATGGGCCGCCTGCTGATTGCGTCACGGGGCGAACCGATCCTGGTGTCGTGGAGCGGCTCCATGTTTGAATATCTGATGCCGCTGCTGGTGATGCCCACCTATGAGAACACGCTGCTCGATCACACCTGCCAAGCCGCCGTGCAGCAACAAATTGAGTATGGCCGCCTGCGCGGCGTGCCGTGGGGCATTTCCGAATCGGGCTACAACCGGACTGACGTCCACTTAAACTACCAATACCGCGCGTTCGGCGTGCCGGGCCTGGGGCTGAAGCGGGGTTTGGCCGAAGACTTGGTGATCGCGCCGTACGCCACCGCCATGGCGCTGATGGTGGCACCGGTTGAAGCGTGTGAAAACCTGCAACGGCTGGCGGCCGAGGGGCGCGCCGGCACCTACGGTTTCTATGAAGCGGTGGATTACACGCCAACCCGCCTGCCGCCGGACAAAACCAGCGTGACCATCCGCTCTTTTATGGCGCATCATCAGGGCATGAGCTTGCTGGCCCTGACCAATCTATTACGGGACAACGCCATGCAACGGCGCTTCCTGGCCTGCCCCGTGCTCAAGGCCGCGGAACTGCTGTTGCAGGAGCGGGTGCCCAAGACCGCCGCCAGCGTGCTGGCCGACGATGCGTCGCCAGAGGCCTCGCGGCTGCTGTCCGGCGACAGCGAAAGTGTGATGCGGGTGTTCAAAAATCCCTCGGCGGCGGCGGCGGAGGGACACTTGCTGTCCAATGGACGCTATCAGGTCGTCGTCAGCAGCGCCGGCGGCGGCTACAGCCGCTGGCGCGACCTGGCCGTCACCCGCTGGCGCGAAGACGCCACGCGCGACTGCTGGGGCACCTTTGTTTATGTGCGCGACCTGGCGATGGGCGAGATCTGGTCCACGACGTATCAACCCACCCTGCTCACCACCAAAAGCTACGAAGCCATTTTCACCCAGGCGCGCGCGGAATTTCGCCAGCGCCACGCCGGCCTCGACCTCCACACCGAGATCAGCGTGTCACCGGAAGACGACGTGGAATTGCGGCGCATCACCATTACCAACCGCACCCCGCTGACCCGTGTCATTGAACTGACCAGTTACGCGGAGGTGGTGCTCGCGCCGCCGGCCGCGGACGCGGCGCATCCCGCCTTCAGCAATCTCTTCGTGCAAACCGAATTTTTGCGCCCCGCCGCCGCCCTGCTCTGCACCCGTCGGGCCCGTTCCCAGGAAGAGCGGCCGCCGTGGCTGCTGCACCTGATGGTGGGGCAGGTGGGGGAGCTGGGCGAGATTTCCTGTGAAACCGACCGGGCCCGCTTTGTCGGCCGCGGCGGCACCCTGGCCGCCCCGGCCGCCATGCGGGATGCGTCGCCGCTGTCCAACACCGTCGGCTCCGTGCTCGACCCCATCCTGTCACTGCGGCGCACGGTCACGCTGCCGCCCCATGAGACCGCCGTCATTGACTTGGTGTTCGGCGTGACCGAAACCCGCGACGCCGCGGTGGCGCAGGCGGAAAAATACCAAAGCTCCCGCATGGCGGACCGCGCCTTCGACCTCGCCTGGACCCACAGCCAGGTGACCTTGCACCAGCTCAATGCCACCGAGGCGGAGGCGCAGCTCTATGGCCGGCTGGCCAGTGCCTTGATTTATGCCGACCCCGCCCGCCGGGCCGCCCCCGGGGTGCTGCGCGGCAACCGGCGCGGCCAAAGCGGCCTGTGGAGTTACGGCATTTCGGGCGACGCCCCGATCGTCCTGCTCCGCATCAGCGACCCGGCCAAGATCGAACTCGCCCGGCAATTGATCCAGGCGCACTCGTACTGGCGCATGAAAGGGCTGACCGTCGAACTGGTCATTCTGAACGAAGACAGCACGGTGTACCGCCAGTCCCTACATGACCAGATCACCAACTTGATTGCGTCGGGGATTGAAGCGCAAATGCTGGACAAGCCGGGCGGCATCTTCGTCCGGCGCCTCGAACAAATCCCCAACGAGGACCGCGTGCTGCTGCAAGCCGCCGCGCGCATTGTGCTGGATGATGAACGGGGAACCCTGGCGGAGCAACTCGAACACCGTACGGTTTTGGAGCCCGCCATCCCCGCCCTGACCCCCACCCGCGCCAAAGCCGCCGAACCGCCCGCCCCGCCCGCCCCGCGCGAGTTGATGTTTGCCAACGGCTTTGGCGGCTTTACCCCGGACGGCCATGAATATGTCATCACCCTGCACCCCGGCCAGATGACGCCGGCGCCGTGGATCAATGTGCTGGCCAATCCGCACTTCGGAACGGTGGTGTCCGAGAGTGGCGCCGCCTACACGTGGATTGAAAACGCCCACGAATTTCGCCTGACCCCCTGGAGCAACGACCCCGTCCAGGACACCACGGGCGAGGCGCTTTATATCCGGGATGAGCAGACCGGACAGTTTTGGTCGCCCACCCCGCTGCCGGCGCGCGGCGCCACGCCCTATATCATTCGCCATGGCTTTGGCTACACCGTGTTCGAACATGCCGAACACGGCATCGCCTCCGAGTTGTGGGTTTATGTGGCAATGGATGCCCCGGTGAAATTCTCGGTGCTGAAAATGCGCAACCTCTCGGGACGCCCCCGCCGCCTGTCGGTCACCGGCTACTGGGAATGGGTGTTGGGCGACCTGCGGTCAAAAAACCTGCTGCACGTGCAAACCGAAGTGGACCTCAAGACCGGCGCCCTGCTGGCGCGCAACGCCTACAACACCGAATTCGCCGCGCGCACCGTTTTTCTTGACGTCAACGACGACGCGCGCACCCTCACCGGCGACCGGAAAGAATTCATCGGCCGCAACGGCAGCCTGGCACAGCCCGCGGCGTTGAAGCGCACGCGCCTGTCCGGCAAAGTCGGGGCGGGGCTGGACCCCTGCGGTGCCCTGCAAGTCATGGTCGAGCTGCCGGATGCACAGGAATATGAACTAAGTTTTCGCCTCGGCGTGGGACGAAACACGGCGGACGTGCAAAACCTGATCCAACGGTTTCGCCGGACCGATGCCAGCCGTCTGGCGCTTGAAGAGGTTTGGTCGTATTGGAACCGCACCCTCGGGGCCGTCAACGTGGAGACGCCCGATCCCGCCGTGAACGTGCTGGTCAACGGCTGGCTGGTGTATCAGACCTTGAGCGCCCGCCTCTGGGGCCGGACCGGGTTTTATCAATCCGGCGGCGCCTATGGCTTCCGTGACCAGTTGCAGGACGTGATGGCGCTGGTGCATACCGAGCCGGCTCTCACCCGCGACCATCTGCTCCGCGCCGCCGCCCATCAATTCCGCGAAGGCGACGTGCAACATTGGTGGCAGCCGCCGACGGGCCGCGGCGTGCGCACGCATTTTTCCGACGACTATCTGTGGCTGCCGTATGTGACTTGCCGTTATGTGACGTGTGTCGCGGACACCGGCGTGCTCGATGAAAATATCACCTTCCTGGAGGCCCGCCCGGTCAAGCCGGAGGAGGAGGCGTATTACGATTTGCCGACCCGCTCCGAAGAATCGGCGACGCTTTATCAGCACTGTGTGCGCGCCATCGAACGCGGACTGACCTTTGGCGAACACGGCCTGCCGCTGATCGGCTGCGGCGACTGGAATGACGGCATGAACCGGATCGGCAATCAGGGCCGCGGCGAAAGTGTCTGGCTGGCGTTCTTTCTTTACGACGTGCTCACCCAGTTTGCCCCCTTGGCGGGCGCCCGCCAGGATCCCGCGTTTGCCGAACGCTGCCTCGACCAGGCCCGGCAACTGCAAGCGAATATCGAACGCCACGCCTGGGACGGCCAATGGTATCGCCGCGCCTACTTCGACAACGGCGAACCGCTCGGCTCCCAGACCAATCCGGAATGCCAGATCGATTCCCTGCCGCAAAGCTGGGCGGTGCTCAGCGGCGCCGGCGACCCGGCCCACGCCCGCCAGGCCATGCACGCCGTGGATCAGCGCCTGGTCCGCCGCGACGCTGGACTCATCCAATTGTTTGATCCGCCGTTTGACCACTCGCCACTCAATCCGGGGTATATCAAAGGGTACATTCCGGGCGTGCGTGAGAACGGCGGCCAATACACCCACGGCGCGATTTGGACCGCCATGGCCTTCGCCCTGATGGGGGACGGCGACCGCGCCTGGGAACTCTTCGCACTGATCAACCCCGTTCGGCGCGGCGGGACCGCGGCACAAATCGCCACCTACAAGGTTGAACCCTATGTCGTTGCGGCGGACGTCTATGCGGTCGCTCCGCACACCGGCCGGGGCGGCTGGACCTGGTATACGGGCTCCGCCGGCTGGATGTACCGGCTGCTGGTCGAAACCCTGCTGGGCGTGAACCTGGAAGGCGATCAGTTGCGCCTGGCACCCCGTCTGCCAAACGCTTAGACGACCTTCAAAATCCACTACCGCTACCGGCAAACCGTCTATCACATCACCGTCACCCGCGGCGCCACCACGGCGTCGCTCATCCTTGACGGACAAAAACTATCCGGAACCACCGTTCCCCTGCGGGACGATGCTCAGGAGCACACCGTCAGCCTAACCGTCCACTGACAGGAATGTCCAATGTCCAACAAGGAATGTCCAATGTCCAAGTAAAATGTACTTTTTAACAGAAATAATGGCATTTCCTTCATCCTTGGACATTCCTTGTTGGATATTGGATATTTTTGTCTTGTTCGATGTTCGTTTTGGTTCCGGCTATGCCGGGTTGGGAAGAGTTCTGGTCTGCGTGCTAATTTACCGTAGGACCCTCTGCGGGGCGCGCACCTCGAGCATCCGGTCAGCGGAGCTGTGCAACACAACCCAGAAGGAGCAAAACGATGAATCCACATGTCAGCACGAGTTGGTCCGTCATTCGGATCTTGGTGCCGGTGATGGGCATGGCCGTTGGGGGGATGGCCGGGGAGTCCGCAACCGCTCCCGCCATGGTTGCCGACGCGCCCGCGTTCACCCTGCCCGCCCTGCCCTACGCCCAGGACGCGCTGGCCCCCTACATCTCGGCCCGGACGATGGGGTTTCACTACGCCAAGCATCATCAGGCTTACGTCGACAACCTGAACAAGCTCATCGCCGGCACGCCGTGGGCGGCGGGACCGTCACTGGAAACGGTCGTCTTGGAGAGCGCGGGCAAACCGGACCACGCGGCCGTTTTCAACAATGCGGCACAGGCCTGGAACCATGCCTTCTTTTGGAAATGCATGAAGCCGGCCGGCGGCGGCCGGCCGGCCGGTCGAATGCTGAACCTGATCGAGAAGTCGTTCGGCGGTTTCGATGAGTTCAAAACCGCGTTCCTCGCCACGGCGGTCGCACAGTTCGGCAGCGGCTGGGTCTGGCTGGTCCAGGATGGCCACACCCTGAAGCTCGTCAAGACCGCCAACGCGGATACGCCGCTGGCGCACGGACAAACGCCGCTGTTGACGTGTGACGTCTGGGAACACGCCTATTATCTCGACTACCAAAACCGCCGCCAGGAGTTCGTGCAGGCCTTCCTGGATCATCTGGCGAACTGGGAGTTCGCGGCGGCGCAACTGAGGTGACCAATGAATGTCCTGCTGATCTATCCTGAGTTTCCGGACACCTTCTGGAGTTTCCGCTACGCGCTCGAATTCGTGGGCAAGCGCGCGGCCCACCCGCCCCTGGGCCTGCTGACCGTGGCGGCGATGTTGCCGCCGGAGTGGTCGCTGCGGCTGGTGGACACCAATGTGCGCGGACTCAAGCAACGGGATCTGGACTGGGCCGACACGGCGTTCATCAGCGCCATGGCGGTCCAGCGCGAGTCGGCGCGCCAGGTCATTGACCGCTGCCAGGCGGCGGGCTTGCGCGTCGTGGCCGGCGGCCCGCTGTTCATGGGCGAACAGGCGTCATTTGACGGCGTGGACCACTTTGTCCTGAACGAGGCGGAACTGACCCTGCCGCCGTTTCTCGCCGACCTGGCGCAAGGCCGGGCGCGGCGCGTCTATGCGTCCGACCAGTTCGCGGATCTGCATCAAACGCCCGCCCCCCGCTGGGAGCTGCTCGACCTCCGGCGCTACGCCAGCATGAGCATCCAATTTTGCCGCGGTTGCCCGTTCGGCTGCGATTTCTGCAGTGTCACCGCGCTGCTGGGGCACCGGGTGCGCATCAAAACCGTGCGTCAGATCATGGCCGAATTGGACAGCCTGTATGCTTTGGGCTGGCGCGAGGAGGTGTTCTTTGTGGACGACAACTTCATCGGCAACACGGCGTTTCTGAAAACCGATCTCCTGCCCGCCCTGATCGCCTGGCGGAAAGGCAAACGCGGAATCACCTTCTACACCGAGGCCTCCATCAATCTGGCCGAAGACGAACCGCTGATGGCCATGATGGTTGCCGCCGGTTTCACCCGAGTTTTCATCGGCATTGAAACCCCGGACGAGACCTGTCTGACCGAGTGCCGGAAACATCAGAATAAAAACCGCGACTTGCTGCAGGACGTGAAACAGATTCAGCGCGCCGGGCTCGAAGTGCAGGGCGGATTCATTGTCGGCTTTGACCACGACCGGCCGTCCATTTTCCAGCGGCAGATCGATTTCATCCAAAAAAGCGGGATTGTGACCGCCATGGTGGGGATGCTGCAGGCTCCGCCGGGAACACGGCTGTATGCACGCATGGAAAAGGAGGGCCGCCTGCGCGGGGAGTCCTCGGGCGACAACGTGGACGGCACCACCAATATTCTGCCGGTCATGGGCTTGGAGGCGTTGCGGGACGGCTACCGGCGTATTCTGCAACACATCTACGCCCCCAAGTACTACTACCAGCGTCTCCGCACCCTCCTCGGCACCGCCAGCCCTCCCCGGACGCGGTCACCTCTCCGCTTCTCGGATATCCACGCGCTCGTCCTGTCCTTTTGGCGGCTCGGCATTGTCGGGCGGGAACGCGTCCAGTATTGGCGGCTGCTGCTGTGGACGCAATTCCGGCATCCCCGGCGGTTGCACCAGGCCATCACCCTGGCCATCTACGGCTACCATTTCCGCAAAATGTGCGACCGGCACGTCGTCTGACGCGTTACCCTATATTATTCGAGACTCTTACAAAACCCGCGGAATGTCTGAAGGCACAACCGTTCCGCAGGCAATGTCGGCGTTATTCCAAGACCGGGAGCCGCCCGTCCTCGGGCGGACAGCGATGGCGTCACACCAGTTCCGCCCTGTTGATTGAACCGCCGTCATGCCACAACCAC
>CAITYL010000071.1 GCA_903896595.1 uncultured Lentisphaerota bacterium
CAAACCAATTCTGCACGTCTTCGACGATGACGGGTTCGTCCGCCCGAGGACGGGCGGCTCCCGGTGATGGGAAAACCGCGTTACATTTGAAAGCACCTCATACGACTGAAAAATGCGTATAGTCGATAGGTTGCAAACCCTGGACTGCAATCCCCACGTCACCACGGCCACAGCAACCAGGTCCGGGCCGGTTTTTGAGGGGACGGTGGCGCCGCCGCGACGGGGGGTGGCGCCGCCGGGGGCGTCACTTTCAGGAGCAGCGGCTGGCGCGGGGGCAAGATGAAACTGCGACCGAACGCCTGGCCGGAGATCAGGTCAACCGCAGTGGCGCCGGCCGGCATCACCAGTTCCACGGGGACGGGGGTTTTGCCGTAGGTCACCAGGTTCACCAGGCAGCTGCCATCGGGCATGGCGACGCACCGCCATTCGGCGCCGGCGCCGGCCTTGGCGGTCACCCGGACCGGCAGGGGGCCGAGCGCGGTGTCCGCAAGCTTGGCCAGGGCTGCCGTCAGTTCCGCCGGTTTTTTGAGCAGCGCGCGGTCCAGTTTTGCGGTTACCGGCACGGTGACGGTCAGCGGATGGCCATTGGTATCGTACTTGAAGCTGTCGCCCACCGTCACGATGCGGCCGCCGGCGGCCGCGAAGCGGAGCAGCGCCTGGGCCGTCGCCGGCTCGACATAGGCGGCGGCCGCCGCGACCAGAAGCTTGACGGTGCCGGTCTGGCCGGCCTGCAACTGGTTCTCAGAGAGGAAGCCGGGCTTGCGGCCGGTGCCCGCCAGGGCGTCGTAGGCGGCGGTGGTGTCGTCCGCGGCGGTCGGGCTCAGGGTGAGCGTGGCACGGGAATAGAGGATGGCGGCCAGGGCCGGGACGTTGAAGCTGTCGCGGAGGTCGCGGGCCAGGCGGTTGGCGTCGGCGCTGGCGTCGCGGATGGCGAGAATGGCCATCGGTCGGCGGTAGATGTCGCCGACAAAGCAGTGCCGTTCCTTGAACAGGTCAAACCCGGTGTCTTCCCACACCCAGACGGCCGAGCCGGCCACGCCCTGGGCGAATTGCTGGAAGAGGGCGGTGTAGACCGGCGCATACGTGATCGGGCTTTCGCAGAGATCGGGGGTCAGGTGGGTTTCGGAATTGACGATGTGCACCGGTTTTAGGGAGGTCATGAGACTGAAGAACAGGTCGCCCCGCCAGAAACTGTCGGTATCGGGGACATAGCAGATGCCGTTGTCGGTGCCATTGACATCGCTGAACGTGCCGAAGCGCTCGAAGTCGGCGGCGGTGTCGACTCCGAAACCGCCGAGCTGCTTGCTGTGGACGGCGACGCCGGGCCACAGGCGTTTGACGGTGGCGGCGAGCCAACTGTGCCAGTCGGCGAACTCATCCGCCTTGAACGCGCAGAAATCGTAGTACTGCCCCTTGGCCGGGGTGTCGACGGTGGGATCGGTGGCCGGAACGGCGGCTGCGAAGGAGGCGGCATGGGTGTCCCAGGCGGCGTTCAGTTTCGCGAGGTCGCCGGCATAACGCTTCTTCAGGTACTGGATGAAGCGGTCGCGGGTGAAGTCGCTGCGCAGGCTGGGACGGTAGGAGGGCTCGTTGGAGATGCAGAAACTGTGGATGGCGCCGGCGCCGGGGCTGTTGCGCAGAACCGGGATAAGGGCGGTAAGGTAGGCTTCCAACAGCTTGCGCGCGTAGGGATGCTGGATGTCGTAGCGCAGGAAACTGCCGGAGTTCCAGGCCGCTTCCGGATGGCGGGTGAGCGCCCATTCCGGGTAGTAGTGCGGCGACAGCAGGAAGATGACGGCGACGTTGCTGTTCCAGGCCCGGGTCAATACCTTGGAGAGGTTTTTTGCCTCCGTCGTGTCGATGATGAACGAACCGTCCGGACGCTCGCCGGTGACGAAGCGGTCGGGGCCGGTCTCGAACTGGATGGCATTGGCCTCGATTTTGGGGAACCATTCAATGTCGTTTACCGCCCCCATGAAGTGGCCGTACCCGGAGAAGATGACGGGGCGTTCCGCCGTGGCGCCAGTGGCGGCATCGGCCATGGTCGTTTCGAAATAGCCGCCGCGAAGAGTTTTCGGTGAACTGCGGTATTGGTAGTCGGCGGGCGCCGCGCGGCCGGCCTGGGCGTCGGCAATCTCGGTGTCGATGACCGTCAGCAGCTGGGCCAGTTCGTCGCAGATGCGCAGACCGCGCTCGCCGTAGTAGTCCTTGCGCTCCTGGACGGTATCGGACAAGTCTTTCTCCAGCAGGGCAATCTGCCGTTCATAGATGGCGGTGGCGGCGGTCAATCGGGGCCGCGGCGTTTTTGCCGTCACGGCTGCCGCTTTGGCCAGGCTGGTGGCGCCCCGGGCCTTGAGAGCGGTGAACTGGGCGCGGCATTTTCCGTAGAAATCCTTTTTCTCGACCGTGGCGGTGGCCACCACCTTGGCGCCGTTGAGCACGGCGAGCCGGATGGCGCCGCCACGCAGTTCCGCGGTTTTTAGTTTGAGCGTGCCCGCCAGGGGGACGCCGGCTTGGGGTACGGTGTCACAGGGCAGGGAAATCTCGACGACCTTGCCATCCGAGGCGGTGGCGCGCAACCGGTAAGCCGGGACGGTGTCGGCGGCCGTCGGGATGACGACCAGTTTGGCGCGGAAATAATCACTGACCACGGGGGCTTCGGGGAGCAGGGCCACGGGGGCGCACCTGCCCTTGAGCAGGCAGAGCGTGCTGTCCTTGTTGCCCTTGTAGGTGTAGAGGCCGGGGGCCAGCGCGGCGACGCGGCGGTTGATGCCGTCGTCGGAGTCATTGAGCACCATGTTGAAGCCGAAGCGGCCATTGCCCTTGACGCCGACCTCCTTCAAGAAGCTCCAGGCGAGACGGGCGGCGATGAAATAGCCGTTGGGAAGCGGGGTGACCCGGTATTCGAGTTCGCCCGGAGTGAGGGCGCGGTTCAGGGTCCAGCAGTAATTGTCGGGCTTGCCGTCGTAGAGGCTGAGGCCGAGCTCGATGTCCTTGACGTCGCGGTCGGGGTTCAGATTGCCATCGGGGTCAATGGCGATTTGGAGGCAGTCGCCGTTCCACATGTCCGCGCCGGGATTGGCGAAATGCTTGTCATCGTCGATCTTGGCGTAGAGAATCAGGCCCTGGTCATCATAGGCAAGGGTGACGGTGGCGGCGGCGGAAAAGGGGGTGGCCACCTTGGGCAGCCCCTGGCCAGGAACGCCTTCGAGGCGCGGGGCCAGTTGCGGCAGGCCGGCCGGCAGGCTGGTGCGGTTGGCCTCGAACGCGGCGGGGGGAACGACGCAGATGCGCGCCAGCGGATCGTAGGGGAGGGCGATCTCCGCCAGGGCGTTGAGCGCCTCCAGCCGGGCGTCCGCCACCCGGGCGTCGCAGAAGTCCTGGACCTGCAGGCAGATCTCGTAAGCGCCGGGCCAGGCCATTTCATCGGCGTTACAGATGAATTCCATACCGTACCAGGTCCAGTCGGCGCCGCCCCGGAGCCACAGGCGGTCATGCCATTTGTTGCCGAGGGCGAAGGAGAGGTAGCCGCCCGCATTGCCCTGGTTCCAGCAACTGATGGCATATTCCCGGCCCGGCCGCAGCGGCACGAACTGGCGCAGGGGGCCGATACCACCGCCATAATTGGACTTGTCCACCACCTGCAACGCGTTGGTGCCCAACTCGTGGCCAGCCTTGGGGACGACGGTCATCTTGATATTGCCGGTGGCATCCAGCTTCCAATTCAGCGGCTGGCCGTCGGGGGCGGCCTGGGCAAAATCGCCGTTGACCAGCAGGTTGGAGGCTGGCGCCGGGGCGTTGCCGAGGGCGACGGCGGCCAGGGCGGCGGCGAGGTTGCGGAGTGGGGGCAGATGCATGATGGTATTTTTCTTTTTTGCCTGACAATGGTGGACCCTGTGGACCGCGTAGACACCGTGGACCCGGTGAATGTGGGGCGGTTGCGGTGCGGCATTCACGGTGTCCACGCGGTCCACAGTGTCCACCGAATCCACCGCCGTTACTTCGTCACATCACTGAGGACCGATTCCTCCCAGATGCTGCCGCTAAACGACGGGGTGACGTTTTGCTTGGAGACCCGGCCGTCCATGAACAGCAGGTGGTGGGTGGTGGCCCGGACGATGCTGCCACCATCAGGTGAGCGCGCGCCAAAGTCATGGTTTTCGTACCAGCCGCCGCTGGACCACCAACCGTACTGGTCGGCCATCATGCACTGGACCGGATCCCGCAGCCGCTTGACCGCCGTCATGGCCCAGCCGAAGGTGGTTGGGGTTTGGCCGCTGCCCCAGGCACCGTAGAAAGAATAGCTGATGCCCTGGTATTCCTTCATCCAATAGTTGCCGTCCGGTTGCCAGTTGGTCTTGTAGGAACGCTTGCTGCCGTCCTCGAGCGGGCAGAAGAATGGCCGGCCGTTCTTGACGTAATTGGGATAGAGAAGGTTGACGAACGGTTCCTGGTATTGCCAGTACCAGCCGAACTCGACATTGCCGCTCCATGGGCCGTCGGTGGAGACCTTGCCGGTATGCGGCAGGGCGTCGTCATAATCGGTGGCATAGGTGCAGATGGCCAGCCCCAACTGCTTCAGATTATTGATGCACGCCAGCCGCTTGGCCGAGTCCTTGGCCTTGCCCAGGCTGGGCAGCAGCATGCTCGCCAGGATGGCGATGATGGCAATGACCACCAGCAGTTCGATCAGCGTAAACGCCGATCGAACAGGCCTTCGCCCGTCGCCGTGGCTCGGGACTACGGCTGGGCATGCCAGCAGTTCGATCAGGGTGAAGCGTTTCATGGCGTGGGCGTCCTTGTCTGAAGCCATGGGAGAGCCGGGAAAGGAGCAAAGGACCTAAAGGACCTAAGCGACCCAAGGGACGGAGTGATGGCGGAAAACCCCGTGACTGGGTTTGAGGCTGGCACCTTTTTGGTCCTTTAGGTCATTTAGGTCCCTTTTTCCTCTCAGCGCCGCCGCCGGCGCAGCAGGGCCAGCCCGCCCAGCCCCAACAAGGCCAAGCTCGCCGGTTCGGGAATGGCGGAGACCAGTGTCATGTCGTCAATGTAGTAAGTCCCGGTACTGAGGTTGCTGGTGAGGAACCGGAACCCACCAGTACTGCTGGGGTTATAAGCCGTCATGTCGTAATAAATGGTGTGCCATTGACTATCATTGGTGGGAATGTCGAAGGTGTAGGTGCCATCCCATTTATCACCGCTTTTGTTCCAATTCCAAAATTGCACCGACAGGTTGCCCGCCGTATAGGTGGCTGAACTGTTTTTGATATGAATTTCCATATAGGGGGTGGTTGACCAGCCGCCGCCCGTCCACTGGTAGGCCTGCCAGCTCTCGCCTCCGGTGATATTGTTTTGGACATTGACCTTCATGGAGGCGGTTCCAGTGTAAGCGGTGTCGGCGCTGTGCTCAAGAGTGGCCAGCCAGGTATTGCCGCTGGTGAAACCCCCGACATCATCCGTTCCTTCAAACATCTTGTAGTCAACGCGGGTGACATCGGCCTGGGCCAGGGACACCGTCAATCCTCCCGCCAGCAGCAGCATGCAGAACAGGGCTTGTTTCTTCATGGTGAACGTTCCTTTTGGTGATGCGTGCCTGGGAGTGTTGAATGGGCCGATGCGGCCGCCGCTCCCAGGCATCGGCCGCCGCACCGGATATGAAAAGACTAGCCTGAATTATTCACCATCATGCGATTAACCGCGAAAGAACGCAGAGAGCGCGAAAGAAAAATCCGGACCCGCCTTTTCTTTTGCGATCTTTCGCGTTCTATCGTGGTGAATCCGCATCAAAATCTGTGATGATCTGCCAATAATCGTTCATGAATAATGCAGGCTAGCCGGTTTCGCCGATGATCATGTCGCCGCTGATGACGTGGTGGACGGCCGGGCGGAGGGCAGGATTGTTCATCCGGCGCCGCAGGACCTCGCCGGCAATGCAGGCGAGCTCTTCGTGATGGTCGTCCAGGGTGGTCAGCCGCATCGGGGAAGCGGCCTCGGCATGGCAGCGGGCAATCGAGATTACCTGCATCTCCTCCGGCACCCGGATGCCGGCGGCCAGGATGGCGCGCAGAATGCCGACGGCGGGATAATCGTGTTCGGTCACCACCGTGCCGCAGCGGAAGCCGTCGGCCAGTAGGCGGGCCATGAATTCCTGGGCGTCAATATAGGGATCGGGCGGTTGCGCCAGGCCGCGCGGAGCCTGAAAATGGAACACCCGCGCATCGGGCAGGGGGATGCCGGCCGGCCGCAAGGCGCTGCGGAGTCCGCGCACCATGGCGGCCTGCTGTTTCGGGGCCAGCTCCGTCACCAGGGCCAAGTCGCGGTAATTTTTTTGCACCAGATACTGCCCCACCTTGCGGCTGCCATGGAAGCGGGCGCTGATCACCCGGTCGCAGTCCAGTTCGGACGGATCGTCTTCGCCAATAATAACCACGGGAATGCCGGTTTCCGCCAAGGTCTTGGCATTGTAGAGCGGCAGGCCGGTGGGCGAGCCGCCTTCCAGGACGATGCCCGCCGGCCGCATGGCCGCCACTTTGTCGACCAGCTTGGCATAGTACTCAGTGTCCGCATGGGCGCAATAGACCCCCAGTGTGTAATCCGGGTCGAGCGCGGTATGCAGGCCGCGGGTGTATTCATCGGCATCGGCGGATAACGACAGGGTGATCCAGGCGACCAGGCCGTTGTCCGCCGGCGTACGAGCGGGCGCGGCTGGCACTTTGACGCCGCGGCGCGGAGTTTTGACCAGGCACGCGTCCGCCACCAGCATCTCCAGGGTGCGGCGAATGGTCGACCGAGAGACCTCGTATTGCTCCGCCAAGTCCCGCTCCGCCGGCAATTGCTCGCCCGGCGTGAACCGGCCGCGCCGGAGATCCGCCCGCAGTTGCTGACCAAGGCGGACGGCGCGGCTGTTATAGGTTGGCTTGGGCTGGAGGGACATGAAAACCACACCTCTGGCAGGTTTGAGTTTACGTCACTTACCATACCCCGAAAAAAGAAAATTACAAGCCAATCGGTATTAAATTTTTAAAATTATCTTTTTTTTATTTTTTTGGTATTTAATTGATCTAATTTTAAAAAACTTATTGGTATTAAATTAATGCAAATTAAGCCCCTCGTCCTAGGGGGCCGGGGGGGGACAACCAACCCCCAGTAGCGTCTAACCATGATACGTGAGGGAAAAAGTTCACACAAGGTGTCGTTTAAAACAGAAGACCGCAAAGATCGCAAAGGCTGGATTGGCGGTTATGGGGAATCGTTCTTTGCGGTCTTCGCGACCTTTTGTTCAAAACTTCGGATCTTTCAGTTGTCCGCAACGCGGTTTTCCCATCACCGGGAGCCGCCCGTCCCCGGGCGGACGAACCCGTCATCGTCGGATGCTGTAGCCGAGCGCTTGTAGCGCGGGAACGACCCGCCGCCGGGCTGCAAGCCCTAATCTCAGAACTTTGTACTCACCGCACGGGATCGGCTGGCGGCGGGAAGCTGGGGTGTTACACGCGGATGGAGGC
>CAITYL010000072.1 GCA_903896595.1 uncultured Lentisphaerota bacterium
AGCCCCGTTGATCCCCGGCGCAGTCTGTCGTGCGAGGGCTGCCTGCGGAATCCGCAAAGGGCACAAAAAGGTTTGACGGAGGGCTTGGGAACCGCCTTTCCTCAAAAGGGGGTTCCCAACAGCGGCCGGTTAAACGATCACATTCACCTTTTCACACTGGGCGACAGGTTCTTTATTTCACACACCTACTTTTACCCGACACTGATCAACTCAGTTCCAAGGTAATATGTTATTCTGCAACCACCACCACATGGCGGTATCCATTATTCACAATTTTAGGCGATTTTTCACAGCATGTATTCCCTTGCCGAATTCATCCAGGGCGGATTGGGGTTCCAGCCGACGGCCATCGGCCGGTTCGTCGGCCGGGGCACCGCCGTTGACTGGCACTTGATCCCGTCCCAATTGATCCTCAGTTGCGTCGTGGCCGGCACCGCCCATGAGCGGACCGAAAAGCAGGATTTCCTGGTGGCCCCCGGCGAGGTGGTCTGTTTCCGCCCCGGCATGTGGCACCGGCTGACCGAGCACCGGGGCGTGCCTCTGACCACTATTTGGATCAACCTGGAAGGCCCCGGAATTGCCAGACTGCCACCGTTATTCGGGCTGGCGTCCGACCAGATCCTCTGTTCGCCAGCCAACCGTCAGGGCGTGCTCATCCTGTTTAAGGAAATCCTGGCGGCCTCCCAAGATGCCCGGCCGGTACCGGCGGCCCATTTCCTGAGCCGGTTGTTCCGCCTAGCCGAGATCTGCCACCAGGGCGGCGGTGAAACGCCACAGGAAGCGCCGGTGTCCCTGATGGAACGGGCGGTCCGGCTGTGTCAGACGGAACCGATGCGGTTCCCGAGCATTCCGGAACTGGCGGCGCGGCTGGGGGTGTGCCAGAATACCCTGCTGGCCGCCTGCCGGCGCGAGGGCGGCGTCTCGGCCGTGCAACTGCTGCGGCGCCTGAAGCTCGAACGGGCCAAGGCGCTGTTGCGGACCACGCGCTACAAACTCTCTGTCATCGCCAAAAGCTGCGGGTTTGACAGTCCCAGCCATTTCATCCGCTGCTTCCGCGAGGCCGCCGGTGAATCCCCGGCCGCCTGGCGCCGGCGGACGGCCGCCGAGTCACGCCCGGCAAGATGAAGCGGCCGATTTTTGTATTCTCTCGCAAAGACCGCCAAGAACGCAGAGAAAATTCGTGCGTATTTCAGACAATTGCTGATTTTCCTTGGCGGGCTTTGCGATCTTGGCGAGAAAATCATCCTTAATCCGCAACCACTTATCCAAAACTACCACGGGTGTTCGTAGCCGAAATTGGCGGGCACGGGCTCCTGCGGTTCCCGGCAGCCGGCGGGTTTTCATCTATACGGACAAACTTGCCACCCGCCGCTTCTGGAGTACGTTTTTCCAAGAAACCGAACGATTGACCCCCCGCCCCGCCGGAAAGGCATCATGACGAACCGAGCCGCCGTTGCCGCCTGCGCCGGATTGGCGGCACTGTTGCTGGCGGGCTGCGGCACGGTTCAGCAGGCGATGCGCTGTGACCCGCCGGAACTGACGACATTTCTGCCCGACCACCGCCTGCTGGTCCGACAACCACCGTCCTTTCCCTTCCACTATTTGTGGCAGGCCCGAGGGATCGACTGGCGGCGGTATTCCGGCATTTATGTGGCCCCCGTCAACACCAATTACCTACTGCGGGACCGTCTGTGGAAACAAGCCGGCAGGGATGACCCCGAAAGCACCCGGCAGGACTTGGCGACCCTTGGCAACTACATGCGCGGCAGCTTCGTCCAGGAACTGCGCAAGGTGGAATCCCGGGGCGGTTTCAAGGTAGTGAACCGGCCGCGGCCACGCACCCTGACGCTGGAACTGGCCGTAACCTGGTTGCGGCCGACCGAGGCGGAGCTGAACTACGTGGGCACCGCGGCCAATCTGCTGGTGCCCGGGGTCAGCCTGGTGACGCGAATGATGGCCACCGGCACCGTTTCCATGGAGGCCCGCCTCGTCGATTCCCGCACCCGCCAACTGCTGTTCATGGTGGCCGACCGCGAAAAGGATCCCGCCGCCGTGATTTCCCTGCCCGCCTATACCTGGTACGGGGCGACGGAATACAATATGGACCACTGGGCGCAACAATTGGCGGCCATGAGCGTGTCGGCGCGGTTTGCCGACATCGAACGTGATGCACCCATTCACCTGATCGCCTATTGACGGCACCGGGAGAACGTCTTTTTCCGGGGCATGCTCATCCAGGGACTGACCGACTACGAGGCGGTCACCGGCGACCGCCGTCATCACGCGCTGCTGCTGGACCAGGTGGAGACTCTGGCGGCGGCGCTGGACGCCGCGCCCCACGGCCTGCTCCACGACTATCCCGGCGAATGCTACCCGCTGGACGTGCTGGCGGCGGTCTGGTGCATCCGCCGGGCCGACCCGCTGCTGGGTACCGACCACCGCGCCTTCGCGGCGCGCGAGTGGCGAGCATTTTCCGGGGCGCGCCTGGACGCCTGCGGCCTGCTGGCCTATGAGGCCGACGTCGCCTCCGGCCGCAGCGACAGCCCGTCGCGCGGCATCGGCAATTCCTACGCCCTGCTCTACGCCCCCGACCTCTATCCCGAACGCGCCGCCGAGGTGGCTGGGCGCCCGCATCCTGTCGGCGGCCGCCCGCGGCCAAGCGCCGTACCTGGGGGAGGCGAACCTGCTGTTCCTGTTCACCCGCCAGCCAGTGGCGGGCCTGCCGGCGGTGACCGGCGGCCGGCTGCCGCCGATCATCGCCGTAGCCTTCCTGTTTTATCTGGGGTTGGGCGGGTTGTTCCTGTGGCTGATCGGCCGCCAGTGGCGGCGTTTGGGGCGGGCGGCCGGCGCGACGGCCTCCCGGATTCCCTGGGGCACGGTCCAGTTCACCCTGTGGCTGACCCTCTACGCGGCGGTGCCGGTCGTGTTGGCGTGGAAAGGGTTGCTGGCGGCGTTCGCCGTCCTGCTGGCCGCCCAGTTTCTGCCGCGCAACGGAAAGGTCAGGGACCTATGCGACCCATAGGACCTATGGGGCCGGTGGAAAAAGCCACCCCTAACGGCGTTTCTAAAGAAGCTGCTCGTTCAAAAAATCGAACTCGATCCGCCGGCTGTCCGCCGCCACTGTTTTGCCCAAAAGGCCGGGCTTAAGTTGATCCATCATGCCATCACACCTCGCTCCATTGATCCTGGGTCGGTGCGCAAAGGACAGCGGCGGTCGTTTGCGTTTTGCTACGAAGGCGCGCCAACTGGCGGTCCTGGGGGCGGGCGAGCAGGAGTTGCGCGCTGACGGCGCCGATCAGGGCCAGGAACATGTCCCACTGGGTGTCCCACGGATCGCCCTGGGTCCCGAGAAAGGCGTCGGCGCCCTGGCCGAGCAGCAGTGCCGAGGCCCATTCCAGCAGCTCGTAGCCGGCACTGATCCCAAGGCAGGAGGCGGTGACCAGTGCGAACAGCCATTTCCCCGGCCGCAGCGGCAAGGTCCGCAGCAGCAGTTCCCGCGCCACCAGGGCCGGCACGAAGCCCTGCATGAGATGGCCGAGGCGGTCGTAGTGGTTCCGCGCTAGATGGAAAGCATCGCGCACCCAGTTTCCGATCGGCACCCGTTCGTAGGTGTAGTGTCCGCCCAGGATGAGCACCAGCGCGTGCAGGAAGAGCAACCGATAGAGCAACGGCGTCAGCGGGAACCGCCGCGCCGTCAGCACCAGGACCGGGACCGCCACCAGCACCGGCAGCACCTCCAAAAACCACGTCATCCGGTCGTACGGCGCGATTCCGGAGGCCGCCAACACCGCCACGCCGGTCGCCAGCAACAGCTTGGGTTCCAGTGACTTCATTGCCTTAACACTCCCGCCAATCCACCTGATGGGGAAAACCCGATGGGGCAGGAAACTATACTCCGACACCCCCACAACACGATGCCATGGAGACGGCTATAGTTCACCAAAAGTCACAACTCGTGTTCCGTTTCTCACGGTTCGGCACTTGGCAGACCGTACGCTTCTATGACGCTTATCAGCAGGCAAAAAGGGGGAATGCGCGCCACTGGCACAGGCAAAAGCCAAACTGGCGGCGTGGTATCTGGATCCGGGAACGGTCTGATTCAAAAGCGGCAAAGGCATTGCCGCACTCCAAAACAGTGCCAACCGTCCACCCGAGAAAAGGGGCATGATCGTTTTGTCGATCACCCCCTCTTGAGGAAAGACGGTCCCCCCCTCCGGTTTAGGATACAAAAGTTTTAGGAAGGGGTTTGGGGATCACCCTTTTCCAAAAGGGTGGCCCCAACATCGTCCGACAAGATTATGATAACCCGCCCGGGGCTGGGCGGCGACCGTCAGTCAAGCTGGTTCTTTTTCAGGAAGGCGTCGTCGAGGAAGGTTTCCTGCCAAGGCAGGCCCCAGTGACCGATCTGTTTCATGAACGGGTCGGGGTCGAGCTGTTCGACGTTGTAGACGCCGGCGCCTGTCCAGACGCCGTCCAACATCAGCTTGCCGCCGAGCATGGCGGGAACGCCGGTGGTGTAGGCGACGCCCTGGCTGCCGAGCTCCCGGAAACAGGCCTGGTGGTCGCAGATGTTCCAGATGTAGTAAACGCGCCGCTGCCCGTCCTTGACGCCGGTGATGATGCAGCCGATGTTGGTCTTGCCCGTGGTCCGCGGCCCGAGCGAGGCGGGGTCCGGCAGCAATTTCTTGAGGAACTGGATCGGCACGATCTGATGTCCCTCGAACTCCACCGGATCGATGCGGGTCATGCCGACATTGCTCAGACAGCGGAGATGGGTCAGATAACTGTCGCCGAAGGTCATCCAGAAACGCATCCGCCGGCAGGTCGGATAATGTTTGGCCAGCGACTCCAATTCCTCGTGATAAAGCAGGTACATGTTCTTGGGGCCGACCTGGTCAAAGTCGAACGCGCGCTTGATCGCCATCGGTTCGGTCTCGATCCAGCGGCCGTCTTCCCAGTAACGCCCCTTGGCGCTGACTTCGCGGATATTGATCTCGGGATTGAAGTTGGTGGCGAAGGGATAACCATGGTCGCCGCCGTTGCAGTCGAGAATGTCCAGGGTGTGGATTTCGTCGAAGTGATGCTTGGCGGCGTGGGCGGTGTAGATATTGGTCTGGCCGGGATCAAAACCGCAGCCGAGCAGGGCCATGAGCCCCTTCGCCTTGAAGCGCTCCTGGTAGGCCCACTGCCACCGGTACTCGAACTTGGCGGTGTCGAGCGGCTCGTAGTTGGCGGTATCGAGGTAATTGACACCGGTTTCCAGACAGGCGTCCATGATATGCAGGTCCTGGTACGGCAGGGCGATGTTCATCACCAGGTCGGGCTTGAACTGGCGAATCAGCGCCGCGGTTTCCGCCACGTTGTCGGCATCCACTTGGGCGGTCTGAATCGGGCGCTTGAGCTGCTTGGCGATGGCATCGCACTTGGCCTGGGTGCGGCTGGCCAGCAGGATGTCGCTAAAGGTCTCCTCGGCTTGCGCGCATTTATGAACGACCACGCTGCCGACGGCGCCCGCGCCAATGATCAAGACTCGTGCCATGAGATGAAACCTCTTTTTGCAACGACGCAACTATTTCAGGGAAATATAAACGCCCGCCCCGGGTTGGCGCGGGCAGGCATTGGTTCCCTACGAGTGAAATCTGTTGCGAAATTCGCACGATGGTTCGGAACGCGAATATTGGATCCATCGATTCCGATAGCGATAGCGACCCCGATGCCGATGAAAATCATCAGGGGAAACCCGACATGCGGGAGCCTTGATCATTCACCCGTTGCTCTCGGGGTCGGTGTCGCTATCGGTATCGGCATCGTCTTAATTCCGGCTATGCCGGGTTAGGGATACGACACGCAGGCAGGATTGCCTGCTTGACGTTCTGAACAGGCAAGATTGCCTGTTTCACGTGTGCTACATTGTCTGCGAACCCCGCAACCGAAAAGGACCGGCCATGAACATTCCCGTCACCACCACGTTCACCATCGAAGGCTACCGGATCAAGGAGTACAAGGGGATCGTGCGCGGCATCATCGTGCGATCACCGACCATTGCGCAGGGGATCCTGGGCGGGCTGAAGAACATCATTGGCGGCCGGATCGGCGCCTACACGGAAATGTGCGAGCAGGCGCGGGAACAGGCCTATGACCTGCTGATCGAGCACGCCCAGGCGGTCGGGGCCAACGCCATTGTCGGCTTGCGCTACGACGCATCGGAAGTGGTGAGCCAGGGCTCCGCCACCGAGGTGCTCTGCTACGGCACCGCCGTGGTGATCGCGCCGGAAACCCCGGCGGCTACCACTTCACGTTAGACTGAAGCGTGTTAGGCTGTAGTCGGAGTTTTCCGCCTTCATACCAATTTCACATCAAACATCAAGCATTGTTTTCTCTCGCAAAGACGCAAAGAGCGCCAAGAAATTCAAATTTTAGGTTCAAATACAAAGAATTATGATTCTCTTTGCGATCTTGGCGTGCTTGGCGAGAGAAAATATAGCGAAGCGCCAGTTGGTTTGGGTGGGCAAGCCTGTGCCAACAGGGCATGAACCGTGCCCGACCGTGGCTGCTGCTGTCACGCGTCACGTATTACGTGTCACGGTGCACGCATCACGCGCCGTCACTGCTCAAAGTAGGTGTAACCGCGAAGGCCGGCTTCGTAGACTTCGACGATTTGGCGACGTTCCTGGACCGTCAGCCGGCCGCTGCGTACACCCTGCTCGGCCAGGCGGCGGACGCGGTCCAGCATCTCCTTGGGGTCATATTCGACAACTGACAGCACGTCGGCCACGGTGTCGCCGTGGATCTCGCGGTCGTAGAGAATCTCGCCATCGTCGGTGATGCGGATGCTGACCACGTTGGTGTCGCCGAAGAGATTGTGCAGATCGCCCAGCGTCTCCTGATAGGCGCCGACCAGGAAGACGCCGAGGTAGTAATCCTCCTCGTCCTTGACCGGGTGCAGAGGCAGGGTCGCCTTGACGTCGTGCAGGTCAATGAACTTGTCGATCTTGCCGTCACAGTCGCAGGTGATGTCGGAGAGAGTGGCCTTGCGGGTGGGCGGCTCGTTGAGCCGGTGGATCGGCATGATCGGGAAAAGTTGCTGGATGGCCCAGGTGTCGGGCAGCGACTGGAAGACGCTGAAATTGCAGTAATAGACATCGGCGAGCAGCGATTCGAGGCCCTCAAACTCGTCGGGGACGTACTTGCGGTCCTCCATCTCGCGGGCGATGCGGGCCATGATGTGCCAGAAAATCTGTTCGGCGGTGGCGCGTTCGCGCAGCAGCATGTCGCCATGCAGGAACCGGGAACGCACCTCGTCCCGGTAGAAGACGGCATCGTGGTAACACTCCTGCATGTTCTTGGTGGTCAGGATGGTGTTGATCTCGAGCAGGTTGGCCAGGAGTTCATGGGCGTTCGCCGGTAGCTTCTCGGGCAGGCCGTGAGATTCCAGCCGGCTGACCGCGAGCACATTGAACAGCAGCACGGAGTAATAGGCCACGGTGGCGCGACCGGACTCGCTGATGATGGTGGGGTGCGGAATCCCGGCCTTGTCGGTGCCGGCCATCACCTGCTCGATAATGTCCACGCAGTATTCGTCAATGGTGTAATTGCTGCTGCACGCGAAGTTGGTGTGGGAGCCGTCATAATCCACGGCCAGGCCGCCGCCAATATCGAGAATGCCCATGGCCGCGCCTTCGCGGGCCAGATCCACATAGAAGCGGACGGCCTCGGAAACGCCGGCGCGGATGTTGCGGATATTGGGAATTTGGGAACCAAGATGATAGTGGAGCATTTGCAGGCAGTCGAGCATGTCACGGGCGCGCAGGGTGTCCACGACATCGATCACCTGGGCGGCGTTGAGCCCGAAGACACTGCGGTCGCCGCCCGACTCGGTCCAATGCCCGCCGGCGCGGGTGGACAGCTTGAGGCGCACCCCGATGCGCGGCCGAACATTGAGGCTGACCGCCCGTTCCAGCACCAACCCCAGCTCGCCGGGCATTTCGATGACAATGATGGTCTGCAGGCCCATTTTTTGGGCATGCAGGGCCAGGTCGATGAATTCCTCGTCCTTGTAGCCGTTGCAGACCAGGAACGCCTCCGGGTCGTGCATATAGGCGACGGCGGCGATCAGTTCGGCCTTGCTGCCGGCCTCCAGCCCGTGGTGGTACTTGCTGCCAAACCGGGTGATCTCCTCGGCCACCTGCTGCTGCTGGTTGACCTTGATCGGATAGACGCCACGGAAGGCGCCCTTGTAGCCGTTGGCCTGGATCGCTTTCAGAAAGCGGTCATTGAGCAACGCCACGCGGGAGTCCAGGATGTCGCCGAAACGCAGCAACACCGGCATGCCCAGGCCGCGCGCCTTGAGGTCGGCGACAATGCGCATCATGCTGATGCTGACGGGGCTGCCGCCATTGCGCGGGCGGACGAGGACCTCGCCCTCCTTGGAGACGTCGAAATAGCCCGCCCCCCAGTCGCGCACCCCGTACATTTCCGCCGCATTCTCGACGGTCCAGCGTTCCAAGGTTCCGTTTTTCATGCCGGTAATGTAATCGCCCAACCCCCCGTTACCGGTGGAGTGCCGCGACAGAATTTATGCCACGGGGTAAGGGACGGCCGAATGGGATTGGGACCATTGGGACTCTTGGGACCATTAAGACACTTGGGACCGCTGGCCGCCCAACCGCCGCAAACACACCACCCGTTGCCCGATGCGCCGCAGTTTCCGCCCTACTCGTCCCAAGGGTCCCAAGTGTCCTAATGGTCCCAATGGTCCTAGTCGTATCACGCGGCAACGCAATCACTTCAGATACGGCACCAGGCTGGCGATGGGGATCATGTGAGCCAGACAGTCCTCGCGGGTCCAGCTTTTGACGACATCCATGGTGACGGCATCCGCCACGCTGAAGGCACCACTGCGCAGGCGGCGCAGATCCAGCAGATGCGCGCCGACCCCAAGCACCGCGCCAATATCGGCCGCCAGGGTGCGCACATAGGTCCCCTTGGAACAGGCGACCTCGAAGGCGACATCCGGAATGGCGATCCGCCCGAGGGTCAGGTGGTGAATGGTGATGGGGCGGGGTTCGCGCTCGATTTCCACCCCTTTGCGGGCCAGCTTGTACAACGGCCGGCCGTCCACCTTGATGGCGGACACCATGGGCGGAATCTGCTTGAGTTCCCCGGTAAAACGGGCGGCCGCCTGCTCGACCTCGGCCGCCGTGATGTGCGCGGCGTCCACGGTGCGGGTCACCTTGCCGTCGCGGTCCTGGGAGTCGGTCTCAACCCCGAGCCGAAGGGTGCCGGCATAGACCTTGTCCTGGCCGCTCAGCTTGTCGGACAGCCGGGTGGCCTGGCCGAGGACGACGACCAGCAGGCCGGTGGCCGCCGGGTCCAGAGTGCCGCAATGGCCGACCTTGCGAAAACGGAAGCGGCCGCGGATGCAGCCAACCACATCGTGGCTGGTCCATTCCGACGGCTTGTCCACCAGCAGGACGCCGCTTTCCTTGAGTTCCCGGATCTCTTCAGGTGTCATGGGGGGTCTCTTAAGGCTGGCGGGAATCCCGCTGGCGGCGGCCGGCGCGACTGCGTGATGGTTTAAGAACGGCGCAAAAGGGTGGTAACATACCGCACCGGAACGGGAATGAGAGCGGTCGCCGCAACGGCCGGGGTGGACGGAACCGGCCGATCCGCCGAAACCAACCGAGGTGAGAGCAGCAACCGTTGGCGTTCGGCAGAAGACATTGAGGACAGAGAAGACGTTGAAGACGAAAAGATGACCTGCCGCATTCCGGCCACCATGTCTTCCGCGTCCTCTGCGTCCTCTGCGTCCTCTATGTCCTCAACGTCCTCTTTCCCAACACATCGTAGACAGGTTATAAACAGCGGCGGCGCGGGAATGCCGCGCCGCCGCCGGGACTTGACTTTGGGGCTGCTGAGTTCAGCCCTTCTTCAGCGCTTCCTCGATGGCAACCGCGACCGCGACAGTGGCGCCAACCATCGGGTTGTTGCCCATGCCGATGAGCCCCATCATCTCGACGTGCGCGGGCACCGAGGAGGAACCGGCAAACTGGGCATCGGAGTGCATCCGGCCCATGGTGTCGGTCATGCCGTAGGAGGCGGGACCGGCGGCCATGTTGTCGGGGTGCAGGGTGCGCCCGGTGCCGCCACCGGAGGCGACGGAGAAGAATTTCCGCCCCTGCTCAATGCACTCTTTCTTGTAGGTGCCGGCGACCGGATGCTGGAAGCGGGTCGGGTTGGTGGAATTGCCGGTGATCGACACATCCACGCCTTCCTTCCACATAATCGCCACGCCCTCGCGGACGTCATCGGCGCCATAAACGCGGACCTTGGCCTTGTCGCCTTTGGAAAAGGCCGTTTCCTTGACCACCGCGAGCTCGCTGGTGGCGTAGTTGAACTGGGTCTGGACATAGGTGAAGCCGTTGATGCGGCTGATGATGTAGGCGGCGTCCTTGCCCAGGCCGTTGAGGATCACCCGCAACGGCTCCTGGCGCACCCGGTTGGCGGACTTGGCAATGCCGATGGCGCCTTCGGCGGCGGCGAACGACTCGTGGCCGGCGAGGAAGCAGAAGCATTTTGTCTCATTGCGCAGCAGCATGGCGCCCAGGTTGCCGTGTCCGATTCCGACCTTGCGGTCGGCGGCGACGGAGCCGGGAATGCAGAACGCCTGCAGCCCTTCGCCGATCGCCTCGGCGGCGGCGGCGGCCTGGCGGCAGTTTTTCTTGATGGCGATGGCGGCGCCGACCACGTAGGCCCAGCCGGCATTCTCGAACGCGATGGACTGGATGCCCTTGGTGATCGTGTAGGGGTCGATCCCCTTGTCCTTGCAAATCGTGTCGGCCTCTTCGACCGAGCTGATGCCGTACGGTTTCAGCGCCGCGAGGATTTGGGGTATGCGGCGGTCATAGGATTCAAACAAAGCCATGGTAGCAACTCCTGATAACAGGTTTATTCGTGGCGCGGATCAATAATTTTGGCGGCCTCGTCGAAGCGGCCATAGGTGCCGGTGGCCTTTTTCAGGGCCGCGCCGGCGTCCGTGCCCTTCTTGATCAGGTCGAGCATGACGCCCAGGCGGATGAACTCGTAGCCGATGATCTCACCGTCCGCGTCCAGTGCGGTCCGGGTGATATAGCCTTCGGCCATCTCCAGGTAGCGCGGCCCCTTGGCCTTGGTGCCGTACATGGTGCCCACCTGCGAGCGGAGCCCCTTGCCCAAGTCTTCCAGGCCGGCGCCGACCGGCAGGCCGCCCTCGGAGAAGGCCGACTGCGTGCGGCCGTAGACGATCTGCAGGAACAGCTCGCGCATGGCGGTGTTAATGGCGTCGCACACCAGGTCGGTGTTCAGCGCCTCCAGCAGGGTTTTGCCGGGCAGGATCTCGGAGGCCATGGCGGCGGAATGGGTCATGCCGGAACAGCCGATGGTTTCCACCAGGCATTCCTCGATGACGCCGTCCTTGACGTTGAGCGTGAGCTTGCAGGCGCCCTGCTGCGGGGCGCACCAGCCGATGCCGTGGGTCAGGCCGGAGATATCCTTGATCTCCTTCGCCTGCACCCACTTGCCTTCTTCCGGAATGGGTGCCGAACCGTGATTGCACCCTTTTTTAACGCAGCACATCTGCTGGACTTCATGAGAATAAATCATCGTGCGTGGTCGCTCCTGGTTGGCTCGGGAACACCGGAGGATGTGCCATCCCCGCGGCCCCCAACAAGTGAAAGGGGGAAATATAATGCGTTTCGGATTCACCACGAAGTCACGACGATCACGAAGGTCAAATCGAAGATGTTTTGACCCAGTTGAAATCGGGGCATTTCCGGTCGTTGCACAATAAAATGGTTTCTTCGTGCGTTGCTGGTAAATATCAGCAACCTACAACGGGAGGACGCCCATGCACGTCCCCATCCTTGCCCCGGAAACCTATCGCCCGCGCCGCCCCGCAAGGTCGCCCCTATACGACCTGCTGGAACGGTCCTTCCCGCTGTTCCGCGCTGAATATGCCACGCGGTATGCGGAGCGTTATGGCCCATGGCGCCCGGTCGTTGACCAGACCGTCCACGACTATCTGGCCTGCGGCGACCTCCAACACGGCTTCAGCCGCGTCCACTGCCCCCGTTGCCGCGACGTCGTCATCGGTGCGGGAGTGGCCCTGACCGGATTTGTCCTCATCTGGGTCAAACCCGACTGGCTCTCGGTTGCCGGCGCGTCCCTCAGCACCCTGCGCCTGCTCGTAATCGCCATCCGCCTGGCCGCCAACACGCCAGGCGGTGTCACGGTGCCGGGACATACTCGGAGGGTTTGATGCCCAAATGGCGGCGGAACAGGCGGGTGAAATGGGAGGCATCGTGGAAGCCCGTGGCCGGCGTCGTTTCCTTGATCGAAAGGCCTTGATCACGCAACAAGGCGACGCCCAAGTCAACGCCACGTCCGAGACCACCAATGGCCCACGGTGCCCCGAGGGGGCATCGTCACAGCGGAAAAAAGTGCACCGCCATGATTTGCATTGTGACCGGAAACGGCTAACTTTGCCTGCGAAATCGATTTCGCTAACTCCCTCACTTCGGCAAGTCCATGGCCACCATCAACGACATCGCCAAACGAACCGGCATCAGCATCGGCACCATCTCCAAGGTGCTGACCGGGGCGCCGGAATTCAGCCGGATCAGTGCGCCCACCGTACGCAAAATCCGCCTGGCGGCCAAAACCCTTGGCTATCAGGCCAAATGGAGCAACGGCCCCGTCCGACGCCAACGCCACCCCACCCCCACCCCGAAACCGAAAGGAGCACCCTGACGCCATCCTCATTTCTAACTCCGTGCAACATCACCTCCTCCAGTAAACCGTAACGCAAAAGGAATCCTGCAATGAACGTGAAACACAGCCTGTCCATCGGCGGTCTGGTCCTGGCCTGCGCCGGACCGTTGTCCGCCGGCGTCTTCACCGATGACTTTCAAACCAGCTACACCCCCGGCGTGACGACCAATGCCGGCGACTCCCATCTCAATCCCGGCGCGTGGACCGCCATTGGCAGCGCCAACTGGAGCGTCACCACCGGCAGCCCCAACCGGTATCTTAATGTGGTTTGCGGTTCCAGCGACAACCAGGATACCGGCTTCACGACCCAGGCCAACGACCTGGGATTCAATAACGCCAACGGCCAGCGCTATACGGCGGACATCATGAATTATGCCGGCGGTACCGGCCTTAGCGTTTTCTATTTTGGCGTCTTGGGCAATGGCAGCGGCTTCTGGGATTCGTCCAGCGCCCTGGTCTTCCGGTTTACAGGCGACTCTTTCACCCTCGGCTACAAGGACAACGACAATGTCGACGGCTGGGGCATGCACACCCTGTGGGCGGGCAATTATAACAGCACCATCACCCGTATTGACCTGGCGGTGACCAGCAGCACCTATCAGGCCACCATTACCGGCCTGGACGGGACCTACAATGTCTCCGGCAGCGCCCAGGGCAGCCTGGGGATGGCCAACCCGCTCAATCAGGGCCGGCTGTTCCTGTACGCCGTCAACGGCAGTGCCAACAACCCGTTCAGCATCGGCTTTGACAATGTCGCATCGGCCCCGATTCCCGAGCCGGCGGCCCTGGCCATGCTGGGCCTGGCGATCCTGCCGCTGCTTCGCCGGCGGCCTGGACAGGGGCGCCACAATCACGGGGCCTCGTAACGCAGAAACCACGCCCGACGACCTCAACGCCGGCCGCGCCACGCCACTGGCCGGCCGGCTTGATGTTGCCGGCAGCCGCTTCATCGTGCATCCGGTTGTCCCCATTGCCCCCGAGTTTTGCCCCTTGGAACATTCAAGCCACACGCGTATGCTGCACACCCACTCCCTCAACGGCACCTGGCGCGTCCGTCCCTGCGACGGCGAGCGCGGGCGGCTGGAACATTGCCACGGCGACACCGTCGATGAGGTGCGTTACCTCGATGCGCAGGTGCCGGGGGAAATCCACCTCGACCTGATCCGGGCCGGCTTGATCCAGGAGCCGACCGTGGGGATGAATCATCTGGCGGCGCGCTGGGTGGAGGAATGCTACTGGAGTTACCGCCGCGAGTTCGCGGCCCCCGCCGCCATGCGGACGGCCAAACGCGCCTGGCTGGTGTTCGACCAGCTCGACCTGGCCGCCACCGTGATGCTCAACGGCGCCGAGATCGCCCGGCACTGCAACGTCTTTTATCCCTGCCGGGTGGAGGTCACCGGCAAGCTGCGCGCCACCGGCAACGTCCTGGCGGTGCATGTGGAAGGCGGCCTGATGTGGGCCGGCAACAAGAGCATTGAGGGCTACGGCGCGGCCAGCCGTTTCGACTGGAACCTGCACAAGCGCGTCTGGCTGCGGAAACCGCAGTGCCAGTTCGGCTGGGACTGGAGCACGCGCCTGGTCAATGTCGGCATCACCGGCGGGGTGCGCCTGGAGTGGACCGGGGACGCCGTGCGCTTGGACCGGATGATGCCGCTGGCCGCGCTCGCCGAGGATCTGGAAACCGGCACGGTGCGGGCCCGCTTCGCGGTGGAAAATCTAACGACCGAAGAGCAGACCGTCACTCTGGAAGCCGCCATTCCCGAACTGAAAGCAGCGGTCCGGACCACAGCCGTCATCAAGCCCGGCCAGCAGGTGGCCGAGTGTGTCCTCGCCGTGCGGAGTCCGCAGTTGTGGTGGCCGGTCGGCCACGGCGAACAAAAACGGTACGCCTTCCGCGCCGTCCTCAAGCTGGGGAAGAGCGTGCTGGCGGAGTCCGCGGCCAAGGTCGGGTTCCGCCATGTCCGGGTCAACCAGGACGCGCACCCGGACGGCGGACGATACTGCCATTTCATCATCAACGGCCGCCCCATTTTCTGCAAGGGCGGCAATTTCGTGCCGGCCGACATGATTTTCTCCCGGGTCGACCGGGCGCACTATGCCGACCTGATCAACCGCGCTCTGGAGGCGAACTTCAACTTCCTGCGCATCTGGGGCGGCGGCCAATACGAGAGCGATGAGTTCTACGAACTGTGCGACGAAAAGGGCGTGCTGGTCTGGCAGGAATTCATCTTTGCCTGCGCCAAGTATCCGGCGACCGACCTGGCCTTCTACCAGGACGTGCTGCGCGAGGCGCGCCACAACGTCCGCCGCCTGGCCGGGCATCCGAGCCTGGTCACCTGGTGCGGCAACAACGAGATGGAATGGGGCGCCTGGGACTGGGGCTTCGACCACTTCGGCGCCGTCATGTCGGACTACGGGCTGTTCCATCTGGCGCTGCCGCGGCTGTTGCAGGAGGAGGACCCGACGGTCTATTACCAGCCGTCCTCGCCATTCTCCCCCGACGGCGCCCCGCCCAATGCCGACCATACCGGGGACCAGCATCCGTGGAGCATCGGCATGGGGGACACCGATTTCCGCAAGTACCGGGACATGATCTGCCGTTTCCCCAACGAGGGCGGCATTCTCGGGCCGACCGCGCTGCCGACCATGCAGGCGTGCTTGGTGGACGGCATGCGCCATGTCCAATCCCTGGCCTGGCAGCAGCACGACAACTCGGTGGATTCCTGGGCGGTTCAGAGCTGGCCCGACGCCATGATCCGAGACTGGCTCGGCCGCGAGCCGCGCGAGATGAGCATTGCCGATTTCACCTACTGGGGCGGCCTATTGCAGGGCGAGGGATTGCGCGAGTACTGCGAAAACTTCCGCCGCCGGATGTTCTCCTCCGGTTGCGCCATTTTCTGGATGTACAACGACTGTTGGCCGGCCACCCGTTCCTGGACCATTGTGGACTATTACCGGCGACGCACACCCGCTTTCTGGCCGGTGCGCCGCGCCCTGCAACCGGTCCAGACCATGGTGGCGCTGGAGGGCGACCGGGTAGTCGTCACCGGCGTCAATGACAGTCCGAAGGCGGTGCGTGGGACGCTGCGCTTCGGCGTCTTCCGGCTCGACGGCACCCGCTGGCCGGTGGACCGCCGCGCCACGGTGGAACTCCCGCCCAACAGCGCCACCGTGCTGGCGGAATTCCCCGCCGCGAAATGGACGGCGCGCGCGGCCACTTTCGCCTTCGCGATGCTGGAAGACGCCGACGGGAAGCTGCTGGCCCGTGGCCGACTGTTCACCGAACGCTTCAAAGACACGACCTGGCCCACGGCCAAGGTCACAGTCAAAGTGGCGGACGGGCACGCGGTCTTCCGCTCCCCGACCTTTGCCTGGGGGGTCTGTCTGGACCTGGACGGCGAAACGCCGCTGGCCGACAATTTCTTCGACCTGTGGCCGGGCGTCGCCTACCGCCTGCCCTGGACCGGACGCCGTCCGCCCACGATCCTCAAGGTCGCCAATGCCGCCGGCTGACATGATGCGTTCGGCCTCTCCACCGTCACCCCGTTGAAAAAGATTGCATTATCACAATTTGCATTGTGAACTGAATGTATCATTTTCATGAACGAAATCGATTTTCGCAAAACCACCTCACCCTGCCAACTCCATGGCCACACTCAAAGACATTGCCAAGATAACCGGAGTCAGTACCGGTACGGTTTCCAAGGTGCTGACCGATGCGCCGGAACTCAGCCGCATTGGCGAGGAGACCGCCAGCCGGATCCGCGCGGCGGCGGCCAGTCTCGGCTACCGGGCCAACCGCAACGCACGGGCACTGGTCATGCAGACCAGCATGACCCTTGGCGTTTATATCGCCCCCCATCCCGGCGGCCGCATCTCCCCCTTGTATGTCAGCCCGATCCTGGAAGGCATCTGCGAGGCGGCGCAGGAGAAACTCTATGATGTTCTGCTGATCAATATCGACACTCCCGACCGGGACCTTCGCCGCACCTTGGAGAAATACCACAGCAAGCGGGTGGATGGGGTTATTCTCGTCAATTTCCCCGGCCGCATGGAACTGCTCGCGCCCATTCAGGCCGCCGGCTTGCCGGTGGTGGGCATTGATGCCTTTGGCGACCTGCCGCTGTCCCGGGTGAATCTGGACAACGAGGCGGGCATCCGGGCTGTGGTCACACACTTGCACCAACTGGGGCATCGACAGCTGGCCTTTCTGGGCGAGCAGGGGACTAGCGTGAGCCGTGACCATGGATTGCGCCAGCAGGCATTCGAGGCCGCCGTCCGGAAACTCGGTTTGGCCGCCGGTTGCCAAGTGGTGGATCGAGAACAGACGGGGTTCCAGATTCCCCGCGAAGGGGCATACTGCCGAGAGGATGGTTACCGGGGGATGGACTGGCTGTTGGCGCAGCATCAGCCAGTTACGGCCCTGGTGGCCTACAACGACTTGGTGGCCATAGGGGCGTTGCGGCGGCTGAACGAGGCGGGCATTCGGGTGCCGGAGCAGATATCGCTGACCGGCTTCGACGACAGTTTTGTCAGCACTCACTTCTTGCCCTCCCTAACCACGGTCTCCCATCCGGTCAACCAAATGGGCCGGAGGGCGGTGGAACTATTGTTGGCGGTTCTGGCCCACCCGGAGCGGACGGTGGCGGTTCGAACCATCCTGGCGCAGCCAGAGTTGGTGGTCCGGGATAGCACTGGCCCGGCACCGCAGCCCCTCTGTCCGCGTGCCGCGCGGCACCGTCTTCACGTTGACTTCATTCAGCCGCTCTCGTCCAAGAAGCGGGCGCAATTGCAGAAATGAGCGATCAGCGGGGCTTGCTTTTCCGGAAAACGGGTTTATACTGGTGAAATCGCGAAAACGTTTTCGCGTTGACGGATAGTGATCGCCCCGTCCGCAACCCCAACAACCAAGTAGAGTTCCCATGAATGTGACACCAAACCAGCGTCCCGCAACTCCAAGTCAACCCGCCTCTTTGCATGAACGCCAAAGGTGTTCTGTGCCTCGGCAGCCTGGCGCTGCTGTTGGCCGGACCGCTGTCCGCCGCTGTCTTCAATGATGACTTTCAAACCCTCTATACGCCCGGAGTAGCGACCAATGCGGGGGATACCCATCTCAACTCCGCCGCGTGGAACGCCATAGGCAACGAGATTTGGAGCAATACGTTTTCCAGCACCTCCGGCAATCGTTATATCAAGATTGAAGGTGGCACGTCGTCATGGAACTCGGTGGGCTTCACGACCAAGGCCAACGACCTGGGATTCAACACCTCCAGCGGCCAGCGTTATACTGCGGATGTGGTGAACTATTACAACAATTCCAACTATGCCCTGTTCACCTTTGGCGTCCTGGGTGATGGCTCTAATCTTTGGACTTCGACCCAGGCCGTGGTCCTCCGGTTCTCGTCAAATTGGATTATGCTGAATGACAAGGATAATGGCGCGCAAGGTTGGTGACACGACCTTTTTATTCCCCCCTTCCAATCCAAAGCCTAAAATCAAAATTCCTATCAGTCGAACAAGGATCCTTTCAGTCAGATGTCCACCTCTCTACTCAAGCCTAACCCCGTTTTCTCGACATGCGCGGTTCATTTATCATTGGTCCCTCAGTCGACGTTGCGGTTGGATCCACCATGTTGTCATCCCAACGAGGAGGCCATTGCGAAAATCGACCGTTTCTGCCACCGGATCTACCGGGTTCCAATCACCTGGTTGTGCTCCTACGGGGCGCTGAAAAAATTTGGCAGTCAACTCAAGCGGTTTGCGAATGAATATGGGGATGAGGTGGCCATTTATGAGCATGGAATTGCGGCCTTGCATGCTGTGGACAATGACCCCCGGCAGTTTCAGCCATGGGTCGAGGAATGCGGGCTGAAACGACCGGACGAGGGATTTCAATCCAAAGAAGCAGAAACCGTTGGTGGCAAGGCGTGGCATGATCTAACTTACGCGGATCAGAAAATGGCGATCACCTATTTGAAGCAGGCATACGAAAGCCATTTGGGTTTGCCGGTAAGAGTATTGGCATCGGCCTGTGCCAACCAAGACACCATTCGGGTCATGTCGGAAATCGGATTGGATTCATCCTGGGGTTACTGTTGGAATTATTTTTGCGAAGGGATCAATCACAAAGGGAGCTTGATTCACCCGTTTTATATTAGCCAACAAAACCACAGTATTCCAGAACAAACACTCGGAAAAAATCCTGTCCTGGCTATCCCATGGGGGCTATCTTCACCACTAATTGCCACGCACGTCGAAACCCACAGCCGCTTGGGTGGGCCGGGATTTTGTCTCAATGCGCTGGAAATGACCAACCGGAGTGAAGGGCTGGACAAGTTCAATTTTCATCGCAATCTCATCACGGAATGGGCCGCTTCATCACAGTGGAACCCATTCGTGCTAATTCCATTGCAACTTGAGGCGGTTTGGTTCTCCGAGGCTGAGATTTCAACGGACTTTTATGATCAGTTTCCAACCTTTAATTCCGCCCATACAGAAGTTTTCTATACCCAGATCGAAACCGCTCTTCGGGTTGGCGCCAAACCGGTGACGATTTCTCAGTTCGCGGACTGGCATCGGACCAATCTCCAAGATACCGTCGAATTCGTGGCCTATTCAGAAGACCTGTTGCCGGAGGTGCGGAACCGTGGCAAAGATCAGGCCTATATGCCGCAAGTTATCTATGGGGGCAAGCAGAAACAGTATTGGTTTGAAAAATCTCGCGGGTTCAACTACGTGCGCAAATACGTTTATTTCCCTGCTATTCGCGAAGCGGATATCGTGGACGAATACCCGTTTTCTGATGAACCGCGGGTTTGCCTGAAGATTAAGCGGGCCTTGAACGTCTTGGCGGGAGTGGTCATTACTCCGGAAAGAATCGCTTATGAACTGACGGATTTCCACCTGACAGCGTCTCAAGATGATCCAGATTACGCGGCCATCCTTTGGCAGGCGAATATTCCATCGTACGTCAATGATGCAAACATCGAGACCGGCGGCGTGTTGACCGGGTTTAGGACGGTGCGGGAAAAAAATTTAGCCATCCTATTCGCGAATTTAAAGGCCGGCGACAACACGTTCACGTTTCGTTCCGACCTTCCTAAACAGCACCTCTCCATCGTGACTAGCGAAAAAGTTGGTAAGCGCTATGAAGTCTGGTTTGAAAACGATGCAGAGGAACTTTTTTTGCACACCCTAGAAATTCCAACCCTTCCCGGATTGAAGGTGGGTGGGTTCTGGTGGGATGGGCATTACAACCGGACCATCTATCGCTATGGTTCTGCCCATTATGATCGGGCCACCGGCAATCTGTTCATCCGGGCCATCTATCCCGCGACATTGAAAATCAACCACGGACTGACCAGATTTAGCCTCGAATTATTGTAATTTGCATTTTTCGGGGGGCGTGATAAAATCACGTGCGAAATCGATTTCGTAAACCATAAGTCGGCAAGCGCATGGCCACCATCTAAAGACATCGCCAAGAAAACAGGTGTCAGTATCGGCAACACGGATCAGGGACTTCGCCGGACGCTGGAGAAATACCAGGCGAAGCAGGTGGACGGTGTGATCATCATAAAACGATTTCTTCATCAGGCGGAATTCACGCTCATTGAACTGTTGGTGGTGATTGCCATTATCGCCATCTTGGCCGCCTTGCTGTTGCCATCCTTGGGAGCCGCCAAGGATCGGGCGAAAACGGCGGTTTGTGGCTCTAATTTACGTCAACTCAGCATCGGAGTTCTCAGTTATGCCAGTGACAGTAATGGATTCGTACCCATCTGCGACGGTTCAAACCTGGAAAGTTGGGTGTCGGGATCCACGTACATGAGCGCTTTTCAAAATGGAGGCGGGCTTAGTAATCACGCGGTTTTCTATTGCCCGTCCAGCCCAAGAGCCCAAAATATCCCCTCCAATTGGGGAGAGGCCGCCCAACAGTATATCGGTTATCTCTACATTGGTAATCGGCTTTCATGCGCAGGCTGGTGGTGGGATTCGCAGAAAGCTATCATCCGCCTGGACGCAGACTCCGGCAGCCGTCTTCTTTTTGCCGACCTAATCATGACGGATGGCAACAATCTGTTTACCGACCAGTTATGCAGTCATTTCCGCAACCGTGCGCCGGGTGGCAGCAATCACGTGTTCGCAGACGGGCACCTGCAATGGGAGAACTTTGCCCGGTTGACCTTCCAACCCGTGTGGAGTTGGGGCGCATTTCCCTGGACTCCCTATTATCGTCAACCGTGGAATCCTTGACCCAATCTTAACCCAACCAGATTGCTCCGGCACTAGAAATCGCCAATCATTTCCATCAGGAGATCGCGCATGAATAAACTGGTACTTTTATTGTTAGTTGTTTTTGCCGCCTTGGCCGCCAACGGGGACGACGCGTTGGAGCCGTTTGACGCAACTTGGACTAACCGGTGGTGGTTTTTCGCCAGCACCAACATGGAATTGAGCGTCTCCCAGCATGCCCTCCCTAGTACCACAAACGGCTATTTGGACATTCGCACCACCGCCAAGGGCGCGGGATATGCGATTATCCAAAGCCGATGCTCGATTCAAGCGCGAACGGAGACACCTGTTGGCCAAATTCCGATCGGCTTGTCCTTCTTGGTGAAGGGTGGGAAAAAGGGCGAGCACTTCACTTTTGAGTTCGATGGTAATCGAAAGGTTGCTGTCGTCCTGCTTGGCGGAGAGGAATGGCAGTCTGTTGAGGTGCCGTTTTCATCTTTTATTCCGCCGATTTCCTATGCTGATGTCCGCCGGGCAGGATTTGCCCAGATTGTACTAGGAAATGCCACACACATTCAAGTGGGACCCATTAGGTGGATTTATCCGCCTTTGTATGGCAAAACGGGAACGCCTTACAACCTCGAGTTAGCCAATTTCCGCCCCACGCCAAATTTGGAGTATAATCCCAAGCAAAAGGTACGCTGGACTCCCCGCGCCACGGACAAGACCGTTGTTGTTATTGGCCAAGATCAGGATGGATATATCGAAACTAACGTTACGGCAACCGCAACCCGGACCGGAGAGCATCGTCTCCTGTTCGAAGTCAACGGCATCTTTGATGACGGCGGCTGTCCTGACTGGTCTGCGGTCCAGGCCGTCACGATCCTCATCAAGGCGACCCGGAAGACACCGATGTCCATCCGGTTTTTTCGGGACGGTGACACCGTCCCCCTCACGACGGCGACGTTCATGGCGGACACCGAATTCAGGGAGGTGAAAATCCCTCGTGAATGTTTCGATGGCAAAGGTGTGTCAGGAGAAATTGGCATCTGCGGCATCTTTTTGCCCGCCGATGTGGAGATCCAACTGAAACGCCTTGGCGCCCTGGTGCCGGAGGATTTATTTCAGACGGAAATGGCACAACGCCTGACGAAGCGTGTCCGGCATTTCAACTGGCGCCGGGAGGTTTTGCAAGCAAGAGGGTTGTCGCCATTTAACGCGTTGGATGCCGCCATTCACATCTTTGAACAAGATGTCCGCGACCAAAAATACGACGCGGCGATTCAGGCCTGCGAGGCTGTTGACCGCGCTTACTGGTATGGCATTGAAGTCTGCGCTTTGCAAGCCATGAACGACGCCAACGGTGACCGGGCCGAGGCCGCCCAAGATCAAGCACTCCGCCAGACGGCGGCGGAAAACCGGAAATTAATCGTCGCGCTGCGGGAACGCCTGCGAGCCGCCATTGATCTGCCGTCTTTGAGCCCCCTTTACACCAGCGAGAACCAGTTGTGTGACCTGACTATCGGTGCGGTCAAGGCTAAAAATCTTCACCCCTATGCCAAAGGCCGGAAATTTTACTCTCCCTCAGGGAAACCGGTCAATCTCTTCGGCACCCATTCCTTCACTATTTCCCGCAAAGGCATGCACTTCCGTCCCGAAAACGGGTTTGACAACCTATACAAGCGTTTGGTGGCAATGGGATTCAATAGCGTCCGTCTTGAGGCTGAGGAAAGCAGCTTCATGCCATCCGCCATTGCGGTTGATGTCGCCGTGGCAGGCGAGTACCGGGAAGCCATCGAAAAAGCCTGGCGGTACGGTTTGTGGGTTCAGTACGACAATCATTTCTACTTTCCCGTCTGGGTCTGCCAAGGGCCAAAGGAGTTCCCCAACCCCGTGCTGGCTGGGCGGGCCAACCCCTATCAAAACTTGGAAGGCACCCTGAAAATTTGGGAAGAAACCGCAAAAAACGTCACCGACCTAATGAACATCATCACCTTTGAGACACCATCCAACGAGCCATTCTTCTACGATTCTGCGGGCAAGAGCATTTTGGAACTGCCGTCCACCATGTTTGAATGGAACCAGTTCTTGAAACGCCGTTACCAAACACGTGACGCCCTTAACTTGGCCTGGACGAAACACGTCGAATTTCCGCAGGAAAATGCGTTACATCCAGAAGAGGACTGGGCTCGGAATAGTATCCAACCGCCCGGTTTTGCCGAAAATCGTCTGGCCGACATGAAGAACCAGAGCGCCCGGATCTGGGACTGGTTGATGTTCGCCAAGTATTTGCAGGATAAAACTACCGGCGCCATCGTCACGGCCGTTCGTCATCATATCCCTACCGCCATGTTTATGCAACAGTTTATGATTGGCGGCGAATGGGATTATTCTCCGATTCGCCTGAATTATGAGGCGCTTCTTCAAACTCGGACAGATGACAGCATTTTCATCGGCAGTCATTATGGCGTTGGCGGTTTGCAGGTGCGAAAGGCCGTGGCGTTGGGAACGCCCTCTAGCGATTCCGAAAACCAGGCTGAGGAGAATTACCGAAGCTGCTTAGTGCAGAAGTTACTTGACTCCGGCGTCATGTTGTTTGCGGACTACGCGCGTTGGGGTGGCGGCATGTTGTGGGAAAATGACGCCGCAGACTTCAAGCCGACCACTGCTTATGTTCCCCTGATTGCGGATTTCTACATCAATGCCGAACCTTTGCAGCCGACCCAACAGCCGGAAGTCGTCATCATTGAACCAACCCGCCTTACTGCGACGATCCAAAATAATTCCGTGGGTAACATTATGGCCATCCTCGATCAGGCCGGTGTGACCTACGATGTGTTTGAGGAACACTACCTCATCACTAACCCGGCCACACTCAAAAACTACCGTTGCGCCATCGTCAATCTGACCCAGGCCAACACCGCGTTACTGGACGCCTTACAGGATTCCGGCGTAAAAGGCTTTTTCTTTGGTTCGCTCGTTCGTGATGCCTATTGCCGTGGTTGGCCTGGTGGCACTCCAGGCTGGCTCGTTAGCCACCAACGTTTCATTCAGCGTTGGACGGCATCTAATGTAACGACGGCGCTAGCGGGGGCGGCAACGCCCAACACGATCAGCCTTGAGGGGAGCGTCAGTTTCAAATATGACGACCGCAAGACCGCTGCGGTGGAAAATTGGCAATTACCCTTTTTCGACGACCGCAAATGGGATCAAAAACCCGTCCCTGGCTACTGGGGGGAGCTCGAAATCATGGGATCGCGTCGTTATTTCATCGGTGATGGCTGGTATCGGTTCAGGACCGAGATTCCCGTCACTTGGAAAAATAAACAAGTGAGTCTCACGATGGGTGCCATCGACGACACCGATGAAACCTACCTGAATGGCGTTTTGATCGGCAAAACCACCACCGGCACCTCCAATTGGTGGACCGCGCCTCGCCGTTACCTGCTACCACCGGAATCGATTCGTTTTGGCTGCGAAAACGTGTTCTCTGTTAAGGTGACCAATACCATGGGTGATGCCGGCATCTGGCGCGCCCCGGTCGCCCTCGTCACCGAAGACGCAATAAAGGCGCGAATCGGCAAAGGATTCGGCTTTCTTCGGGCGGGTGACGAACTTGATATTACGTTGAGCAAAGACGAGTTCCAACCACCTATAGACAGTCTAACCGCCGCCACAGAGTGCTTGGCTGCCTTTGCCGGCCGGGCCGTCCTCTTTCGCGACGGCAACTGGTTTTTTTGCGGCACCACCGTTCAGCTCCCCCAGTCACCGCAACAAACCTTAGTCTTGTTATCGTTCCTGAAGCACGCGGGTGTGGATGTGACTTGGCCCGTGCCGACCGCTCTCCGTATCATTCCATTCACCCACAATTATTACATCGTGCAAAGTGCATCCAATGCAGATGCACGAGGCAAGATCCGTGGACGTCATTATGAAGCCGTTGGTATGGACATTCTAACCAACGTAAAGGTTAATCAGAATACCATTGAGTTCACGGCCCCAAAAGAATCGTTAGCATTGATTCGCGTTTGGAACTAAACTGATAGGAGGATCACTCAGCCATGATTCAGTATCTGCCATTCACCAGTACCCTTGCAACTGGACCGCCCCATATTATACCATCATATGAGTGTGGTGATCCTTTTTGTAAAATGTTAGAATTGGCCTGTCAACAATGAGTGAGGTAAATATGAATGCTGCAATATCCAAGATTGCATTGGGACTAATCGTTCTGCAATTGGCGGCATCAATGGGGCAAGCGGGTGTGATCAGTGTCAACATGCTGGGCGAACCTTTTGTTTACGTTGGGACGGCGGCGGCAGGCGTGGTTCATGTCGGGTCATGGAATGAATACTACGGTGCAACACTTCTATCGTTACGTGATGATTCTGGCGCAGCAACAGCCGTATCATTCTCCACCGCCCAAAACGCAAGTGGGAGCGACAACGGTGGCGCTGCCATTGCTGGTGATCCGGGCAGTAATGCCATGCTGGATGGTCATTTTTATGTTATTCCCGGAGAGACTTTTGGTGATATTATTTTCAGCAACATCGAGTATGCCTCGTACGATTTGTATGTGTATTACAATAGCCAAGCCTTAACAAACAATTACCAGACATTTAAAATTGAGCAAACAAACATGACGAAAATTGGCTCTGAATTGACATCAACCCAAGATACTGGTTTTGTAGAATCAAATGGCAGTAACGATGCAAATTATGTTGTATTCCATGGACTTTCCTTGTCAACTATTACCTTGAGTGCCAACGCCGATCTTGGTGGTTATGCATATGTAAATGGTTTACAACTTGTCGAAATTCCCGAGCCGACCACACTGGGATTGTTGTTGGCAGGCGTCGTTTTTGTTACAACCAAACGTCGTAAATATTAATGGGCCGCGTAATTCTTGCGACGGTCAACACTCAATCGTTGGCCGTCGCAAGCGATTCTAAGTGCGAGGGGGCAAACCTTATACAAACGATCTCGGTTTGATTTCTCTTGGCGCTCTTGGCGAGACTATTTTTGGGAGCGGGAGGGAAGCACGCGCCAATCGGGATATTGCGTTCCCGAAGGGGGCGCTTCCAGCGCCCAAAACCATGGCGGTGATCCTCACCGCACCCCCAAACGGAGCCCCCTTCCATCCGGTGAGGACCGTTGGATCAGCCCGGGCCGGCGACGGCGAGGATGGCTTCGGGGTGACGAGCGGCGACGCGGAGGAGAACGCGGGCGGCGCCGGTGGGGCGGCGTTCGCCGTGTTCCCAGTGGCGCAGGGTGCCGACGCCCACCCCCAGGAGGGCGGCAAACTGAGGCTGGGTGCGGCGAAGCTTTTTGCGAATGGCGGCCACATCGGGGTCGGGGTAGACGAAACGGCGGGAGGCGGGCTTTTCGCCGCGCAGGATGGCGCCGCCTTCAACGACGGATTCGAGGAGTTCGGCAAAGAGTTTTTTATCCATGGGGAAATTCCTTGTGCACGGCAGCGGAGAGGATGGCGAGTTCGTGGCGGCTGATGTCGTCCCGCTCGTTTTTGGCGTAAATGATGAGGAACAGGATGGTTGATTGATGGGTGCTGTAATAGTAGATAGTGCGGGTGCCACCGCGCTTGCCGCGGCCGCTCCCGGCCCAGCGGAACTTGCGCAGTCCGCCAGAGCCGGTGATGAGGACGCCCGCTTCAGGGTCGGCGATGAGCTGTTCTTGCAGAGCCTGGTATTCTGGTTCGGAAAGGAGAACCGTCACTCGCCGAGTGAAGACTTTGGATTCGACGAATTCCATGGTGCCAATATACTCCAATGGCGCACCCTGGCAAGCCGGTTGGCAACATATCCAAAAACGTACAGCTATTGCGGCAACGAACAAATACGAACATTAGTGGTCATCGCAAACGACCTCGACTTGATTTCTCTTGGCGCTCTTGGCGAGAGACTATTTTGGGGGCACGGGAGGGGGGCACGCGCCAATCGGGAGATTGGCGTTCCCGGAGGGGGCGCTTCCAGCGCCCAAAACCATGGCGGTGATTCTCTCCGCACTCCAAAACGGTGCAACCTTAATCCGCCCGAGGACGGGCGGCTCCCAAAACGTTGGTTCCCCCGCCCGACCCAATCCCTGAAATCAAAATTCTATCCGTTTCAGGTTAGGCCGGCGCGGACGAGCTCGATCAGGCGGGTAATGACCTGGGCCGGGGTCTCGCCGGGGACCTTGGCCGCCGCCGCCAACGGATGGCCGCCACCGCCAAGGGCGCGGGCGATGCGGTCGGCGGGACAGCGGACGGAGCGGGCCCGAAGCGACACGCGGGTATGGTCCGGCTCGGGCTGGATCAGGGCGCACACATCGACGCCGGCCACCGTGCGCAGGGTGTCGATAAGCCCCTCGGTGTCCTGCGGCGACACTCCAAGTTCGGCAAACCAGGTCGGCTCGAGGACGGCATACAGGAAGCGGCCGTCGCAGGCGGCCTGTGCCTGTTCGAGAAGGCGCGCGGCCAGCTGTTTGCGGCCAAGCGGCTCCCGGTGAAACAGGGCGTCCATGCACACGCCGTAGGCGGCGCCCTGCTCGGCGAGCCAGGCCGCATCGCGCAACACCTCCGGAGAGGTGTTGTCGAAGCGGAACCCACCGGTGTCCATGATCAGGCCGGTCAACAGGCAGGTGGCGGCCTCGGCGGGCACGGCCCACCCGGCATCGCGCAGGAAACGGGCAACGAGCTGGGCGGTGGCGGCCGTCTCCGGGGCGACCAGCGTCATGTCGGCGAACGGCGCATGATCGGCGTGATGATCCAGCGCGAAACTGGGCAACGCCCCGCAACCATCACCGGGGGGCCGGTCAAGGCGGTCGGCGCGCGAGGTGTCCAGGGCGCAGACCGTATCCACCTGGTCCAAAGGCACCGGTTCGCCGATGGTCACCCAACCGGCGGGCAGCGGCAGAAAGCGGTAACGTTCCGGCAGCGGCTGGCGCAGCCAGGCAATGGGGCGCAGGCCAATCCCGGTCAGCGCGAGCCACAACCCGGCCAGCGAGCCAATGGCGTCGCCATCCGGCCGCTCATGGGCGAGCAACAGCGGCCGCGGATGGGCCGTCAGCCACGCCCGGAGTTCGGCGAACGCCGCGGGCGCGGCCGCGCGCCAAAGCTTGACGGGTGCTGGTGTTGGCATGGGGGTGTAAAGAGAGTGCGGTGTTCAGGGTTCAGAAAAAAGCTGAAATGGGGAAAGCAGAAAGCTGAAATAAAACCGCTGACGGGTTCCGGCCGTGGCCGGAACCTCTAGAGTGGCGGTGGCTCGACACCGCTTTCATACTGCATTCTTCAACCTGACGCGCTTCAATACCGTTATGAAAGCGCCGTCAAGCCGGCGACACTCAAAAGCGCCAGCCCGGTTCCCGGCTGGCGCGGTTTACAACGAAACCGGTCAGCCCTTGGCGCCGGTATCTCCGTCGTCATCCTGGTCCATTCCGGACGCCGGGGCCGGCGCGGGCGGCGTGAGATGCAACTGTTCGATCAGCGCCAGCACATTGCCGCCCTTCTCGATGGTGCTGTCAAGGTGGAAATGCAGTTTGGGCGTGTACTTGATCTTGACGTGCCGGGCAATGACGGACTGAAACTCCCGGCGATAGGCGAGCAGCAGGTTCAGGACGTGCTGCTTCTGCTCCTCGCTGCCCATCACGCTGACATAGACTTCCGCCTGCTGAAGATCGGGCGAGGTGCTGACCCGGGTCACGGTGACCAGGGCCGACTGGGCGGAAGCAATCTCACGCTCCACCAGCTGCCCCAGCTCATGCAGGAGCAACTCGTTGATGCGGGGCATGCGGTCGGTTTTCATGGGGACAGACAACTTCCGTTGCTCAGAGCGTGGCGGCAATCTTTTCCAGCGTGAAGACCTCGATCTGGTCGCCCACCTCGAAATCCTCGAAGTTGTCGAGCCGGATCCCGCATTCGAGACCGGACTTGACCTCGCGCACATCTTCCGTGAACCGGCGCAGGGACTGGATGCGCCCCTTGTAGATCACATCCTCGCCCCGCTTGACCCGGGCATTGGCGCCAACGCGCACCGCGCCGTCGTCCACCCGCGACCCGCAAATTTTGCCGGCCTTGGAGTTGTCGAAGACTTGGATGATGCGGGCCCGGCCAATAATCGTTTCATGGATATCGGGCGCGATCTTGCCGATCAGCAGGCTGTTGACATCGTCCAGCAATTCGTAAATGATGCTGTAGAGGCGGATTTCCACCTCCTGGCGGCGCGCGGCGGCATTGACCCCGGGCATGGCGCGGACATGAAAGCCCAAGGCCATGGAACCGGTGGTGGCGGCGAGCATGATATCGTTTTCGGTGATCTCGCCGACCCCGGAATGGACGATGCGCACCGCAATCTTTTCGGACACCACCTTGTTGAGCGACTCGGTGATCGCCTCGACCGACCCGCGCACGTCCGCCTTGAGAATGATGCGCAACTCGTTCTTGTTGGTCGCCGCGATCTTCTTGAACAGATCTTCCATGGAGGTTTCACGCAGGGGCGCCTGCACTTTGCGGGCGAGCACCTGGCGTTCCTCGGTCACCATCTTGGCTTCGCGTTCATCGCTGAAGACCTCCAGGATGTCGCCCGCATCGGGCACACCGGACAGGCCCATGACCTTGACCGGGGTGCTGGGGCCGGCGCTCTTGATGCGCTTGCCGTGATAGTCAATCAGGGCCTTGACCTTGCCATAACATTTGCCGCAGACCAGCAGGTCGCCCACGTGCAGCGTGCCATTGCGCACCAGCACGTTGGCCGTCGGCCCCATGCCGGTTTCCATCTGCGCTTCCACGACCACGCCGCGGGCATCCAGCTTGGGATTACCCTTGATCTCCATCATTTCGGCTTCCAGCAGGACGCGTTCCAGCAGGTCCTGGATGCCTTCCCCGGTGGTGGCGGAGACCCGGATCACGCCGACGTCACCACCCCATTCTTCGGGATTGACCCCCTGGCCCTGAAGCCCGACCAGCACGCGGTCGGTGTTGAGGCCGGGCAGGTCGATCTTGTTCATGGCCACGATCATCGGCACCTTGGCGGCGCGGGCGTGGTTGATCGCTTCAATGGTCTGGGGCATGATGCCGTCATCGGCCGCCACCACCAAAATAATGATGTCCGTGGCGTTGGCCCCGCGGGCACGCATGGCGGCGAACGCCTCGTGTCCCGGGGTGTCGAGCATAGTGAGCGTATGCCCGTTCACCGTCACCAAACTGGCGCCAATGCCCTGGGTGATGCCGCCGACTTCGCCCTTGGCGACAGTGGTCTTGCGGATGGCGTCCTGGAGGGAGGTCTTGCCATGGTCGACATGGCCGAGAAAGGCGATCACGGGCGGGCGGGGAGTGACGCGTTCGTCGGCGGGCGCGGCCTGGGTGTCGGAACGGATAAAACGGCCCTTGGGCGGTTTTTCCCGGCGTTCGCGGGTGAAGATGACGCCGTACTTGGTGCAAATTTTCTCCACCACCTCGATGTCCAGCACTTGGCTGATGGTGGCGAACACGTTCATGCCCATCAGCACGCCGATCAACTCGTTGGGCTTGCGGCC
>CAITYL010000073.1 GCA_903896595.1 uncultured Lentisphaerota bacterium
GCCTTTTGCGGATTCCGCAGGCCGCCTCTGTCGCCCCAATCGTGGATGGTTGCACTGGGGCTGCCTGCGGAATCCGCAAAGGGAGCACCCTTTTCCAAAAGGGTGGCCCCAACATTAACCGACAATAATGTCAGGCACCCCAACACGTCGTTGATTAGCCGGATTTCGTCAAAAAGGTTAAAATAAACAGCATAACGAGCATGAAGTTGTGATTGATAAAGTCAATTGTGCTTGTTATGGTGATGAGCAGTGAGTGATCGCCCAACGAAATCTTAACTTTTGACGGAGCGCGTTTATGGCACGGGAAATCGGGATTGGCGTTGTCGGGGCCGGGGCCATGGGGCGCGGCGTAGTCAAGCAGGTGTTGGAACAGGATGCGCGGCTCAAGGTGCGGGCGTTATTCGATCCCGATCCGCGCTCCATCGCGGCCTCCCGCGACCTGTTCGGCGCCGACCTGCCGGCGGACGACAGCTACGAAGCCTTGCTGGCCCGGAAAGACATTGACTGGGTCATGATCGCCTCGTGGAATTGCTTCCACAAGGAGCAGACCGTGGCCGCGTTCAAGGCCGGCAAGCACGTGTTCTGCCAGAAACCGCTGGCCATCAGTTTTGCCGACTGCCTGGAGATGCAGCAGGCGTGGAAAGCCAGCGGCCGGCAGTTCGTCATTGGCTTCACCTTGCGCTTCTCGCCCCATTACCGCAAGCTCAAGGAATTGCTGGAGGCCGGCGTGGTGGGCAAGATCGTCAGCTTCGAGTTCAATGAGACGCTGGGCTTCAACCACGGCGGCTACATCATGGGCGACTGGCGCCGGTTGCGGCAATACGCCGGAACCCATCTGCTGGAGAAGTGCTGCCACGACATCGATCTGGCCAACTGGTTTGTTGGCAGTCTGCCGGCGCGGGTGGCGTCGTTTGGCGGGCTCGATTTCTTCACTCCGGAGAATGAAGGGTACATCGCCAAGTTGGGCAAGGACAGCGAGGGGCGTCCCGCCTTTCAGACCTGGGGCGGTCTGGTGATGGAGAACCCCTTCACGGGGGACAAGGACATCGTCGACAACCAAGTGGCCATCCTGGAATACCTCAACGGCGTGCGCGCCACTTTCCATACCAACTGCAACGCCGGCATCCCTGAGCGGCGCATGTACATCCTCGGCACCGAGGGCGCCATTCGCGCCAACGTGCTTACCGGCGAGATTGAGACGCAGCGCATCGGCTTTGACACCAAGCTCAAACCGGTCGCGGCATGCGCCAGCGGCGGCCATGGCGGGGGTGACGAAATCCTGGCCAAGGAATTGGCCGCCACCATGCTGGATGGCGCCCCGCCGACCGTCAGCCTGGATGCGGGCCTGGTCAGTGCCGGCACCTGTTTCGCGATGGACGAAGCCACGGACACGGGACGCGTCGTGGACGTGCGCCCGTACTGGCGGCAGGCCGGGTTGCTGGCCTGAGTGCTGAGAACGTGCGGCATCGGCGTCCCGCCGATGAACGAGACCTGACATGGCCGAGACGGCCATGTCACCGGAGTTTGGCAGAACTCCACGGTTGCGGTTTTCCCGTCCCAGCGGGACGGGGCGGGAATAGACAGGGGCTTCAGCCCCTGTTTTGCCACCCCCCATTTCGCGTGCCGTAGGTACGCGGCGAAGGGGGCCAGGCAGGGAATTTGACACGTCCCCTGGCTTTCGCGGTCAGAGTGGCCGTACGGTTCGCGGCGTACCTACGGCACGCCTTTTTTGATTTACTGGAACAGGGGCTGAAGCCCCTGCCTATTGTCGTTCAGTCCCTACGGGACGAAAGCCGC
>CAITYL010000074.1 GCA_903896595.1 uncultured Lentisphaerota bacterium
ACCGTTTTGTCGGACAATGTTGGGAACCCCCTTTTGAGGTAAGGCGGTTCCCAAACCCTCCGCAAACAGGTTACATTGATCGGCATGCCATTACCCAGCCATCCGCCCAGAACCACCGCGACTTTGCTTTATGGCCCGGTGTCCTCGCGCCGTTTCGGCGTGTCGCTGGGGATCAATTTGTCGGGGCCGGGCAAGCAGTGTTCATTCAATTGCCGCTACTGCTTCCGCGGCTTCAATGATGCGCCCGCGCCCGGGGGCGGGCCGGAGCAGGCGTTGCCGGACGCCCGGACGGTGCTGGCCACGCTCGATGCCTGGCTCGCGGCGGGCGGCCAGGCCGATGTGGTGGATTGGACGCTGGCCGGCAACGGCGAGCCCACCGATCATCCGGAGTTTCCCGAAATCATTGCCGGCCTGGTGCGGTTGCGCGACCGCCGGGCGCCGGGCGTCAAGATCAGCGTTTTGACCAACGGCATGGGGCTGGTTCCGCGCCGCAATCCGCGCGCCGCGGCGGTCCGCGCCGCCCTCGGGCTGACCGACCGTCCCTGTCTGAAGCTGGACGCCGGCCGGCCGGACAGTTGGCGTCGCCTGGCCCAGCCCGCCGACGGGGTGACCCTCGATGAATGGCTGGCTGCGGCCGCCGTCGTCCGTCCCCTGATTCTGCAAACCTTGTTCGTGCAAGGCGCCATTGACACCACGACCCCGGACGAACTGGCGGCGCTCCAGGCGGTCTATGCCCGATTACAGCCGGAGACGGTCTATCTTTTGACCCTGGACAAGCCGCCCGCCGATGCGGACATTCTTCCGGTGCCCCGGGAACGGATGGCGGCGATCGGGCGCCAGTTCACCGCCGATGCCACCCCGGGGTCTCCCCGTTTTCTGCTGTTCTGATTCTTTATTGGTATTAGTCATTCTTTGCTTTTTTCGCATTGGCGCCGATACTGGCCGGGAGTCATGCCGGTGTAGCGCCGGAAGACGGTGGCGAAATACTGGGCGCTGGGAAAGGCGAGCTGGAAGGCGATTTCGGAGATTGACCGGCGACGGCCGGCCAGCCACTCCATGGCCTGGCTGCAGCGCGCCCGGCGCAGGTAGTCGCCGGGACTGATGCCGGCGCCCTCCCGGAAGGCCTGGGTCAGGGTGGCCCGGCTGACCCCGAGATGGCGGGCCACGGCGGTGACGGTCAGGTGGCGCGCCAGGTTCGCCATGATGAAGTCGGCGGCATCGCCGGGCAGGCGGCCGGCCAGCGGTGGCGGCTGGGGGGCGCGGAGCGCCTCCGCGGCGGTCAGAATGAGCCGGGACATGACCAGCTTCGCGTAGTCGAGGTCGAGCGGCGAAGGCGGTTTGGGCCGGTCGAGCCGTTCCAGGGCAAGACGGCACTCCTCAAACGCCTGGCGTAGCGGCGGGGCGGCGTTCCAGACGCAGTTGCCCGCTTCTTTGAACGCGGCGTCCGCCGCCGCCGCGCCCGCCTGTGACAGCGCGGTGAAGCGGCTGCCGGAGCGGTGGAACTGGCGCGGGTCGAAGATCAGCCAGAACAGGCGTGACGGCGCGATGGCGTTCCATTTTCCGTGGTGCGGCACGCCGGGCTGGGTCAGCGCGGCGCACCCCCCGAGGAGGCGGAGTTCGCGCGGCTCCCCGTCCAGCACCCAGGTCACCTCGCCGCGGGAGACATAGGTCAGTTCATAGCCGTCGTGGGTGTGGCGGTTCAGTCCCGTCGTGCTCTCCGTCTGGTCGGAAAAGCCGCAGTTGAGCACGCCCGGAACCCCGAAAAAATCGTTCACGCAGGCATGCAGGCGGAGCAGGGGGCGGTGGGGCATGGCGGTCGCCGTTGTATGATTTTGTAAAGCCGTTAAAAACGGAGGACATGGACGTAAAACGTACTATAATCGTACATGGAAACCAACTGATGTATGGAAGTCATGGAGTCTTTTAAAACATTCCGCTATTTTGGAGTGCGGCAATTCCTTTGCCGCCTTGGCATCGCCGCGGAGCGGTGTCGGAGAGGCAAAAGCCAGAACCAAAAAGCGGCAAAGGCATTGCCGCACTCCAAAAACAGTGCCGTTCTTAGCGTCTAACGGTGATACGTGATGGAAAAAGTTCACACACGTTTCCAACGTGGAGAAAGTCCAGTATGACGATACAGCAAAACAAGGTGGTGGCCTCGGATGTCCGGCGGTTGCGGGAACTGGCCAGCCAGATCCGGGAGCTGGCGGAGGGGGAGCGGAACCGGCGGCTGGTGGAACGGTGGTACGCCCTGGACGAGGGTCGGGCCGGGCGGCCACTGATCTTGGCGGAAACCGACGGCGGCCTGAACCTGGTGACGCCCGACCTGCGCCCGCAGTGCCAGGAAGAATGGGCGCGCCAGCGGGAATGGGCGATGCTGGGCACCCTGCTGCATGCCGAGTTGTTGCGCGACGATTCACCGGTCGAACCGTGTGTGGCCGTTTCCTGGCGCATCTCCGTGGTTCCGGGGAGCGGCTGGGACTTCGAGGTCAAGCACGCCTATCCGGAAGGCGACTTTGCCGAGAAGACGGCGTTCCACATCGAGCCGCCGATCAAGGATCTGGCCGCCGAACTGGAGCGGGTGGTCGGCCATCATTGCACCTTTCAGGTGGACCGCGAGGGGACGCTGGCGGAAAAGGCGTTGCTGGAGGAGGTGTTTGGTGGTATCCTCCAAGTGCGCCTGCGCGGCAACCCGTGGTGGACACAGGGGCTCACGCAGACGGCCATCGACCTCATTGGGCTGGAGAACCTGATGCTGTATATGTACGAGCAGCCGGAGGCACTGCACGCATTGCTGGCCTTTTTGGCGGACGGCCGCCTCCGGCAGGTGCAATGGATGGAGCGCGAGGGACTGCTCTGTCTCAACAACGAAGACGACTACACCGGCTCGGGCAGCCGGGGCTACACGCACGCCCTGCCGCAGGCGGGTTTCCAAGAGGACCGGCCCAGGGCCCGTGATCTCTGGTGTCTGATAGAGTCGCAGGAGACCGTGGGGGTGGGGCCGGAGCAGTATGAAGATTTTGTCTTCCGCGAGGAGCAGCGGGTGGCCGCCCTTTTCGGGCGCGTCTACGTCGGCTGTTGCGAGCCGCTGCACACGCGCTGGGACGTCATTAAGCGAATGCCCAACTTGAAGCGCGTTTCGGTCTCCCCCTGGTGCGACCAGACGTTCATGGCGGCGGCCATGGGGGGGGACTACGTGTTCTCGCGCAAGCCCAATCCGGCGCTGATTTCCGGGCCGGTGTTTGACGAGTCTTTAATCCGCCATGACTTGCGCCAAACCATGGAATTGACGAAGGCCCACAACTGCCCCGCCGAGATCATCATGAAGGACGTGCATACCCTGGGCGGCGAGCCCTGGCGCCTGGCCCGCTGGGTGGCGTTGGCGCGGGAAACGGCGGATGCGGTCTACGGGTGACTCGTGATGCGTGGCCCGTAACCATCATTACGCATTGCGTTTCAGGTGACCTTAAACGTTGTTTCGCCCAACCAAATGGCGCCCGGGGCGAGCCGGTGCGGGTGGGCGATGATCCCGGTTTCCAGGCAGACCATGCGGCGGTATTCCTCCGGCAGAAAATCGGGCAGGCGCCGGGCCTTGTCGCACCACGGGTTCCATAGGACGGCGTCGGGCATGCCGCTTTTCTCCAGGACCAATGACCGGCCATGGCCGGCATCGCGGATGCTGAGGCCCTGATCCGGAGCGCCGACATAAATGCGGTCCACCTCGCCGGTGAACGAAATCTGCTCCCGTGTTTCCAGTTCCCGGACCCCGTCCCGCAGGCTGTCCAGGAACGGGACGCCGGCCAGGCCGGTCACGGTGGTTTGCCGGATGTCGGCCACCGCAAAATAGCTGTGCAGGGCGCAGGTGAACGGGAACGGCTTATCCCCGCGGTTTTCCGCCTTCAGGCGTACGGTGAGCTGGCCGGCGCCGATCCGCGCGGTCAGGCCGAGACGGAACCGGTGGGGCCAGACCGCCCGGGTCGCGGCATCATCGTCGAGGGTGAGTTCGACCTGGTCCGCCGCCGTCCGGGTCTGCCGCCAGGGGCGGGTGCGGGCCAGGCCATGCTTGGGCAGCGGCCCGTCGCCGAACTGCGGAAAGATCACCGGCACGCCGCCGCGGATGGCTGCCCCGGGTGCGAACTCCGCCCGCCGGCTGAGGAACAGCCGGTCGAGGCCGTCCGCGCCATGCCAGCTCAGCAGATGGGCGCCCGCCCGGCACAGCGTGGCCGCCTCGGCGCCGTCAGGCGTGGCGATGTGAATGGGGGCAAATACGGCGTCAGACATGAGAAAACATCCTAACCCGGCATAACCGGAACCAACGTACGGTGGACTTTAATACGGATTCACCACGATAGAACGCGAAAGATCGCAAAAGAAAATGCGGGTCCGGATTTTTCTTTCGCGCTTTCTGCGTTCTTTCGCGGTGAATCGAATGGGGGTGAATTATCCAATGCTAGCCGCCCCGTGAAACGGCCCGGTTTCCCCCCGGCGCCAAGCACGCGGACAACGGGAATACTTGCTTTTTTGGCTTTTTGTGCTAATGTAATATCAGTCACGCTGGGAGACATCGAGACGGGGCCAAAACGCGAACAGGGTCCGTTGGGCGTGAAAACAACATAGTGTGGGTTTGGAGGAAAAAATAATGAAAAAGCTGATTCGTCCCCTCGTAATGGTAAGTTTGCTGGCCATGGTGGCCGGTCAAGCCGACGATCTGATAGAGGCTGCGGCCAAGCCGGTCAAGTATCCCTTTGGCCTGTCCGTGGCCGGACCGATTGAAAAAGGTTCCGGGGACGCGTTTTTCTATAAATTGCGCGATGCCGTCCTTGGCAATAACCTGACCAATGGCAACAGCGTTCCTGGCATCGACAGTGTGCGCCTCGATCCCTCCAAGATTGACTTGGCGCTTACCGCCGATGTCAAGGCGTACATGGTCGGGGACCAAGGTGGCAATGGTAAAGACCGGGAATATGCCGTCGGCTTCAATCCCGCCGGCCCGGGCGTGACCACCGGCGACCCGAAACTGATCTTCCCCCTGGCCCAAACCAATGGCAGCAGCCGAAATAGCACGTACCCGCTGTTGCCGGGCGACTATGTGGACCTCGGCAAATTTGCCGCTGGTTCGCATCTCGACTTCTTTGCCATCGCCGACCCGAACCCGGGCTATAGCAAGAAGAACCCTGAGGACCTGGCAAAAGTGTTCTCCACCGCCGGCGGTGACCTGAACGCCCGGATGTACGCCTTGACCGGCACCGCCTACCTGCTGGTGACCTTTGAGGGCAAGGACAAGGCCGGCGTGGACTACAACGATGTCGCCATCGCCGTCAATGTCGGCGCCGACAATATCCGCCACCTGATGGGCGCTCCCGAGCCGTCCCTGTTGCTGGCTCTCGGTTCCTTTGCCGGGGTTCTCCTGACCGCCACCGGCCGTCACCGCCGCCAGGGCTGAGTGAACGTCCCAGTGGGATGACGACAATCAAAAGGGCGCCAGGGGGCGCCCTTTTTTGTTGGCCGTGAATGCCGGGGCGGCAGACGGCGTAAGGATCATGACCGGGAAACGCCCATCCTCGGGCGGACAGGCGGAGTCCGGGTCACCGTTGCAGGTTGATGATTTCCATGCGATGATCGCCGGCCGGGTCGCCGGCGGGGGTGCGTTGGGTCAGGATGGCAAACTCGCCAGGCAGCTGGAGCCGCCGCACCGACTCCGTCACATAGGTCCGCCAGGACGCCGGCAGCTCCGGCTCATGGACCGCCGTCACGCCATAGGAGAACGCGAGGTCCTGACAGGTCTTGGCGCACGCGCTCACGGCGATGACCGGGACGGGCAGGTGCAGAACCGCCAACCGGCGCGCGGTGGCGCCGGTCTGGGACGACACGAAGACGGCGGCGGGCTGAAGGAATTCGAGGCTGGCCTCAACGCTCACCGCGACCAGATGCTCAGGGCGCACGTGCCCCCGGAGGTCGACGCCGGCGTACAGCTCCTTGACGGAAAGAAGGCGGCGGGTGGGCTCGACGGTCGCCGCAATCCGGCTCAGCATCGCCACCGATTCCACGGGATAGTCGCCCATGGCCGATTCGGCCGAGAGCATCACGGCGTCCGTGCCGTCCAGGATCGCGTTCGAAACGTCCGTCGCCTCGGCGCGGGTCGGGAGGCGATGCGCGGTCATGGACTCAAGCATCTGGGTGGCCGTAATGACCGGTTTGGCCCGTTGGTTGGCGCGGCGGATGATCTCCTTCTGTACCACGGCGATGCGCTCGACGGGCACCTCCACCCCCAGGTCGCCGCGGGCGATCATGATGCCATCCGAGACGTTCAGGATCTCGTCGAGCCGGTCGAGGGCGCCGGCGCGTTCGATTTTGGCGATGAGGAAGGGGTTGTGCCCCATCTCCCGGGCCGCCGCGCGCACCGCCTGCATGTCGGCCGCGCTTTCGACGAACGACTGGCTGACGGCATCCACGCCGTGTTCGAGGGCGAACTGCAGACACTCGCGGTCCCGTTCGGTGAAGGCGCTGATCCCTAGGTCAATGCCCGGCAGGTTGAGCCCTTTATGCGAGCGCAGCTCGCCCCCTACCTTGACCACGCAGGTCACGTCCGTTCGCGTGGCGCTCTGCACCTCCAGTTGGATGTAGCCGTCATTGAGCGACAGCGTGTCGCCGCGCTTGACGACCGCCGGCAGCCCCGGGAAGCTGACCGACATCCGTTCCTGGCCGCCCACGATCTCCTCGGTGGTCAGGGTAAACGAGTCGCCCGGCTTCAGTTCGATGCGGTCCACGCCCAGGTTGCCGACGCGCATCTTGGGGCCCGACAGATCCGCCATGATGGCCACCGGCCGGCCGGCCGCCAGGGCGGCGGCCCGGATCCGTTCGATATTCTGAAGATGGGTGCCGAAATCGCCGTGCGAGAAGTTCAGCCGGGCAATGTTCATGCCGGCGCGGATCATCTGCTCAAGCACCGCCAGCGAACTGGACGCCGGGCCGATGGTGGCGACGATCTTGGTCTTGACGGGCAGTGAGTTCATTGTGTGCTCCAGGGTTCTTCGCGTTTGATCCGGAACGTCGCGGTTTAAGCAACCAAAGCGGAGCCATCGGAAATGCCGTCACCAACTGATGACGGTGACGCCTTTGACCCGGCGCAGATGTTCATCCCGGCTAACGATGGGCAGGTCATGCTGGCGGGCGATAGCCGCAATCCAAACGTCATTTTCGGGAATCGGGTGCCCGGCAACCATCAGTTCATGCCGGACATCCGCATAAAACTGGGCGGTGGCGGCGGTAACCGCCAACACTTGTGACTCCTGTTCCAAGCGGTCAAGCAAAGGCTCAATCACGTGGCGATATTTGGAGGCGCGCAACCCAAATCGATACTCGCCCAACGCGATGACCGGCAGGTGGTGGCGCAACGATACAGCCAACACGACCTCCAGCCGCGGGTCGCCGCTGATGAGGGAGGAAATGGCATTGGTGTCGAGAATCATTTCCAGTCGTCCATATTAACGCTGGAAAATTCACGATCCACCACGGCTTGAATGTCATCGGTCGCCGTCTTGGGCGCTTTCCCGAAAACCACACGCCAGCCCTGCTCCCGTCCGAAATCCCGTTTTCCCGCTCCGTGCAAACGCTCCTCAATCGCCTCAGCGACAAACGCCCGCATCGGTTGCCCCGCAAGGGCACTGCGGGCCTTCAGTTCGCGAAACATCTGGTCCGGTATTTCCAAGGTGGTTTTCATGTCTTTACCATATAACCATATTTATGGTTTTGCCAGGAGATTGCCGCCTATGAGTTCATGGTATTATTGTCGGGTGGGCGCCACCCTTATTTAAAAATGGTGCTCCCTTTGCGGATTCAGCAGGCCGTTCCTGTGCAACAAACCACGACGGGGACCAGTAGGGGCGGCCTGCGAAAGCCGCAAAAGGCACAAACAGGTTTGACGGAGGGTTTGGGAACCGCCTTTCCTTAAAAGGGGGTTCCCAATACATCGTCCGGTTACCGGCGGCGGGGCGGGCGTTTGGCGGCGGGGCGGCGGCGGAGGACCAGGTTGAGCATGTTCTCGGTGGCCACGATGGCGGCCTTGACCTGGTCGGTGTCGACGCCGCGGGTGGTGATGCCGCCGGCCCAGCGGATGGTGGTCTCGACCAGGGCGTCAGTCTTGCCGCCGGGGGGAATGTGCACCTCGTAGTCTTCGAGCTGCGGCGGGGCGATGCCGGCGGTCTTGAGGATGCCGTGCAGCGCCTTCATGAAGGCGTCGTAGCCGCCGTCGCCAATGGCATGGTCCTGGTATTCCTGGCCGTCAAGACGGATCTTGATGGTGGCGGTGGAGGACAGGCGGGTGGTGGTGGTGATCAGGCAGTCCACAATCTCAAGGCGGCGCTGCTCGGGGGAATTGAGAACATCGGCGATGATGAACGGGAGGTCGTCCTGGGTGATGGTCTGCTTGTGGTCGCCGAGGGCGATGACGCGGTCGAGCACGAGCTTTTTCTGCGCGGGGTCGAGGTCGATGCCGAGCTGGTCGAGATTGATGTCGAGGGAGGCCTTGCCGGCGAGCTTGCCCAGGGCATAGGTGGTGGTGCGGTTGAAGCGTTGGGGCGACAGGCGGGTGATGTAGAGGTTACCCTTCTTGTCGCCGTCGGCGTGAATGCCGGCGGTCTGGGTGAAGACGGCCGTGCCGCAGATCGGCTTGTTGGCGGCGATGCGGCGGCCGCTGAAGGTCTCCACCATTTTGGAAGCGGCGACCAGTTCGGTCTCCTCGATGCCGGTCTGCCGGCCGGCCAGGTCGCGGAGAGCGACCACGACCTCGTCCAGGGGCGCGTTGCCGGTGCGCTCGCCCAGGCCGTTAACCGTGACGTGGACACCCCGGACACCGGCGGCGACCGCGGTCAGGGTGTTGGCCGTGGCCAGGCCGTAGTCGTTGTGGGCGTGAAAGTCGAAATGCACCTTCGGGTAACGTTCCACCAGTTCGCCGACAAAAGTCCGCGTCTGTTCGGGACTAAGGATGCCGAGAGTGTCGGCCAGCATGATGCGGCGAAGGGGCAGACGGGCCAGCTCGCCGATGAACCAGCGGGCATAGTCGTTGTTGCCCTCCTCCTTCATGCCGCTGGACCACGCCTCAGGGTAACAGTTGCAGACAATGCCGTGGGCGCCGCAATAATCGAGGGTTTTGGCAATGTCGGCCAAATGCTGTTCGGGGGTCTTGCGGAGCTGCTCGGTCAGGTGGCGGTAGGAGCCCTTGGTGAGCAGGTTGATGACGGTGCCGCCGGCCTCGCCGACCCAGTCCGCGCTGCGCTGGCCGTCGCAAAAGCCGAGCACTTCCACGCGGTTGAGCAGCCCGGCCTTGCGGGCCCAGGCGGTGATCATGCCGACGGCCTTTTTCTCGCCGTCGGAGACCTTGGCGCTGGCCACTTCAATGCGGGTGACGTTGAGCCGCTTTAGCAGGGTGCGGGCCAGGGTGAGTTTTTCCCCGGGCGACAAGGACACCCCCTGGGTCTGTTCGCCATCACGCAGGGTGGTGTCCATGACCTCGACCTGCCCCGCGGGCAAGGTCGGCGGCCGGACGGCCATGGCGGATTTGGAGCGGGACGTTTTCATCCTTTAAAACTTAACCGCCCATTTTGTCGATCAGTTTGATCAGGGGCAGGAACAGGGCGATGACGATACCGCCGACGATGACGGCCAGGAAGATGATCATGAACGGCTCGATCAGAGAGGTCAGGGCCTCGACCGCGCGGTCGACTTCTTCCTCGTAGATGTCGGCGATCCGGTTCAACATTTCCGGCAGGGCGCCGGTTTCCTCACCGACTTCGACCATACTGACCACCATGCCGGGGAAGACATTGGTGGATTCCATGGGCTTGCTCATGCCTTCGCCTTCCTTGACCGAGTCATGGACGGTCTGGACGGCGCGGGCCACCACCTCATTGCCGGCGGTGTCCTTGACGATCTGCAGGGCCTGAAGGACGGCCACGCCAGACTGCATCAGGGTGCCCAGCGTCCGGCAGAAGCGGGCCACCGACGAGCGCACGGCGAGCTGGTTGAAGGGCGGCATCTTGATCGCGATCATGTCCAGGAAATAGGCACCGGACTTGCTTTTCTTGAACAGCTTGAACGCGATGACCGCGGCGGCAATCATGCCGAGCATGATCAGGATCTGCTGCTGCATGAAGTTACTGATGGCAATGACGATCCGGGTCAGGCCGGGCAACGGCTCACCGGGCAGCATTTCATCGAAGATCTTGGAGAACTTGGGCACGATGAAGACCATCAAGCCGGCGGTGATGGAGAGGGCGACCACCAGCACGATGACCGGATAGACCATGGCCGACTTGACCTTGCCGGCAATGCGCTGGGCTTTTTCCATGAACTCGGCCAGCCGGGTCAGCACGACTTCCAAGGCACCAGAGGCTTCACCGGCCCGCACCATGTTGACGTAGAGCTTGTTGAATGACTTGGGGTGGCCGGCCAAGGCCTCGGAGAAGGTGCTGCCGCCTTCGACCGCGTTGGCAATGTCGCCAACCACGCGGCGCAGGGCAGGATCCTTGCGGGCCTGGCGTTCGAGGGTACGCAGGGCGCGCACCAGGGGCAGTCCGGCGTCGAGCAGGGTGGCCAACTGCCGGGTCATGGTGGTCAGTTGCTTGCGCTTGATCACCGGCGTGCCGCCCATGAACGAGGCGAACGAGCCGCCCGCCGCCTTTTGGGCGCCGCCGGGGCCGCCCGCGCCCGACCGCTTGGCCGGCCCGGATCCCTTGACCTCGCCGATGCTGGTGGGGAACAACCCCTGTTGTTTGAGCTTGGTGGCGGCGTCCTGGGCGTTGTCAGCGTCGATCTTGCCGCGCTGTTCCTTGCCCTGGCCGTCCATGGCGGTGTAAGCAAACTTGAGAGCCATGCGTGCCCCCTGTGATTTAGATCGGGTTAAAAACTCGGAGCCTGTTGCCAATCCACGTACTACCGGTGTGGGTGTTCGGTGTTCAGGAATTCCCGAACCCTGAACCCTGAAAAACAGCTCTTGCTGTACGTTGGCAAGAGCCGCCTTGGCGTCATCTCAACATACCCAGCGAACCGTCCCGACGCAATCACCCGGGACCGGCCATCATTTCTTTTTGCCGGTGGTTTGCAGCTTCTGGGTGATGGCTTCCGAGTCTTTGCACTTGGTGATGAGTTCGCCGTAGGAGATTTTGCCGGATTCATAGAGCGTCATGAGATGGGAGTCGAGCGTGTTCATGCCGTACTTGGCGCCGGTCTGGATGTCGGACGTAATGCGGAAGGTCTTGTTGTCGCGAATGAGGGCTTGGATGGAGGGAGTGGTGACCATGATTTCGAAGGCGGCGACCCGGCCGGGCTTGTCAGCGCGCGGGAGCAGCACCTGCGAGATCACGCAGATCAGGGAGGCCGCGAGCTGGGAGCGGATCTGCTCCTGCTGGTTGGTGGGGAACGCATCCACGATACGGTCGACGGTTTCCGCGGCACCGGTGGTGTGCAGGGTGCCGAACACCAAGTGTCCGGTTTCCGCGGCGGTCACCGCCGCGCTGATGGTTTCCAAGTCGCGCATTTCACCGACCAGAATCACGTCCGGATCCTGGCGCAGGGCGCGGCGCAGGGATTCGGCGAAACTGGGCACATCGACGCCGATTTCACGCTGGGTGACCAGGCTGTGCTTGTGTTCGTGATAGAACTCGATGGGGTCTTCAATGGTGATGATGTGGCAGTCGCGTTCGCGGTTGATGATGTCGATCATGGACGCCAGGGTGGTGGACTTACCGGAACCGGTGGGGCCGGTGACCAGGACCAAGCCGCGGGGGCGGTACAGCATGTCCTTGATGGCGGGCGACAGGCCAATCTGTTCCATGCTCATCAGGGTGTTGGGAATGCAGCGCAACACCAGACCGAACGCGCCTTTTTGGCGGAACACGCTGACCCGGAACCGGGCCTTGTCGCCGAAGGCGAAACCAAAGTCGACGCCGCCGCCCTCGCGCAACTTTTGCTGGTTGACGTCCGAGGTGATGGCCTTCATTAGGCGTTCGGTGTCCTCCGCAGTCAAGACCGCGGTTTCCAGGGGATGCAATCCCCCGTGGATGCGCAACACCGGGGGCGAGCCCACGGGCAGATGCAAATCGCTGGCGCCCTCGTCAACGACGAGCTGCAACAGGTCGGACATGTCGATGGCCATGGCGGAACCGTCCTTCTGCAAAGCCTCTTATTCCAATCACACTTCAAATTGATTCCAAAATTAACCGCAAAGATCGCAGAGATCGCAAAGATAAAACAATCTAAAATGCGCAATTAATCTTTGTGTTCTTTGCGTTCTTTGTGGTAAAATAAAAGATCAACTTGAACTTTAATTGGAATTAGGTGTATTTTAGCACTTCTTCAACCGTCGAGATGCCGTCCAGGATGGCGCGGATACCGCACTGGCGCATGGTGGCCATGCCTTCCTCGAGGGCCTTGTTGCGAATGACCGAGGTGGGCATGCGCTTGTTGATCTGTTCCGCCACGGCGGGGGAGACGATGAGCATTTCGTAGATGGCCACCCGGCCGCGGTACCCGACATTGTTGCAGTTGGGACACCCTTTGCCGTAATAGAACGGGCGGTTGGCAATGTCATCGCGGGTGAGATTAAGCAGGCCCAGCTCCTTGTCCTCGGGGCGGTAGGCGGTGCGGCACTGCATGCAGGAGCGGCGAATCAGGCGCTGGCCCAGAACGGCGACCAAGGTGGAACTGATCAAAAACGGTTCGACGCCCATGTCGATCAGCCGGGTGATGGCGCCGGCGGCGTCATTGGTGTGCAGGGTGCTGAGCACCAAGTGACCGGTGAGGGAGGCCTGGATCGACATGGCGGCGGTTTCCAAGTCGCGGATTTCACCGACCATGATGCGGTCCGGGTCCTGGCGCAGGAAGGCGCGCAGCGCGCGGGCAAAGGTCATGCCGACGCTTTCCTTGATCGGCACCTGCATGATCCCTTCCAAGTCGTACTCAACCGGGTCTTCGGCGGTGAGCAGCTTGTCGTCAATGGTGTTGATTTCGCGCAGGCAGGAGTAGAGGGTGGTGGTCTTGCCGGAACCGGTGGGGCCGGTGACGACCATGATGCCATTGGGGCGATGAATGACCTCGCGGATCTGCTTGAGCGTGCGCTCATCAATGCCCAAGCTGTCCAGACTGAGATTAACCACGGAACGGTCGAGCACGCGGAGCACCACGCTTTCGCCGTATTGGGTCGGCAGGGTGGATACGCGCATGTCGATCGGCTTGCCGCCGATGCGCAATTCGATGCGGCCGTCCTGGGGGACGCGGCGTTCGGCGATGTTGAGATTGCTCAGTACCTTGATGCGGCTGATGACCGGCATGGCCAGGTGCTTGGGCGGCGGCGCCATTTCATAAAGGGCGCCGTCGATGCGGTAGCGGATGCGGAAATCTTTGGCGAACGGCTCAAAGTGAATGTCCGAGGCTTGGTCCTTGATGGCTTGATAGAGGATGACATCGACAAACCGGACAATCGGCGCGTTGCTGGCCAGGGCGGCGATTTCCTTCTCGTCGGTAATGGCGGTGTCGCTCTCGCCGATCCCGCTCTGCTGCAGTTCCTCGAGCACGTCCTTGACCGAGTCCGCCTTCTGCGGGTAAAAGTGCTCGATGGCGTCGTCGATGTCCGCCGTCCGCGCCACTTGGATGCGGCAGTCCTGGCCCAGGACATAATGCAACTCATCGACCATGCGGTAATTAAGCGGGTCCTTGGCCGCCACATAAAGCAGGCCGTCATCTTCCTTGATGGGAATGATGCCGTACATGCGGGCGATGGCGCCGCTGCATTTCTCGATCAGCGGTTTGGGAATGTTGAGTTCCTTGATGTTGACCACCTCGGTGGAAAGGTGGGCGGCAATCAGCTTGAGGAGACCATCCTCGCTGATGATGTCGTAATTATAGAGGACCGTCTGGAACGACTTGCCGGTGCGCTCGTGCTCGGAGTACACGTCGGCCAGCTGCGCCTCGGTGGCCTTGCCGGCGTCAAGGATGATGTGCCAAATGGCACTGCTGTCGGCATCAAGTTCGATGGTAGGCATGGGCGTCCCGTCCCGTCACATGTCCGCCACGTCGGTGGCGGTCATGCGGATCACTTCTTCGAGGCTGGTCATTCCGGCGCTGGCCTTGCGCAGGCCATCGTCGCGCAGGGTGCGCATGCCCAGGGCGCGGGCGCGCTCCCGGATGACGCCGGAGGGCACCATCTCGTAAATCAGGTTTTGAATATCCGTGGTGATCGTGAAAATCTCATAGAGCCCCATCCGGCCGCGATAGCCCTTGCTGCAGTCGGGGCAGCCGCGGCCGCGCTTGAGGGTGGCTTTTTGGAAGTAATTGGCGTCCATGCGCAACGCATCCAGTTCGCTGGCCGACACCGTGATCGGCTCCGCGCATTTCTGGCAGGTCCGGCGGACCAGGCGCTGGGCCATCACCGCGCGGACGCCGGAAGCGACCAGGAAGGGCTTCACCCCCATGTCGATCATTCGGGTGATGGCCGACGGCGCGTCATTGGTGTGCAGGGTGCTGAACACCAAATGCCCGGTGAGCGCGGCGTTGATGGCGATTTCGGCGGTTTCCAAATCGCGGATTTCACCGACCATGATGATGTTCGGCGCCTGGCGCAGCATGGAGCGCAGGGCGGCGGCAAAGGTCATGCCGATGTCGGCCATGATCTGCACTTGGTTGATGCCCGAGATTTCGTACTCGACCGGATCTTCCGCGGTGATGATCTTGCGGGTCGGCGTGTTCAGCGTGTTGAGAAAGGCGTAGAGCGAGGTGGTCTTGCCGGAACCGGTGGGGCCGGTGACCAGGAAAATGCCGTCGGGGAAGGCGAGGATGCGCTCGATCAGTTCCTGGTCATCCGCCAGGAAGCCCAGTTCGGGAATGCCGAGCTGGATGCTGCTCTTGTCCAAGATACGCATGACGATGGATTCGCCGTGGGAAGTGGGCAGGCAGGACACGCGCAAATCCAGTTCCCGGCCCATGGCCGCGATCTGAATCCGGCCGTCCTGCGGCACCCGGTGCTCGGACAGATCCATCCGGGCCATCAGCTTGATCCGGCTCAGGATATTGTTCTGCAAATATTTGGGCGGGTTTTCCACCTCGCGCAACATGCCGTCAATGCGGTACCGGACGCGGAATCGCTTTTCCAGGGGTTCCAGGTGAATGTCGGACGCCCGGCCGCGAAACGCCTCCATGATGATCAGGGAGACCAGGCGGATGATCGGCGCGTCGCCGTCATCAGAGGTCTCGGCCTCGGACGCCGCCGGGGCCTGATTGATGTCCACCGTGCCTTCCGTGATATCTTCCAGGAAGGATTCGACGCTCTGCTCCAACGTGCCGTAATTGTCGGTGAGCGCCTTGGCCAGTTGCGCCTTGGACGCCAGTACGCCCTCAACGTCGGTCTTGAGGATATAGCGCAGCGAGTCAAGCGTTTCCAAGTCGGTGGGATCGCCCAGCGCCACGGTCAGGACGCCATTGCTCTTCATCACCGGCACGATCCGATACCGGCGGGCGACCTCGGCGGGAATGGCGGCAATGACGTCGGAGGGGATCTTGTAATTGCCCAGGTCGAACGGCTCCATGCCGTACTCGGCGGCCAGGACCATCATCAATGTCTCTTCCGTGATGTACCCCAACGCCACCAGCGCCTCGCCCAGCGCCAGGTTGCCTTTTTCGGCTTTGGCCCGCGCCGCCTCCAGCTGTTCGTCCGTCACCAGCCCTTTGGAAGCCAGCAAATCGGCCATCATGTCGTCATTGCTTGTGACCACACCACGCTCCCGACATCCGTCAATCCGCCGCACCGGCTGTGCCGCTGGGCGGGATTTATTATCTGGGCGTCATCAAAACAGCAAAAAATCCGTTAGGTTATATACCGCCCATTGGTGGATTGTCAATCGTTGCCGCCAAAGAAGGCCGCCTCCAGCATGGCGCACCAGGCATGGTAGACCGGCAGGTGCAGTTCCTGCACCTTGAACGTCTCCCGCTCCGGCACGCCCACCCAGACGTCGGCCTGGTCGCGCAGCGGCCCGCCGCCGGCCCCGGTGGCGGCAATGACGCGCACTCCAATGGCCCGCGCCGTATGCGCGGCCAGCAGCACGTTGCGCGCCCGGCCCGACGTGGACAGCGCCAGCAGCGCGTCCCCCGGCCGTCCCAGGGCCATCACCTGCTGGGCAAACGCCAGGTCGCCCCCGTTATCGTTGATCACTGCGGTGGACAAGGCCGGATGCCCGGTCAACGCGACGGCGCGCAACCCGCCCTGCAAGCGGGCTGCGAGATAATCCGCATCCGCCACCGGCCCGGCCGCGTACAATCGTTCCGCCCATTCCGCGCCCAGTCGGCGGGGCAGCAGAAACCCCTTCAGCAATTCGCCCACGATGTGCTCGCTGTCGGCCGCGCTGCCGCCGTTGCCACAAACAAACAACGTGCCACCGCCGGCCAGTGTCGCCTGCATGGCCGCATAGGCGGCCAGCAGTTCCGAACGCAACGGCGCCAACTCCGGCCGCCGCGCCAATAATTCATCCAAGATCTGTTCCGGGGTGCGCATCTCTCGGGTCTCCTCAACGCAGAAACGGGGACGGCTGAATCGCCGCGCCGATCTAAATAACGTTACCGTTGTATTATACCACATTGGATGGAACCGGGCAGGCAGGACCGGCACGGACCTTCACGGACTCACACGGACTGAACACGGACAACATAACTCCGGCCCGGCCAAGTCCGTGTCCGTCCGTGTGAGTCCGTGCCCGTCCGTGAAAAGCCGGGCAAACAACCGTCCCCCAAAAGAGGCCTGATCCAGTGATGGCCAGAGCCACAACGCCGAGCACCCGCGCCCGCCTTCACCCGCACCCCAGCCGCCGCGCGGTCTCGGCGGGGGCGAGGCCACGGATCAGAAACTGTTTCCGCCGGCCGGTGGCACCGCGCTGCAACACCACGGCGGCCTTGGGCAGGTCAAGAACCGCGGCCAAAAACCGCTGCAATTCCGTGTTGGCCTGGCCGTCCACCGGGGCACCGGGAACCCGAACCTTGAGCAGGCCGCCATGAAGCCCCGCCACTTCGGCACGGCTGGCCCGGGGCTGGGCCTGAACCTGAAGCAGCGTCCCTTCAGCATGCGGCAGACACCAGGATGACGCAACCTCAGCCGCCGGAGCGGCGGCCGGGGACGGTCTGGTTCCTAGGCGTCCCATGACCGCTTATGCTTCGGCCGCGCCGGACGCGGCCGGCGGCGGCGCCGCGGGAGTGTCGGCAACCGGGCTGTCAGCGGGAGCCGCGGCGCCGTTGGCCGGGGCCGGCAAGTCGAGCAACTCGCGGATCTCAACCACGCCCATGGTCTCGCGGACCAGCAGCGTTTCACCCAGCTTCTTGAGCCGGTCCAGATGGGTGGTCAGCAACTCGCGAGCCCGGCTCTCCGCCCCGCGAACGATGCGGCGGATCTCGTTGTCCAGTTCGCGGCCGGTGGCTTCGCTGAATTCTTTGCTGTGCGACATGTCGCGGCCCAGGAAAAGCGGCTCCTCGCGCCCGACATAGGACAGGGGCCCGACCGCATCGCTCATGCCCCACTGGCACACCATTTTTCGGGCCATCGTCGTGGCCTGGTGGATGTCCATGGCCGCGCCGCTGGTGATCTCGTTGAAAATCAATTGCTCCGCCAGGCGCCCGCCCATCAGTACGGCCAACTCGGCCTCCAGCTCACCCCGGGTCTGGGTGTAGCGGTCCTGCTCCGGCAAATGCATGGTGGCGCCGAGATAGGCGTTGCCGCGGGGAATGATGGTGACCTTGTGCAGCGGCATGGAACTGGCGCACAACAGGCCGACCAGGGCATGGCCCGCCTCATGGTAGGCCGTCACCCGGCGGTCGCGCTCGTCAATCTTGCGGCTCCGGCGTTCTTTGCCCCAGCGGACCTTGTCCCGGGCCTCTTCCAAATCGCTCATCTCGACCGTCGTCTTGTTCAGGCGGGCCGCCAGCAGGGCGGCCTCGTTGATCAGATTGGCCAAATCAGCGCCGGAGAATCCGGGAGTGCCGCGGGCCACCGTTTCCAAGTCGATTCCCTCGCCCAGCTTGATCTTGTTGGCATGCACCTTGAGAATGCCGAGACGCCCCATCAAGTCGGGCAGGTCAATGGAGATCTGGCGGTCGAACCGGCCGGGCCGCAGCAGGGCGGGATCCAGCACGTCGGGACGGTTGGTGGCGGCAATGACGATGATCCCGGCATTGGCCTCGAAACCATCCATTTCCACCAGCAACGCATTGAGCGTCTGCTCGCGCTCGTCATGGCCACCGCCAATGCCGGAGAAGCGCGACCGCCCCACCGCGTCAATCTCGTCAATAAAGATCAGACAGGGCGCGTGACGCTTGCCTTCCTCGAACATGTCGCGAACCCGGCTGGCGCCGACGCCGACAAACATCTCGACAAAATCCGAGCCGCTGATCGAAAAGAACGGCACCTCGGCCTCCCCGGCAATGGCGCGCGCCAGCAAGGTCTTGCCGGTGCCCGGCGGCCCGATCATCAGCACGCCCTTGGGAATCCGGCCGCCCAGCTTCTCAAACTTCTTCGGCTCGCGCAGGAAGTCAATGATCTCCTGCACTTCTTCCTTGGCTTCCTGAATGCCCGCCACGTCTTTGAAGGTGACCTTGTCCTGGTTCGGCTGCATCAGCCGCGCCCGGCTCTTGCCGAACTGGAACGCCCCTTTCCCCGCATTCCGCATCTGCCGCGAGAACAGAAAGTACATCAGCCCCACCAGCAGCAGGATCGGCAGCACGGACAGCAGGACGTTGCTCCAAAAGTTGGTGACCGTCTTGATGCTGCGGTTGGCGCAATGCTGGCGCAGCAGGTCGTCCAGGTGGTCGGTGTAAACCACATCCACCTGGAACTTGCACGCTTCCGGTTCGGGCTGGGCGCTGTCGCCCCCCTTGCGCTCGGGCCGGTAGACGCCGGTGAGCGTGCGGATGCCGGTGGCCTGGTCCTTGACCACGATCACTTCATTGACCCGGCCCGCGTCCAGGTACCGCTCGAATTCGGAGGCCGTGAGCTCCTGCGGCTGGGCGCTGGTCTGACGGTTAAGGAAGTACAGGGTCAGCGGCAACGCAAACAACAGCACCAACCAGAACAGCAAGGTCTGGATGGGCGGCTTCGGCAAGCCGCGCCGAACCGGCGGCGACGGCTTGTCCGGGGCGCCCGCGGGAGCGGGCGGCGGGCTGTCCGGCGGCGGGGCGGCGGGAGGCGGAATGTCGTCCGGCGTTGACTTCATCAGGTCGGTGCTTGTCACGTCACAAAATCTTGTTCAGCACGACCACCAGAATGGCAACCGCTGCGATGGCCAGGACGACAATGATCAGCTTGAACACCCAGCTTCGACTTGGTCGGCGTGCCCGCCATGGGCAAGTCGGAGCGCGAGCCGAACGGGGAAAAGTTGCTCATGTGGGTGGCGGTCACCGAACTGGTCTGGTCCAGGAGGATGCCGGTCTTGGTGCCGAGCATGGTGGTGGTGGATTTCTCGGGCGATTCAAACAGCAGCTCCACCCCGCCAATCTGCACGATGTCGCTGTTGGTTAGGCGCTGAGACTGGACGCGGTTGCCATTGACCCGCGTGCCGTTGGTGCTGCCCATGTCGGCCACCAGGTAGTTGCTGTCCCCGTCCTTCTCAACCTTGCAATGGGTGCCGCTGATGGTCGGATCGGGAATGCAAATCGTGCACTTTTCCGAGCGACCAATGGTGTAAAGCTCGTCTTTGAGCTCAAACACTTGCCCGCGGAGCTGTTCCGACAGGACGATTAGTTTTTGGACGCCCGCCATGGTGTATCCATCTCAACTCGGTTGTTTCATCTGGAAAACCGCGCCGCCGCCGCCCTCATTGCACCCCGCCCCGAAACCGGCCACGCGACTAAAACGATTGCACAATGTATGCCCGCTCCCACCATTGCGCAAATGATCGGCCCCGCCATCTTTGCCGGCCCTGAGCCCGCCCACCCTCGCCAAACCCTTGTCGCCCCACCCTGCCCCATCGGGAGCCGCCCGGCCCGGGCGGAACATTGGCGTTTATGTTAGACTGAAGGCTGAAGGAAAATAATCCGTTTGCCCCCGTCGTGACTACCTTCAGCCGGTTCCACGGCCCCGCGTTCCACAATCTCATCGGCATGGCCATGGTGGAACTGCGGCGCGGCGAACGCGCCATCGGCGACCTCGCCCTCGCCTGCGGCTTTGTCTCCCTCTCCAGCTTCAACCGCCAGTTCAAGCGGCAAACCGGCCTCGCCCCCCGCGAGTGGCGGAAAAACGGCAAGTCCCTTTAGTGACACGTAAACTTTTGGATTCACCACGAAGCCACGAAGGGCACGAAGATAAAGCGAATGCCATCCTTATTTCCGGTGTTCGTTCGGTTCATTATTGAAGTTGCGGCGGAAGATTTTTTCTGAACGTGTTAATTTGAACATCTTGGACCACAACCAACAACAGCAAAAAAGCAAAAGAAAAATAGGCGCAGGTTTGTGAATAAAAGGTGTATCTGCTTTGCCTTTCAAGCGCCTTATTGAAACCGCTTTTCATTATTTTCTCCTGTCTCATCCGCGTGATCCGCAGTCAACATAGATCTTGTTCAGCTTTTTATTTGAACATAAGATCGCGAAGATCGCAAAGGGGTATGGATCCTGCCGCCTCAACTCATCCTTCGCGCTCTTTGCGGCCTTCTGTTAAAAATTCAAGGTCTGAAAATATTTTTTACCGCGGATTTCGCGGATCTACGCGGATAAAACCAATATGCATTTTGCCACCCCCCTGGAAACACCGAGCCCCAGCTCGGCGCGGGGACAGCGGACGGCTGCCAGATTGTTCTTTGTCTATTAACTTATAAGAAATTTGGTCCATATCAGAGTTTTTAATTATATACAACGCCAAGCTACAATGTTTATCATCGGAAATATCGCTAGCATAGGCAACTACGACTAAAATAGATATGAAAAAGATAAGGCCAAAAAGTTTTCTCATGACAGTCTCCTATGGTTTGATTATATGAGAATAATGTGGGCGATCCCGGTTGTCGCGGCGGACCGACACGCAAGCACGATTGCCGGTGCCACGTTACTCCTCCGCGAACTCCGCGCCTCCGCGTGCGACGGGCTTGGTTTGGTTGTCATTTGCGTGATTGCTTTCCGGGCGTCGTGGCCGGCCGGGCCGCGGGTTCGTACAGCCACAGCTTCATCGGGCCCGTGCGTTCCGGCACGGCCGCGACCAGAATGCCGCGCGGCGTCCACCAGGCGCCGCCAATCAGTTGGTCGAGCAGCCGCGCATCGTTCTTCACCTCGGCCAAACAGGCGGTCGGCGTGAATACCCGTACCCGCACCTGGTCGCCGCGCGGGGCAAACATCAGGATGGCGTCGGGCGCCGCCGGAGTCACGGTGAAACCGGAAATCGTCCAGGCGTCAGCGCCTTGCGAACGGTTGGCGGCCAAGGACAACTCCGGGGCCTGAACCGGCGGTTGACTGCCGGGACGCCGCCACGAAAACGGCTCGCCCGGCCTCAGATTGTACGTCACCTGATTGTGGAGCAAGTCAAACACCATGGCCACATAACCGTTGCCGCTGTACACCCAACGGTCGCCGGCGACCGTGCTGACCTTGACTTGGGGATCCCAAAACGGCGCCGCGATCACCTGCTCCACCCGGCCCGTGTCGGCATGCTGGCTCCAAATGCCGTTACGCGGTCCGGCGGAATTGCTCTCCTGCACCATCCACAGCACGCGGTGCCGGGACGGATCGGCCGTCAACGCTTTCGGCCACCAACTCTCGCCCACGTCCAGGGGACCAAATCCGCCCAACCGTGTATGATCCGCCACACACTCCGCCGTCCCCGCCGGCTTGCCCGCCACCTGGCGCAACCGCCAGATGCCACCATTGGGGACACACCAATAGATCCAATCCGCCATCACGACAAAATATTCGTCTGGCGGCGGATTCAGCCCCGGCACCGTCGCCGTGACCGGATCCACCGGGGTGGCCGGCAGGGCGAACGCCGTTTTCGGCAGGCGGCAAACGCGGCCATATTCGCTCCACCAGACGGCATCCGCCGTCACTGTCATCGGCTGGCCGCCGCTGGCGATCCGAGGCTTCAAGCCGCTTCCCCACGGCCATTTCACCGCGCCGGTCACCCGCGCCTGTGAGGTGTCATACCGGAGCACGCCGTCCCAGCTTCCTTTGACCTGCAACCAAATGGTCTCCGGTTCCTGGACAAAGCCGGCGATGAAACAGCGGCCGTCCTTGGGCAGTCCAGCAGCCGACAGGTCAATGTTCCGGGCCGGCCAGTCATCGGCCGCCGGCAGATCCAACGTCAACGGCACGCCCAACCGCTCCGCTCCGAGCCGCAAACTCCTCAGCACGTTGTCCAAATCCTGGCCGGATTGGCGGGACAGCACGGCGTAGGCCTGGCTGATGATCCGCCGATATTCCGGTACGGACACCGGCCGGGCAGGAAACAGGAAATATTCGCCAACCGGATAAAAAAAGGAGTGCCGATACTCCTGCCGCAACGCCGGCAACAGCAGGTTGTCAAACCATTTTTCCTGGTCCGGCCACGGCAGACATTTCAGCGCCAGCCAAATCAGCCGCCCCTGCCGAAAATCCTTGATCTCCTTGGTCCAATCCGGATTTTTGGCGGCGCGCGCCTGATAAAGGCCCAGCAAGTCGTCAGCCGCAATCATGGCCTCCATGCTCTGCGTGGTGTCCGCGCCCAGAAATTTTTTGTCCTGACAGGCAAATGTGAACGCGGCTTCCGCCCGGGTCAACGGATCCCCCACCGCCGCCAAGGGTTGCAGCCGGCGCATCATCGCCGTGAACAACGCATTGGCCTTCTCCGTATTCCAGTGTGGATAGGACACATAAGACTCCCGCAAATAACTAATGCGACTGAACACACTGAGCGTATCCTCCCCCGGCAGCCGCTCCGGCGAGCGCAACCAGTGGGCGGCTATCGGCTCCACATAGGCGATGGCTTCCTCCGGTGTCTCAAACAGCGCCGGAACGAGTTCGACCAGGAAGTTGGCCCAGGGAATTTTTGCGTGCGGCACGCCGTCCCGCACATCCCACTCCCGTTCCAAGTAGCGCCGCAACAGTGCGCGGCCCAGCCGGATTTGGCCACGCTGTTCGGGGGTAAGGTTCTCCGGTCGCAACCAAAACAACAGGAAGGGAAAACCCCCGGTATCAGCCGTTGCCCCCGGCTCTTCCAACAACAGGCGCAACGCCCGAATGCCGCTCGGCAGCCCCTCGTCCACCGCCCGTTTGGGTGGCGGTTTTTGGAACCGCGGCCAGTTTTCGTATGGGCACTCAAATAACACTTCGGCCAACGCCTGGCGAATCTCCGGGGCCTGCGGATTCAGGGCATAGGCGGTTTCCAAAAACGGCTGCCGGCTTGCGTTGCTGCCCTGGATCTTGGCGAGCCACAGGAAATAGCGCGCCTCGCCGGCCGCGTCGAACGGGGCCGCGCTTGCGGAGTCCGCAACGGCAACACCGCCGGGGCGCAGACGGGCAGCAATTTCCCGCGCCAGTTGCGCCGCGAGCCCCATCAAATCCTCGGTGTTGCCGGTCACCGCGGGACCGGGCTGGGTGGCCGCACGGCGTTGAAAGACCGTTTCCACCACCACCAGCTTGTTGTCACCAGATTTGGCGGGGGAGAACAGGATACTACCCGTCACCACCACGGCGGCGGCAACCAGCCGGTTGCCGGCCGTCGTCGCCAATGCTTTTTCCTCGACCACCCGCCGCAGCTCGTCCCGCTCCACCAGCAGCAGCCCCGGCTGGCGGCCAAGCTGCAACGCCAGCAAGCGCGACAACGTCTCCGCCCGACGGTCGTCCGTATCGTCTCTAACGCGGTTGAGCAGGGGCGCCACGGCGACCACCGTCACCCCTTTGCCACCCGCGCCACCGGCCACGGCCGCCGCCTGGCGCAGCCCGGCCAGGGTCCGCTCCCGCAACACCGCCGCCACCGCATCCGGCAGCCCCTGTCCCTGCACGGCGTACGTCGGCCAGGCTTCCGAGAATAGGACCAGGCCGTTAGTACCGTCCACCAGCCGCGCCGTCAGTGTCTGGTCCGCCACGTCCAGCAGTAATAGCCCCTGGGCGTTGAGCCGCTCGCCCAGCGCCAATTGGCCGCCGCGACCCTGGGCGGCGGCCAGCCCCAGTTCCCGGAGCACGGCGTCAATCTGCTGCCGCTCCACCAGCGCCAGAGTGGCGGGATCGCGGGAAAGCGCCGCCGTCAACTGGTCGGCGACCGTCCGCGCCTCCACCGCCGGCGTCACCGCCACCACCGCCAGCCGCGGCGCGGCGGCCGCCACGCCCGCAGCCAATAGAAACAGGCCGGCCATAAGTTTCAACATTTGGATTCGCATGAACTCAACCTTGCTACTTTTCCACACGATGGAGCTGTTCGGCCCGTTCGGCAGCCACACTGCCAAATTGGAAGGCGTAAAAACGTGCCCCGCCAATCGGCGTAAAGTAGTCTATTTTCATCATTTCCTGATTGCCGTTGTCGATGGCAATTTGGCGATAGAGCGCGGCGGCTTCATCCCGGCGGCCCAGTTTGGCCAGGCACTCGGCACGGCCAAACTGTGCGTTCAGGCGGATGGTCGCACCGTCAAAGCCGGGAAAAAATGGCGGGGTCTTGCGCAAGTTCTTCAGCATGTTCGCATCAGATGCCATCTCTTCTATCTGCGCATAACACGCCAACACGGCCGAGAGGTTGCCGGCCTGTTGATTGCGGCGGACGACATTGAACCAATGCCACAAATTGGGTTCCGCAAGGGGTGGCGCCACGGTTGCGCACAACCGCTGCGTTTCATCACCGGGGGCGTCCGGGCGGCTTGCCAGGGCGACCTCGATCACGACCAGGCTGAGGGCATCCGGGGTTATTGCCGAATCGTTTGCCCGCGCCTCACGAAACGCCAGAAGCGCCTTATCATGATGATGGTGCAAGGATTCGGTCAGGCCGATCTTTGCCCAGGCCCGCGCGACCGTGGCCGGGGCCGCCGCCGGCTGGCGGGTTTGCAGGTAGGACACGGCAAGCGCGCCGTCGCCCAGCAGGCACGGGCATTCGCCCAAAATCCGCCAGCCCAGTTCCGGCGGCCAGGGCGGTTGCAGGAACGGCCAGGCATGTCTCCAGCCGGCGGCGGTGAAGGCGTCATCCAAGCGCAACGGCTGATGATTGACCCAATGGGGCTTGGGCACCACACATTCCGCCTGTTCATAAAAACGCAGCACCTGCCGCAACCGTTCAACCACCCGGTCGGCGGGCATGGCCGTGGCGGCGGCCGGTACCGCCAGGCCCGTGTGCCGCAGGTAGGCGGCGGCCACCTGCTCCAAGACCGGCCCCAGACGCGCCTGCTGCCCGCGGTGCCCCAGCCAGTGCAGCAAATCCTCCATCTCCGCCACGCACGCCGGTAGCATGGGGCCGGGTTCGGGCGGTTCCGAGTTCCAGCCGGCAATGATCCGGTTCACCAGGTCAAAGCAGACCGGCACGGTGCCCGCCGGTTCCGTTTCCGCCCGGATGGCGTCATAGGCGGCGGAATTCCTGCCGTCAAAACCGGCCAGGGAAAGAGCAAGGCGTTTTTGCAGGTCGCTGTGGCCGGCGAACTGCGGTATCCAGCCATTGTCGCCATAAAACCAGGTTGCAACAATCTCCACGAAGACCTCGGTGCGAAAGGCGCGGGCCGCCAGCAGTTCCCCCCTGGCCTCGTCCAGCCGCCCCGCATGCCGCAGACTGTCGCCGATAATGAAATGGAGGGAAGCCAGGGGAAGATCATAATAGTGACTCCCCTTGACGTTTTTTTTCTCCTTGCGCATGACGGCGGTCATGCCCGCAAGCTGCCGCTCCACTTCATAGACCGGCGGCTCTTGGGAGAACACGGCCAAGCTCTCGTTGGCATGACGCACGGCATCCGCCCAGCGTTTTTCATCGTAGGCCTTGCGGGCATGGCCATAGGCCAGCCCCCCCCTGGCAATCAGGTCAAGATGTTTGTTGCATAACCCATCGTTCAGCCGGGCCAAACGCTCTTTGGGAACGAGTTCAAAAACCGCCGTGGGAAACCGCACCGACCAAACCAACCAGATATAAGCCTCCCGAAACGACAACGCATCGGGACCGCTTTCCTCAAGCGCGTCATAAAATTTTGCCGCCGCCAGCGCGGCCAAAGATAATTCCCCGGCGTCGAGATACGGTTTGACCATGTTCTGATGGGTGTGGATATCGGCCTTGCCGCGGGACATCGTATCCAGCAGGACCGCCAACTCCCGGTGGGCGGGCAGCCGCGCCAAGTCCGCCTCGGCCAGTTCAGCCGGGGGCGCCGGCTTGGCGGCCGTCGCCCCGGCCGGCAACGGCGTGCCGGCCAGCCAGGCGTCAACCAGCCGGGACAGCGCGCCGGGCAGCCGCGCGGCAATGTCGGCGGGATCGGCACGCTCCCGCACCTCCGCCATCACCTGTCCGGACAGCGGATCGACCAGGCTCAGGCGCACCGCGCACAGAGCGGCGTCGCCGGGCTCAACCCGGCACTGCACAAAGCCGTCCGCCATCAGCCAGTTGCCGTACCGCGAGGGCTTCCCATTGGCGAACAGACCGCTCAATTGCGCGTCCTGCTCGGCCACGGCGGGCATCAGGTTTTCCGCGCCGAAAAGGCGGACCCGCCGGTCGGCCAGCGCCGCCTGTTCCAAGGCTTGCCAGAACGTCGCCGCGGAGTCGTCCGTACCGGCCACCTGCGGCGTAAGGATCGCAACCACCTTGGCGGCAGCGGGCGCCGAAGCCACGACCGGTTTCGCGCCGGACACCGGGGAAGTGGCGGCCGCCGGCAAGCCGGCTTTCAAGGTGCGGGCATGTTCGGGGAGCCCCGCCAGTTCATAGGCCCGGATTTCCCAGGCGCGGGCCGCCGTCAGCCGGGAATCGATGCCGTACGCATTGAGGAAAAACGCCACGCCCAGTACGGGTTGCCGCCGTGCGCAGGCATTGACACCCTCATAAAACATCACCAGCGCCTCGGGGCGGATGGCGTCCCCCGCCGCGACGGGTGGCGGCGTTTTGTCCGTCCGCGCCCCCGCTTTCCCGGCCAGTTGTTCGGCCAGCGTTCCCAGCATGGCGGTCAGGTCATTGGGCCAGGCCCCTTCGCAGTAGGCCGTGGCGATCCGTTCCGCCTGTTCCACGGAGGCCAGCCACGTCTCCAGCCGTGCCCGGCCAGGGCCGGCTGCCGCGACCCGGCCGCCCACCACCAGGCCGGCCCCCAGCAACCCGCCGACCCGGAGGCTGTCCGGCTTCGCCAGTCCGCTCAGGGACAGGCGCTGCTCCGCCTCCAGGGCGCGCAGGCTGTTCCGGTCCACCACCGGCACGCCGCGCGCCGCCAGTTCCTGCTGCAACAGGTCCGCCACCCCGCCACCGGCCCAGTCCCAGGCATGGTCGCTGGCCGCCGGCACCTCAAAATCGACCACCACCACCGGGGACTCCGCTTGGCCCGGCATGCTTCCAGCCGACACACTGGCGCCCAGCAGGAACAGGCCGGCCATGCGTTTCAGCGCGGAGAAAAGAGCCGTGGTTGGTTGCCGGGATGCGTCCACAAAAACGAGGCCTTTTGTTTATTTTGAAACGGGCGGGGTCAGAAGCCAGAGATTTTGGCGCGTGCATGCCAGCAGTTGCTTACCGCTGGCGACCATGAAAAAGGGCGACTCGTTGTCGGCCAGGACCGGCAACGCGTCGTGCTTGGGCGGGGGGCCGGCAAACCGGGATAGGCGATACCATTTGGGCTTACGGTTGGCATCCGTGTAATAAAGGATGTCACCAATCCTGACGGCAGGCCCCCAGTTGGGGCCTAATTCTTCTGGTGCGTAAAACTCCCGCGGCGGGGGTCCGGGATTGCCGGAAAACATGACTGTATTCCAACCGTCCAGCAGGACATCGATCCGGTCCGTTTCATAATTCCATAAGCAGGAGAGACCAGCCCCCTCCATCACTAACCATTCATGGTTTGAGTAGAGGGTCACTGAAGGTATCCAATATGCCGATGAATTCTTATCGGAATAAACGAGAAGACAGCGGATTTCCTGGGTCTGCAAGTTCAGTTCCCATACAGCCATCATGGCCGTAAGAAATACGACCCGGTTCCGGGGCTTGTCCCACGTCAATCCCCGGATGGCATAACCCGTGCGGTTGTCTAACGACGAGTGCGTCTCCCGCCGGCCACTGGCGGCCAGGATCTCAAAGTTCTCGCCGCGCCACGTGCTGCGGGCCAGGCAACCGCCGGAACCGGTTAGGCCCCAGTAAAGATGATCGCCAACTTGCACCAGTGAGGTGACACCACCAAGGCCGGGTGGAACGCGGATGACCCATGGTTCGCCGCCATCCCGCGGCCACGCCAATACAGTGCCCGCTTCGCTGGCATAAACAGCTTTTTCCCCGGCCACAACCTGGAACGGAAAGCCCCGGCTGGCGTTGAAGTTTTCCGGGCCGCGGTAATGAAGGCTCGGATAACTTCTGTCCCTTCCGGTTTTGGTGGGTACATTCGTGATAATAGCACCACTGGTTTTATCTCCAACCGCCACCCGACGGATAAACTGTTCGTACGGCCCGTCCCGGCAGACCAACAGGAAATAGTCGCCCGTTTCGTAATCCGGAGCGATGCCCAGAATCACACATCCCGGAGGAACGGCATACCGGAGTTCCGTTTTTGCCCACCAGGCGGCCGGCACATCGTCCAACTTGGCAGCCGTTTTATCGTTATGAATGAAATAGCCCGCCGGCGGCACCTCCGCCGGGGCGGTGCGCCGGATGGCCGAAGCCAGGCCTTCAAGCAATCCCAAAACGTCTTGGGTGGGAAGCTTCCTAGCCTCCAGCACGGCGGCGATCCGTTGGCCTTCAGCTAACAACAATTTCGGCATGGCCTGGGGGTCATAGACATAACCTGGGCCATCATGCGGTGAAGGACAAAAACAAAACTCGGCGAACTGGTAATACGCGCGGCCATTGCGGTCCTGCGGAGTACCCACGCCGGCCACAATCAAGTCCACCGCCGTCCGGATCTGGCGCGTGTATACGGCTGTTGCATCGGGGATCTCCCGTGGAAACTGCGCCGCCACTTGCGCCGCGCAGAAATAACCGTCGAGCCGGGTTTCCAGCGTCCGGCCGTTGGCGGCCTGCTGCTCGAAAAATGCCAGCAGGTCGCGCTTGTTTTTCGGCGACAAGTCCCGCAGGTCATAGAGCAGGTCAAAGACATAGTTGCCCGGCTTCCGAGCATGTCCCATGAACACCGAGTTCCAGCCGATCAAGGATTCCCATAAAAAATCTTGATCCTTGATGGCGGGTAGCGCCTGGGCAAACCAGTCATCGGCGCTGCCGGCGCAGAACATCTGTTGCAACAACCACCAATTGCCACTCTCAGGGGCCTCTTGGAATTTTTTCGCATACAACCGGTAACGGCGGCGCAGGTCGTCCAGTTTGGCCTTCTCGGCGGGCGAGAATTGTGGCGATTTCCGATACAAATTGAGCAGGGCCATTTCGAGGCGCATGTTGATGGATGTCCCATAACGTTCACGGACATCCAAAACCTGCGCAAGCACCTCAAGGGCAGTGGCCTGGTTGTTCGAGTTCAGCCAGGCTACAACTGATTTCTCGGCCACGTCGCAGAAATAGTAGGCATAGATGGGGTCGTCCGGAGCCAAGGCCAGGGCCGTCTGGGCCGGCACGACCGCCGCCATGTATTGGTTTGCAGCGACCAGCCGTTGGGATTCGGCCGAATGCCGTTCGGCCTCACGGCGACGGTCAGTCACAGTCATGTCATTCGGCCGGGGCGCGGCCAACTGTTTCCGCAGTGCCTGGACAAACGCCTGGGCGGCGGTTTCTGAATCCGTGCCGGTGCCGTTCACGACAAAACTGCCGATCTCTTTTCCGTCGACAGTATTAATGGAAGCCCGAAGCGTAAAACCGTCCTTCTCATCTCGCGACGCGAGATCCAACTCCAACAACACGCTTGAAGCCAAGAGATTGGTGCGACGGTCGCCGACGAGGGCCGCTTCGGTGTTGAGGCGGTCCAATCGCTGGCGTTCCAGGAGGGTAAACTCGGGGGTCGCCAGGAGCGCCTGGTCCAAAGCCAGGCTCAAGCGCTCCGGCAACCCGCCCATGGCTGGGTTCAGGCCGGCCGTACGGATGCTGAGCAGGGCGATGGTCCGTCCCTGTCCGGGCTGGCCAAGAGCGTGCCATTTGCGGAGCGCCAGGGTGGTCGCGGCAACCACCGCGTCCGTGAGGTCCTCCGGGGTGGCGGCCGGATCCAGCGTTTGGGCCGCCAGCCGGACGCCCGTGCCGGCATCGAACGCCGTCAGGCTGGCGGCGCCCGGCCGCGGCGGGACGGCGCCTGCGGAATCCGCAATCTGAATGACGGCGAACACGTCGCAGTTCAGGAGCTGGCCAAGCCTGGCAAGGGCGTCGCCCGAGAGCAGGCCGTCCGCGGCAAGATGCTGTTCCGCCAGCACGCGGCGAATATCGTCCCGTTCCAGCAGAATGACCCCCGGCGCGGTGGACAATCGGGCGGTGGCCAGGCCGGCTACGGCCTCCGCCCGCCCGTCGCCAACCGCGAACAGGGCAATTTTTACCGCCGGCTCCGCAGCCGTTGCCAGGCCCGTGGTCAGCAGCAAGGAGACCAGGATGGTTTGCCACAAATGACGCATTTGGCTCCAGGTTTGTTGTCCCGGCTTCAGCCGGCACTGCGGCGCGGGGAAGGCTAAAGTCGGTACAACGAACATCGTCCCCGTCTTTGCGACCGTGGCGTTCTTACAGGCCCGGCCGGCATCGGGGGGGCGCCGGACGCTCATTTCGCGGCGCCGGTGACCTTGGGCAGGAGGCGCAGGGCGGTTTCGGCGGCGGCGCGCTGGAGCGCGGTTTTGCCGGCCACGTGCTCGGCCAGATCCACCGCCACGGTGGTCTGCCGGTCCACGCCCAGAACCTGGCCGTTCTTCCCGGTCGCCTTGACTTCCAGGCGGGCCTTGGCGGAGATTAGGTTGCCGAACTGGCCAGCGGTTTCGCTGAAACCTTCGCCGGAAATCACCACATCTGCCGCGGCATCATCCGTCACCACATCAAACCCGGTGGCCTTCAACAGCAGGCCGTACTCGGTCTCGGCCGCCGGATCCGCCACCACCCGGCCCAAGTGCTGCTCGGTGATATGTACGACAATCTTGGGACGGGCGCTGTCCCCCAGCGCCTTCTTCAGGTCGGCAATGACGTCCTGCTCGGTGCGCGGCTTGGCCACCAGTTCGCCGGAACGGTCGCGAATGACCTTGGCGGTGGCGTCGGCCAGTTTTTCCGTCAGCCCCACCAGATTGTCGCGGGTGTTGCCCTTGACGCTGGCGCCGACCACCCGCGAAGTTTCGGTGCCAATGACCTTGGCGACCAGGAACAAGCTGCCGCCGGCTTCAATGACGGAGCCGCTCACCAGGATCTTGGCGCCAGTGAACTCGCCGAGCTTGACCGCCTTGTCGGCGCTGACCATGCCGGAAACGTTGAGGCCCAATTCTTCCGTCGTTTTTTTCAGGTCGGCCCGGTCCACCAGTTGCAGGTCCGGCTCCGTCACCAGCTTGGCGAACAGGATGTCGCCGACCTTGCCGGCCATGCCCGCGGCACCGGCCCCGCGCTCCTCAAAGGGCAGAATGGCCACCGGATAGGCAACCAGTTCCAGTGCCGTCACGGACGCTGCGGCCGGGACAACGGCGGGCGCCGCCGCCGGTTCCGCCGCCACCGCCGCCGGCAACGCCAGCCCCGCCATCAGCAACCCGCTGAGCCCGACCGACACGACCTGATGTTTTTGCTTCGTCATCATGGCACTTTCTCCTTATGGGGTATGGTTGTTTCACACGAAGACACGAAGTCACGAAGAAGATTTCAGCGCATTGTTTCCCGTCAAAGCAGACGGCGGTGGCTGGTCATTTGACCGGTCACTACCGCGCCCAGGAATGGCGCTTCGTTCCCGGCTCTGAAAATCAAAATTTGAAGATTTAACCTTCGTGACTCCGTGTCTTCGTGTGGGCAAACAATGAAAGTCGCAACCGTCCTATCTTGGGGTGGCGGGGGCGGGCTGGAGCATGGCGGCAAGCAGGTAGCGGGCGGCGGGGCCGGCGTTCCACGCCTCGGCCAGCGGCAGGGTGCAGAGGATGAGCCGGCCACCGCCGGGCCAGCGGGCCTCCAGCCAGACCAGGGCCGGCGCGGCGGAGTCCGCGGCGGCCGGCCGGTCGCGGACGTCGCAGAGGGCGGCGGGGAATTCCACCGGCGCCAGTTCGGTTGGCAACGCCCCGGACCAGGCCGTGCCGAGCCGTTTGTCCAGCTCAGCCATGACCGTCACGGATTGAAGCCACAGCCGGCTCGGCAACAACGGTTTGCCATCGCCTCCCGCGGGCATGGGAATCCGGCCGGCGCCGGGCGACACCCAAACGACCGTACCGCCGGCGGCCACCGTGCGCAGAAGCCGCTCCACGTCACCGGCCTGCGCTTCGGGACTGATGCCGGGACCAACCAGGATGAGGGTATCCGGGGCGCCGGTGGCCTCCGGCGGCCAGTCGCGACATTTCACGCCGGCCTGCTCCAGACCGGGCCGGAGCCGGTTATCCTGGTCCCACACCGTCAGCGCGGCCAGCCGCAGGGCGGGAAACGGGTTGTCACCCAGCACCCAGACTTTGGCCTGGGCCGGCATGCCCTGCTCCCGGCCAGCCGCTTCCAGCCACGCCTCGGCGGTGACCGCCAAGCCCACTTCGGAGCGGACCGTCGCCAGTTCGATTTTGAGATTGACCAGGCCCGCCTTGGCCTGGGCGGCCGACACGGCCATGGACTGGCGGGTCAAGGTGCGATCAGCGGCGGTCAGCCGCCAAAACAGCCGGGCCCCGGCAGGCACCGTCGGGGGCAGCCGCAACGACAACCCGGTTTCCCGCCCGCCAAACACCGCCTGCACGGAATCGCGCCAAGCCACCGTCGCCGGTTCGGCCGCGGTCGCGGCCGCGCTCATCACCGCTCCGGCCAGGGCGGCGAAAACGCCGACCCGCCGCCACCCGTTACGCCATCGTTCCATAACGCACCTCCCCCGTTGGCCTTCCGCGTGGAAGCCAATATACCGTGCGTCCCGACGTTGCGGCAAGTTTCCCGCCGGTCCGAGCGCATGACAGTTTTGTCGGATGATGTTGGGGCCACCCTTTTGGAAAAGGGTGCTCCCCCCGCGCTCCGCGCTTCGCAGTCCCGGCCCCGCCGGGTCGTTCACATGTTCACTCTGCACCCCCCTTCCTAAAGCTTTTGGATCTTAAACCGGAGGGACGCTTCCGCCACAAGCCGTTCTGGCAAAATGTAAATCAGAAATTAATGCTTGTGGCGGAAGCGCCCCTCCGCGTTAAGGCACAAACAGGTTTGACGGAGGGCTTGGGAACCGCCTTTCCTCAAAAGGGGGTTCCCAACCAACCTAAATTTCATGCGCCCGCCGGCCCTCACCCGCCTTCCGGGGTGTCGCCGAACTGGGTGTCGCACAGGCGGCGGTAGGTGCCGTTGGCGGCGTAGAGCTCGGCATGGGAGCCGCTTTCCAGGATGCGGCCACGGTCGAGCACGTGGATGCAGTCGGCGCGCTGAATGGTGCTGAGGCGGTGGGCAATGGCGAACACGGTGCGGTCCTGCATCAGTTCGAAGATGGCTTCCTGAACCAGTTTTTCGGTGACCGTGTCGAGGGCGCTGGTGGCCTCGTCGAGGATCAGGATGGGCGGGTTCTTGAGAATGGCGCGGGCAATGGCGATGCGCTGGCGCTGGCCGCCGCTGAGACGGAACCCCTTCTCGCCGACCACGCGCTCATAGCCCTCCGGCTCGGCCATGATGAACTCGTGGGCGTTGGCCTTGACCGCCGCCGCCATGATCTGCTCCCGGGTGGCGCCGGGGGTGCCGTAGGCGATGTTGACGGCAAGGGTGTCGTTGAACAGGATGGTTTCCTGGTTGACCACGCCGATCAGGCGGCGGAGATTGGGAATGGCGATCTGGCGCAGGTCCGCGCCGTCCAGGGTGATGCGGCCCTGGTCGGGGTCGTAAAAGCGGGCCAGCAGATTGGCAATGGTGGTCTTGCCGGCGCCGGTTTCGCCGACAAAGGCGATGACCTGGCCGCGGGCGACGCGGAACCGGACGGCATCGAGGGTGAGCGGCGCGCTGGGATCATAACGGAACGAGACGTCCTCAAAGGCGATCTCGCGGGTGAAGGTTTCGGGCCGGACCGGGGTTTTCGCCTCCGGCAACTGCATGTTGGTGTCGAGCAGGGTAAACAGCCGTTCCGCGGCGGCCATGCTGCGCTGCAGGCTGGAATTGATCTTGGCCAGCTGCTTGATCGGCCGGTAGGCGAGAATGGCGGGCGCGCCGATGGCGACGATCTGTTCCAGCCGGACCCCGCTGGCGTAGCAGTAGGCAATGAAGCCGCACGCGCTGGTCACCGCCACCAGTTCCATGAGCGGCGTCATCAGCAGTTCGGCGCGCAACGCCCGGATGATCGACCGGAAATAGCCGCGATTGAGGGCGCGAAACCGTTCCGCTTCCTGGGCCTCGGTGTTGTACGCCTTGACCACCCGGATGCCGGTGAAATTTTCCTGCATGCGCGAAACCAGGTCGGAAATCCGTTCCAGCGCGCGGGTGGTGTAGCGTTTGACATACCGCCCCAGGACAATGACCGGAATGATACAAATCGGAAAGATCAGAAACAGCGTCACCACCAGACTGAGCAGGTGATTTTGCCAGGCAAACATGACGATGAAGACGACCGCCGCCAGGATCTCGAACGGGGCCTGGACCAGGTCGGCCACGGTGGTGGAAATGGCGTTCTCCACCATGGTGGCATCATAGGTGCAGCGGCTGATGAGCTGGCCGATGTCGCACTTGGAGAAAAAGCGCAGGGACTGTCCCTGCAAGGTCTCGAACAGGCGGTCACGCAGGTCGGTCACCACTTTGGAGCCGACCCAGCGCAATTGATAATGGTTGATGTAGGTGGCGGCGGAACGCAACAGAACGCAGAATGGCAGGCCAATAACGGTCAGCAGCATGAACTGCCAAGATAAACCGCCATCGGGCCGGGTGGTCGGCAAGTGCAGTTTGGTGGCGATTTTGTTGACCATGCCCAGCGTGCCGGCGGAAGAATGGGCGGCCGCCGGCGCGGGAGTCGTCACCGCGGCCAACGTGGCGGCGGGCGCCGAAGCCGGGCTCGCCGCCACGGCCGCCACGCCGCTGGCCGGGGGAATGGCGATACCCGACTGTTCCTGGAGCACCCGGATGATTTCCGGGGCGAATTGGAACATGCCGAACATGGAACCGCCGACCGTGCAACCGGCCAGCAACCCGACGATCAGACGAAACCGGTACGGCTTGGTGTAAGCAAACAGCCGCCGATAAATGGGAAACAACGTGGACATTGTCTTAAGATAGCCTTTGTCGCCCGTTCCGCTTGCCGGGGCACGTGACGTTTTTGTCAGGATCAAAGTCGCTATCGGAATCGAATGCCCTTTGGGTTCTGGCCATGCCGGGTTGAGGGGATCGTGGGGCGATTCCGATGCCGATACCGACCCCGAGAACGGGTGGCTTCCGGCGTAAACCTTTGATGCCCACATCGCCGCCCTGGCCGGGCTTCCCTGGGAACGCTGAGCCCCAGCTCGGCGCGAGGTCCTTCAGTTGGCATGTCGCTACGGCGCGGACCGTCCGGTCGGCGGCGATCACCTGTCATCCAAGAGGCATGAGAGCGGAGGCAACTCGCCGAGCTGGGGCTCGGCGTTCCCAAGCCCACGTGTTTAACCGTCAGGAGTGCCTTACGTTCAGTTCAGCCGGCGGCGCCCGAAACGGCCGGAGACGCTGGCAGCACCCGTGGTTCGACCGGCGCGGGTGGCGATGGTGGCGTGGCCGCCTTGCCGGCGGCGCCGTCGGCAGGAGGCGGGGCGGGAATGGTGTCAAGGTAGAACATCTCCCCCAGAAACTCGGGCAGGGCCTGGAAGCGCAAAAAGTCGAGCAGGTTGTTGATCATGTACTGTTCGCGGACATAGCGCACCGTCTTGTAGTAGTGCCGGCTGAGGTGGCGCTGGAACACGCGCTCGCCGCCGGGCAGGGCGTACATCTCCACCTCCATGTCGATGCGGGCTTCCCAGCTCAGCCAGCGCAGCCAGTACTCGGGGTGGAGCGGACCGAGAACCACCACCAGATGGTACCACCCGTTGGCGCCCAGACTGACGATACGGTAATCATTGACCTTGACGGTCATCACGCGGTCGGCCTTGAACTTGCGCGCCTGCTCGATGGAATCGACATAAAAGATCCGGTTATAGCGCTTGGCAATGGTGAGCCCGTCGATGATGGCAAGAGCGACATCATCCGCCGGCCGGTAACTGACAATGACCGTACCGCGGCCGTCAAACTGCCGCCCCCACCAGTTGCCCTCGGGCTGAATGGTGTCAGGACGCAGGCTGAGGCTGATCACCGGATCGACCACGGCCACCCGCAACGGCTCGGCGGCCGCCTGGGGCCGGACCTGGCTGAACTCGGTGTCGCGAATGCTGGCGCACCCGGCGGCCAGCAGGGCGGACAGAACCAACATGACAAAACCATGACGCATGAAAAAACCCTGACGGATGAACAGCGGGGAACGATCGGCGGTAAACCACCTACTCTAGCCTCAGTTTTGTCGGATGATGTTGGGGCCACCCTTTTGAAAAAGGGTGCTCCCCAAGCCCCTTCCTAAAACTTTTGTACCCTAAAACGGAGGGGCGCTTCCGCCACAAGCCATTCTGGCAAAATTCAGATCAGAGATGAATGCTTGTGGCGGAAGCGCCCCTCCGCGTTAAGGCAGCAAAAAGGTTTGACGGAGGGTTTGGGAACCGCCTTTCCTCAAAAGGGGGTTCCCAACATCATCTAACAAAACCGCCCTCAGTCGCCTAGCAGCGCCAGCCAGTGGCGGTACTGTTCCAGGGAGAACGGGCGCGGCCCGGCCAGGTAATGGTTGCGGCGGGTTTGGCCGGCAACAGTCCAGGCCAGCTGATACAGCGCCGGGGTTGCGGACTCCGCTACCGTACTCGCCACGATCCGGCCGTTGGCGGGAATTGAGAACGCTGTCTCCAGCAGCGGCGCGGCACCGTCCACGGCCCGCACGGACACCATGCCAGTAACCGGCGCCAGGGTGTCGTTCACCAAGACGACCTCGTGCCGGCCGGCGGCCGGTTCGGCGCAGATGGCGCACACATCGGCCTGGATGCGCCGGAGATAGTCATAGGCCAGTTTTTTGCGGCCGTAGTAGTCGACCACGGCGTCGGAAATCACCGGCCAGCCGTCGCGCAGGTTCCACCACAGCATGCCGGTGCGCCGCCACTTGCCCAGGCGCGCCCATTCGACGAAGTATTTCATGGCTTCGGCCTGGGAGATCTGCGAGGCCAGGATGTAGTCGTCCAGGTTGTCTGGAACGGTATTGAACAACACCTTGATCTGGCTGCTCATCAGCGGGATGCGGTAATTGAAGGCGGTTTCCCGCGGCTTGCCGCGCACGGCATGGGTGAGCCACTGGTCGTTGTCCTGCCATGGCCACAGGCATTCCGGGTCCATCATCCGTTCCATGGTTTCGCGGTTGGGGCAGCCGTGGTAGCCGATCTCGCTGACGAAGTGCGCCCGGGAGCGGTGGTAGAACGGCCCCTTGAAGTCGTCCCGCGGGCCCCAGAGATGCTCCTCCGGCTTCATCAAGTCGTCGCCGCCGCGCCGGAACCATTCGGGGCCGAGATAAGGCGAGCTGGGCAGATAGGGACGCAATGGGTCCTGGCGGCGGACGGCGGCGGCCAGCACGTCACGGCTGAGGCGGTCATGAACGTTCGGGTCGAGCCCGCTTCCCGACCAGCGGTGCGCCTCGTCGATCTCGTTGTTGCCGGCCCACAGCGCCAGGCTGGGATGGTTGCGCAGCTTGCCGATGACCGCCTCCGCCTCGGCCCGGATGACCGCGGCAAACGCCTCGGTCTGCGGATAGATCGCGCAGGCCAGGGCGAAGTCCTGCCAAACCAGCATGCCCGTTTCATCGCAGAAGTCGAAAAAGGCGTGGTCTTCGTAGACGTTGCCGCCCCAGCAGCGGATCATGTTGCAATTGAGGTCGGCCAGCATCGCCATGGCCCCGGCCAGGTGCTGCGGATCCCGGCTGTGCAAGGCGTCCAGCGGCACCCAGTTGGTGCCCTTGATGAAGATCGGCTGGCCGTTGACGACAAACAGGAATTCCCCCGGTGCCTCCGGAGTGGTCACCTCGGTGCGCCGCAGCTCGACGGTGCGGAACCCCGTGCGCCAGGCGGCGGTGGCCAGTGCCTTGCCGGCGGCGTCCACCAACTCCAGCGTCACGTCATACAACATCGCCGCGCCGTAACCGCGGGGCCACCATGGCTCGATTCCCTTCAAGTCCAGTAGGATGCGGTTGTGCGTACCCAGCGCGGGATGCACGGATTGGTGGGCTGTCTTGTCCCCGCACCGCAGGGTGAAGACCACGTTGAGATCATCCAGCGCCGTCCGGTCCGTAGTGAAATCCCACTCCAGCCAGGCGGCGGCCGTGCCCGCCGCCGCGTCGAGCGCCCGCGTGGCGAGATAAAACGTGTTCCAGCGGGTCGGTTCGGCCACTTCCAACGTCACGCTCCGCCACAGGCCGGCGGAGACCAGCCGCGGCAGGATGTCCCAGCCGTACATGTGCGGCGCCTTGCGGACGCTCAGCGATTCCCAATTAGAGGCAAACGCATATTCTCCCGGCGCGGGGGCCTGACGCCGCCCCTCAAGCACGGCGGAGTCGATTCCCACCACCAGGTCGTTGGTCGCGCCGGCGCGCACCGCGTCCGTGACGTCGAACCGCTGCTCAACCAGCATGTTGGCGGTGGAACCGAGCTTGTGCCCGTTCAGCCAGACCGTGCCCAGCGTGTCCAGCCCGGCAAAGGCCAGGAACAGCCGCTGCCCCGGTTGCAGCGTCGGAGGGGCAAACTCGCGGCGGTACCACCACTGGTGGGCCTCATAGCGCTGAGCCTCATAAATCCGGTTGCCCTGTTCCAGATTGGCCGGCAGTTGCCCCGCCGCCATCAGGTCGAGCTCCACATTGCCGGGCACTTGAGCATCAATTACCGGCCAGTCCGCCGGAATTTCCGGCCGTGCCATGTCCGCCGCGCGCCCGGCCTGCGGTCCGAACGTCAGTTGCCAAGTGCCGTCCAAAGAAATAAATGGTGATGGTGTTGTCATAGGTGCGTATGTGGTTGCGGAAAATGATGGCGAAACGGTAATCTACACGGCATGAGGCGGCTTGACGCGGGGCCAAACCCCGGGTTTTCGCCATACCACTCTGGCCGCCCAAGCCCGTTACCGAAATCATTCCTTCCTTATCGGGTAATTGGTTACAAATATTTTTTGGGCGCCCGCTTGTGCAACCGCCAAACGGGCTGTATAGTACCTTTATGCAACAATTGGAAACTATTTGCGCAACATAAACTAGGCATTGCCAAAAACCATGGTCAGGAAGAAAAAAAATTCGATCTACACCGTTGGCGAGGAGTTGGGGATCTCGCCGGGAACGGTCCCCCGCGTCTTGAATAACCATCCCTTCATTAGTGCGAAGACGCGGGCGCGGGTCAAGCCCTTGGCGGAAAAGTACCATTTCAAACCGCGCCTGATGAGCACCCGGCTGTTGAACCTTTGTCTCTTGATAGAGAAAGTTCCGAACCATCCCCTAGGCATTGACGAATATGTGGCGCTCACCATGGAAGGGGTCGCGGAATACTGCCAGGAAGAAAAGCTGGAGATGAGCATCTACAGCGGCGATGTCGAGGCGCTGAACCGGAGCGACATCATCCGCGAGCTTCGCCTCCGCACTGTCAACGGGGCGATCATCCTGCGAGCGACGGACGAAAGCACCTATCTTCAGCAGATGTATGAGCAGCGCTTCCCATATTTCAGCCTGACCCCCTGCGGCAAAAAAATATCGGACCGGGAGTTGACGCTCGATTATGAGCAACTTGGCGACCCGGCATCTGCTCTCCCTCGGTCATCGCAAGATCGGCATCGTCTGCGACACCCTGCATTCCGGCACGGTCAACGCGCGTCATGCTGGTTACGTTCGGGCGTTGGAAGAATCAGGCATCGCACCGGAGAAAAGGCTGGTTTATGCCCATGAACCAGCGGCGGCATCATTCCGGACGGTCATGCAGTTGGGCGTGGAAGGTATTGAAGCCCTCCTGGCCCAAGCCCCGGAGATGACCGCCGCAGCTCGTCATTCGTAACAGCACCGGGCCGGCGACAAATAAGTGCGGTGTCAAACAAAAAAAGGAGGTGGCTCAACCATTGAGATTAACGCAGTAGGATTACCGAACAGATTTTAGTGCAACTGACAGCCGAGAGGTCGTTGATTATCCATGGAAAAATGCGTACCACCATCAAAGGAGAGAGTGATGAACA
>CAITYL010000075.1 GCA_903896595.1 uncultured Lentisphaerota bacterium
GGCCGGCAACGCGGGAGCGGTGAGCACGAAGAGGGTTACTTCGGGCGGGGCGAAAAAGCGGAGCGGGGTGCCCCAGGTGCCGGCGCCGCAATTGATGTAGCGCCGGAGCCGGCTGCCGCTGTCCACCAGTTGTCCATACGGTCCTGGAAACATCTCCCGGACGACCAGGCCAAAGGGAAGCACTTGGCCATTGTGGGTATGGCCGGAGAGCTGGAGGTCCACGGTGGCGAGCGCCGCCGGATCGGTCGGCGGCTGATGCTGGAGCAGCAACCGCAAGTTTTTGGGGTCACCTTGCTGGAGGACCCAGGATAGCGGAACTCGCGGCGCCTGGCCGGTCCGCCAGCCGGCCGGATCGTCGACGCCGATCAGCTCCAGACCTCGTTGCGGACTCCGCACCGTGTTGCGCAGGAGGATGAAGCCGGCGGCGGTGGTCAACCGTTCCGCCTCGCCGGGCGGCTCGTAGAACTCATGATTGCCGAACACGGCGTACTTGCCCAGCGGCGGCCGGATCTCCGCCAGGGCGTGAATCATCGCCGGCAGCCGGGCATCGGGCGGATCAAACAGGTCGCCGGTGCTGACCAGCAGGTCCGGCCGGGCGGCCTGGACGGCGGCCAGGGCGCTGGTAAAGGCGGCACTGCGTGACGCGAACCCCGCATGCAGGTCGGAAATCTGCACGACCCGGAGCGTGCTCATGCCGGCCGGCAACCGGGGAACGGTCATTCTGACCTCGCGCAGTCGCACCCGGCCCGCCTCCACATAGCCGATCGCCGTGGCGATGACGATGAAGCCCGCCGCCAGCCGCACAACAAGGGCGGGGCGCAGCGGTTTCACTCCGCGGACTCCGCACCGGGCGGCCAGGCGGGCCGCCAGTTCCCAGGCGTGGCAGGGCAGGGCGATCACCGTGAACCAGAACACCCACACCATGCCGGTAAACAAGCTTACCAGCAGCCATGGGGGCAGCCAGTTGGCGAGCCCGGTCCAGCGGAGCAATGGGGTAAGCACAAGCAGTGCCAGCGGCACCGCCGGCAGCGCCCGCCGCCAGGCGGGGCCGGTGAGCGCCCGCCGGAGGGTGAGGAACGCATACGCGCTCATCAAGCCGTAAATGGTCAGGTAAAGAAAGGCGAACATGGGCGCCGAACATAGCCCGCAAGTACGGCGGCGTCCATGCCCCGCTTTAGCGGGTGCATAACGCTTATGTCAGTTGGGAACCCCCTTTTGAGGAAAGGCGGTTCCCAAACCCTCCGTCAAACCTTTTTATTTCCTTAACGCGGAGGGCGCTTTTTCCACAAGCCATTCTGGCAAATCATTCCGTTTGCGCGTGTGGGCTTGTGGAGAAAGCGCCCTCCGGTATAGGGTACAAAAGTTTTGGGAAGGGGTTTGGGGAGCACCCTTTTTCAAAAGGGTGGCCCCAATATGCATTCGTCTCAATCCATTAGCAGGCCGCCATTGATGTCCAGGGTTACGCCGGTGATGTAGCCGGCGGCTTTGGACGCCAGGAAGACAATGGTTTCGGCCACCTCCTCGGGGGTTCCGAAGCGTCCCAGGGGAATGCTTTTGGCCAGGGCCTCCCGCGCCTCCGGAGTGGCGGCGGCGGTCATCTCGGTTTGGATTACTCCGGGGGCCACGGCATTGGCCCGCACCCCGTGCGGGGCACCGTAGCGGGCCAGGGTCTTGGTCAGGCAGATGACGGCCGCCTTGCTGGCGCTGTAGTGGGCGCCCACCGCGATGCCGCCGACCTTGCCCGCCAGCGAGGCGAGGCTGATGATGGCGCCCGATTTTCGCGCCACCATGGTTGCCATGCAGGCTTGGCTCAGCAGGAAGGCGGAGGTCAGGTTGATGTCCAAGACCCGCTTCCACTCCTCCGCCGTGATGTCGGGCAGGGCGGTGCGCGGGCAGATCCCCGCGTTATTGACCAGCACGTCGATCCGGCTGGCTTCGTGGACAATCTGCTCGACACACCGGTGGGGAAACTGCGGATCCGCGATGTCGCCCGTGATGAAACGCGGCTCCGTCCCCGGCCGGATGTCGGTCCGGTAAACGGTGGCACCGCGGGCTTCAAAGGCCCGGCCGATGGCCTGGCCGATGCCGCCGGCGGCGCCGGTGACCAGGACGACGGCTCCGTGAAATTCAGTCGTATACATGGATCAATACCCCAGGGTGATGCCGCCGTCGATATTGAGCGTGATGCCGGTGATGAAGGCGGAGTCCGCGTTGCAGGCCAGGAAGAGCGCCGCCTTGCCGCATTCCTCAATGGTGCCGATGCGCCCGACCGGGTGCTGGCCGTAGATGTACTGGCGGGCCGCTGCCGGATCCGGCTGCTGGCCGAACCAGTCTTCCACCAGCGGGGTTTGGATCCAGCCCGGGCAGATGACGTTGACGCGGATGCCGTCCTTGGCGAAATCGAGGGCCATGCCGCGGCTCATGGCGATCTGGCCGCCCTTGGTGGCGCTGTAGGCGCCCGCGTTCGGCTGGCCGACCAGGCCGACCATGCTGCTGATGTTGATGATGCTGCCCTTGCTCTTCCGCAGGTGCGGAATGGCGTATTTGCAGCACAGAAAGGTGCTGCGCAAATTGGTGTTGACGATGAACTCCCACTCCTCTTCCGACGTTTCCTCAACGTTTTTGGAAATGTGGTAACCCGCGTTGTTCACCATCACGTCCAGGCGGCCGAAGGTTTGCACGGTGGTGTCGATCATGTGCCGCACGGACTGGCTGTCGGTGACGTCTGTTTTGACGAAGATCGCCCGGCCCTGTTCCGCCCCCAATTCCTGGGCCACGGCGCGGCCTTCTCCTTCATGCCGGCAGATCACGGCGACGCGGGCGCCTTCCTGGGCGAACACGCGGGCGATGCCCAGGCCGATGCCTTTGCTGGACCCGGTGATGATGGCGACTTTGTCGGTGAGTTTCATGGGCTGCTCCTGTGGGGGTGGTGATGATGCGTTCTAGTTTGCGAGTAAAATCAGTTGCAAGAGGTTCTGATTTCTTCGTGATTTCGTGTCTTCGTGTGAGATATTTGGTTTGGTTTCGGCTATGCCGGGTTGGGGAAGAATAAAACGAACCGCGGAGTGACGAATCCTGACGGAATACTTTTTGGAGTGCGGCAATTCCTTTGCCGCTTTTTAAGATCGGCGTTATTTCAAGACCGGGAGCCGCCCGTCCTCGGGCGGAAATCGATGGCGTCACACCC
>CAITYL010000076.1 GCA_903896595.1 uncultured Lentisphaerota bacterium
CGATGGGGCGGGCTGCAAGCCCTATGCTACACTCAAGGACGCATAGCGTCTTACGAGTGAAATCTGTTGCAAGATGCGCAAGATTTTACCACCGAGGGCACAGAGAACACAGAGAAAAATACCGGGTGGCAACTCGGTTTTTCGGCACTATCCAGTCTCGCATCTCTGTGCCCTCTGTGTCCTCTGTGGTGAACTGAAGTTATTTTGGGTCCGGCTATGCCGGGTTGGGACGCCGGCGGAAATCACCGCCAGTCCCAAGCGTCCCAATGGTCCCAAAAGTCCCAAGAGTCCCAATGGTCCGATAAAACCACTTTCCCGCCGTTGGAGTTATCCGCGCCAATCCGCGAAATCCGCGGTAACCCTGGCGTTTTGACCGCGTCGCGGCTCACCACCGGGTTTGCCGCTGACGTGTACACTCACGGAAAAATATATCGTCGCCGACTTGCCAAACTGAAGCAATGCGATAAATTGCTTCGATATGAACGGTGACGTCTATCAACCGATGGTGGCGGCGCTGACCGAGCAGTTGACGCGGGCGCCGGCGTGCGCCGGGGCGCGGCTGCTGCCCGAGCGCCAGCTCGCCAGCCTGTTCGGCGTCAGCTACATGCGCCTGCGCCGCTCGATCGACCAGCTCGTCGAACAAGAGTTGCTGGTGCGCCGCCACGGTAGCGGCGTCTATGTCCGCAAAATGCCACCCGCCGCCGCCGGGGCCACCGACGGGCGGACCGGCGCGGTCAAGCGACTTTCCGCCACCTTCAGTATCTTCGCCGAGGAAAAACGCTCGACGCGGTTGCGCCCCGAAGCGCGGCAAGTGCAACTGCATCTCGGGCTGTGGGCCGGCCGCGATTCCTTTGAAATGCTGACCACCGCCACCAACCGGGGCGTCATGGGGGGCATCCTCCACCGGGTTCAGGAGCGCGGGCACCGCCTGACGGTTCACCATCTTGAAACGCAGGGCCATCTGCCAGCGGCGGCGCACCAGGCCGCCCAGGTGCGGGCACATCCGCACGACGGACACATCTTTCCGTCCGTCTGGGCGCCGCTGATGTGCGCGGCTTTTGGCGACACCCGGCCGCCGTGCGCCTGCCTCGGCCACAAGATCGCCGAGGATAACGACTGGTGGCCGGTCATCAGCATCGACCTGTCCGACGCCACCCGCCGCGGCGTGCGCCGACTGGCGGCGGCGGGATTTCGCCGCATTGGCTTGATCGGCCTGGAGAAGCCCGGCCATCCTGGCGAACCGGAACGGCTGGTCTACGATCAGACGATGGCCGAACTGGGGTTGCGCTATCGCGCCGCGGTGGGATCCAGCGTGGAACCGGCGGACGGGGAAGCCGCGACGCGCCGGTTGTTCCAGCGCGCGGCGCCGCCGGACGCGGTGTATGTGGCGGACGATGTGGTGTTGGCCGCCGTGGCGGCGGCATTGCCGACCCTGGGGCTGACGCCGGGGCGCAATCTTGGTCTGATCACGCTGGCCTGCCGCGGCAACCCGCTGCCAGCGGGAGCCGACTGGAGCCGCCTGGAGTTCGATCCGTTCCAGGTCGGCCGGATGACGGTGGACAGCTTGCTGCTGGAAATCGAATCCGCGGGCGAACAGTTGTACTCGCAAGCGCACCGCGCCGCCTGGCGGCCGGGCGAAACGCATAAGAAAACCATGAAACGCCCACCAAAGGAGGTGACAAAAAAAGAATTGTGCCCCGCCTAATCAGGCCCATGAAGGCAAACGTTCCAGCCGTGTGTGCATGCGGTCAGCCGTGACCGGCCGAAGCATTGGCATTGCCCGATGCCAAACGTTTCGGAAAATCCATTCTCGGGCAGCCCATAAACCAAAGACCAAGAGAAAGTGAGCTTGTTATGACTTCCATAAAATCAATCGTCTATGCCCTGCTCGTGCTGGCGGGCCTGGCGGGATCGGCCATGGCCGGCCCCGTGACGATCGCCGACTACAGCGCCGATTACATTACGGCGACACAAGGTCAGACACGGGCGGCGGCTCGTGTCGACGGCTGGGACTATATGAGTAACTCCGGAACGATTGGCACGAAAAGCGATTACTCGAGCCTAAAAGGAACGGGGAACAGTACTTTTAATTACACTGCCGATGGAAATTGGACATCCCAGGTTGCGGGTTCCGAGTATATGTATATCTCTAAAGGCGCCATCCTAGAACGAAATGCCGGCGGAACTGGCACACGTTACGCCATTGCCGCATACACGATCCAGGCCGGAGAAGGCGGCGCGGTCTCGATTGCCAATGGCTTCCTCTCAGTCGACTCCCCTAACATCGGTGGCAATGGCGTCGAGCTACGCGTGTATGTGAATGACATCCTCAAGTACGGAGGAATCATCGTGACGTATTCCAACCCGATCCAAGGCTTGGGCTACTCATTAGGCACGCTCACCGCGGGTGATACCGTCTACGTCGCGATCGGCGACAATGGCTCGTCCGCTTTTGATGACTACCATCTTGGCTACCAGTTGACGGTTCCCGAGCCGGCGTCCCTGGCGTTGCTTGGCTTGGGCGCGCTGGCGCTGCCGCGCCGCCGCCGGAATTGAGCTGGTTCGGGGCCAGTGACTGGTCTTGAAATAGCGCCGAGCGTGCCGTTGGAATGGTGGTACACTCAAAATTTCCGCAGGTTTTGCAAGAGCCTCACCGGGCCTTAAAAAGCGGCATCAGGAGTGACCATGAGCAGGTTCCGAGGATTGTGGTGGGCCGGGGTGATGGCGCTGACCGCCAGCGCGGCCGGGGCGGCGGAAACCGCCGCGCCCGCCGGCTTCCGGAATGTGGCGGGTGACGAAACCGCCGTCACGGGCGAGCTATTTTGCGAGTGTCCCGGCGCGGCGCGCTTGCAATTCGCTTGCCTGAATGCCGCTCAGAACGGCCGCCCCCGCCACGCCGATTTTTGTCAACGAAGCCCCGCGCAACGGCCTACCGCTCCTGCGGAGTTACTTCCGGAACAGTTGCGATGTCTATGGCATTTGACTCTTTGGAGACATTGACATGACTGCCGTAACGTTTCGTCGGCCGCGACCCCCTGGGCGGTTCACCTTGATCGAGTTGCTCGTGGTGATCGCGATCATCGCCATTCTGGCGGCGATGCTGCTGCCGTCGCTGTCCTCCGCCCGGGAGTCGGCGCGGGGCGCCGCCTGCCTCAACAACCTCAAGCAGTGCGGGTTGCTCATGCAATTATACGCCGGCGACAACAACGGCTGGGTGTTTCAATATGCGCAAGGCGCGAAAAATGCGATCATGCCTGGCGTCTGTGAACAGGGATGGTCGGATGCGCTTTACCTCGACTATGGCGGCAAAAGCACCGGGGTCTTTATTTGTCCCGCCAATCCGCCGCCCGCCGGTGTCGATTTTTTGCCGATGGGACACTACTACACCTATGGGGTTTTAACCTACACCGCCGCCACCTTCACCCCCGCCCAAAATGAGGAGTTTCCGGAGGAGGACTCAGGCGCGTTGGCAGGCCCGTATTTGCGAAAATTGGAACGCTTGAAGCTGCCAGCGAAATACTTTTTTGTGGTTGACAGCCTGTGGGGGGCCACGGCGAATTATTCCAACCCCTTGCGCCAGGCCTTTTGCGCGGTGCCCAGCCCCGGCGCCAATGGCGCCGGGCTGTGCCTTGAGCGGCACCGCTCCCAGACCAATGGCGTCTTCTATGACGGACATGCGCGGGGCGCCGGGGCGCGCAGCGCGGTGTTCAAGGACAGCGGGTTTGTCTTGGGTTTCAACAAGAATGGCGGGCTTGAAAGTTTATGAAATCGTTTGTTCTTTATCTGGCCGCGAGTGTGGTGTTGGGACTGGGGCTTGCCATCCTGTGGGCGCGACGCGGCAGGGGCCATCACACCAGAGCAAATACCGGACACCGCGCGGTCATTGCCGCTGTCACGCTGGCCTCAACCTGGATTCCCGGCAGCCTGGCGGCCGCCACTCCTGTCCCTGCCGAGTGGACGGTGGGGACGCCCATTGTCACTTATTGGGCGGGCCCGGGATATCCCGGCGGGGCGGCGCTGAACGATGCCGCCGCCGTCCAACTGGCCGCGGGCGGCTGGAATGTGGTGTGGTGCCATGAGTCGGAATTGGACGTGGTGCAACGCCACGGCCTGCGCGGGATGATGACGCATTCGCTGTTGACGCCCGCCACGCTCGACGACCCCAAGCAACGCGGCGCGCTCGACGACCTGATCGCCCGGGTGCGGCGGCATCCCGGGCTTTACGCCTACCACCTGATCGATGAACCCAGTGCCGACAAGTTTCCCGCGCTCGGCCGGCTGGTCGCCTATCTCCGCCTGCGCGATCCGGCGCATCTCGCCTATATCAATCTGCTTCCCACCTACGCCAGCAATGAACAATTGGGCACTGCGGGCGATACGGTTACGGCCTATACCGCGCACTTGCGGCAGTATGTGGCGATGGTCCGTCCCCGTCTGCTCAGTTATGACCACTATCAATTCACCAATACGGGTGACACCCCGCACTATTTCCTGAATTTGGCCCTGATGCGCACGCAGGCGCTGGCCGCCGGGGTGCCGTTCCTGAATATTGTCCAGGCCAGTTGCTGGGTGCCGGGTTCGGCCGCATCCCCGGCGGCGCCGCGGGTTCCGAATGGCGACGAGATGCGCTACCTGGTGTATACGACCCTGGCTTACGGGGCGCAGGGCATCTCCTATTATGTGTACTGTTATCCGGCGCATGAGGGTGGCATCGCCCGGGCCGACGGCACGCCGACGCCCTTGTATCACGCGCTCACCTCGCTCAACCGCGAGTTTGTCGCGATTGCCAAAGAACTGCAGCCGTTGACCTCGCTGGGCGTGAGTCACACGGGAATGTTGCCGCCCGGGACCGAACCGCTCCCGCCGGCGGCCGTCTTCACCTTTGACCCGCCCGTGCCGGCGCTGGCCTACCATCCGGGCAACCGCGTCCAAGGCGTGTTGCTTAGCCGCTTTGGCCGGCCCGGTACCACGACGGGTGCCGGGACGCATGTGCTGGTGGTGAATCTCGACTACCGGGCCGAACGAAGCGTGGTCTTGAACGGTCCCGCGCCGCTGGAACGGTTCGACGCGGCCAGCGGCCAGTGGGCCGCCGTCGGCGGGGCGCGGGCGGAACTGCATCTGGCCAAGGGCGGAGGAATGCTCATGCGCGTGCGGCCATGACCTCAGGCCCGATAGGGACGGATGAATCGTGTCCTCGCTTTTCCCACGCCCGGGCAGCATAGGGTGAATCGCGACGGCCGCCGCGTCCTCGCGGTCTTCAAGGTCCTCGGGGTTGGGATCGGGGCCAAGGTCCTCGCCGTCCTCAGCGGCAGCGCGTTCCGGTTGGCGGGAGGCGGGGCGAGGACCTTGAGGACGGCAAGGCCCCAGAGGAGGACCAGGAGGACGGAGAGGACGCCCCGCCAGCCTGGATTATTCATGACCAAAGGCCGGCGAAAAAATAGGACCATTGGGACCATTAAGACTCTTGGGACCATTGGGACGCCGGCGGAAATCACCGCCAGCCCCAAGTGTCCCAATGGTCCCAAAAGTCCCAAGAGTCCCAATGGTCCGATAAAACCACTTTCCCGCCGTTGGAGTTATCCGCGCCAATCCGCGAAATCCGCGGTA
>CAITYL010000077.1 GCA_903896595.1 uncultured Lentisphaerota bacterium
CAACCCCTCAACCCCTCAACCCCTCAACCCCTCAACCCCTCAACCCCTCAACCCCTCAACCCCCCAACCGCCCATGGCACCCGCCGCGTTTCGCGTTATCTTTGCGCCCATGCCTGCCGTCACCACCATCCCGGCCACCCCGGTCCCGCCGACTGACGGGGCGTGGAAACGCACCGTGACGGCGATCGGCGTGTCCCAGTTCCTGTCGGTGGCCGGCTTCAGTTTTTCCATGCCGTTCGCCCCCTATTACCTGCAAACCATGGGGGTCCGCGAGGGTGGCGCGCTGCATTTCTGGGTCTCGCTATTCGGGGCCGCCCTGCCCTTGAGCATGGCGATTTCGGCGCCGCTGTGGGGAATCCTGGCGGACCGCCACGGGCGGCGCCTGATGCTGCTGCGGGCCAATGTGGCGGGGGCCGTCGTGCTGACCGCCATGGGCCTGGTCGCCTCCCCCACCCAGCTCATCGTGCTGCGGTTTGCCCAGGGCCTGTTTACCGGCACCATCACGGCAGCCCAGGCGCTGGCGGCGGCGGAGGCACCCGCCGACCGCGTCGGCCGGGTCATGGGGGTGATGAGCGCGGCCGTCTACTCGGGCGGCATGGCGGGCGCCTTTGCCGGTGGCCTGATCGCCAGCCAATTCGGTTACCGGGTGGCCTTTTTTGCCTCGGGCGCCATGCTCGTCCTCGCCACCCTCCTGGTCTGGTTCGGTGTCACCGAACACCGGGTGCCGGGAACGGCTGAGACCGCACCGCCCACCGTCCCCGCCCCCCGGCCTGCGCACTCCGCATTCCCCATTCCGCACTCCGCACTGCCCCAAGGCCGCTGGGCGCGTCTGCGCCCGGCCCTGCCCTTGCTGACCGTAATTGGCGTGGTGGCGCTGGTGCGGCAATTCGACAACGCCTGGCTGCCGCTGCTGGTCCAGCAGTTCAGCGGTTCCCTGCCCCAGGCCACCCGCTGGACCGGCGCCATCGGCGGCGCCTGCGCCGGAGCCGGACTCCTGGCCGGCCTGGCCGCGGGCCGCCTTTCCGACCGCTGGCCCGCCGGCCGCCTGGCCGCCCTGGCCGCGGTCGGCGCCGGCCTGTGCATGCTGCCCCAGGCCGCCGCCACCGGCATCGGCGTCCTGGCCGGCGCCCGCATGCTGATGACCTTCTGCTCCGGCGCCCTGGAGCCGATTTTATTTACTTGGATGGTCCGCACCACGCCGGAAGCGACCCGGGGCGCCATGTTCGGCCTGGCCACCACGGCCCGTTGCCTCGGCTGGATCGTCGCCCCGCTGCTCGCCGGCCTGCTCGCCGAGGAACTGGGGCTGCGCGCCGTCTTCTGGGGCGCCGCCGTCCTCTTCCTCGCCCTCCCCCTGCTCTTCCGAAATCCGCGCACCCCGGGCAAGCCAACCGCAGCCTGATTTCCAAAACGAGTATCTCTCACGGAGACACAAAGACACGGAGAAGTTTTCTCTCTGTTCTCTCCAGTTTTCTCCTGTTCAAAAAGGTTTTTTAAAAGTCCGGAAAAAGACGGCACCGTTTTTGGAGTGCGGCAATTCCTTTGCCGCTATTTAAGGTCAGACTTACAAAACTGTCACCCGTTGACCCGTGTTCACCACCTGCCAGCCGGCCTTCCAGGAACTGGGATTCCGGTAATTGGACAGGGCCGCATGCCACGCCGGCCATCCGTAGCCCGTGTGCTGCTTCGACTGCGTTTGATCGAAAGCTGCCGTTTCCGTCACCGCCATGGTCACGCCTCCGCTCGGCTGTGAGTATTTTACCCGCCGCCGCGAAAAAAAGCAAGAGTACCAGGCCCGGGGCAGCATCGACGAAAGTGACTTCCACTTTACCCGGTGACGTGGCACGCCGCGTGATGGGTGGGCGCGTCCGCGGCCGGCACCAGTTCCGGACGTTCCTGCCGGCACCGCGCCACGGCCAGGGGACAGCGGGGATGGAAGGGACACCCCGGCGGCGGCGCGGCCGGCGACGGCGGTTCCCCCGCCAGCGGGGCACGGGCCAGCCGCTTGCCCGCCACCGGTTCGGGCGCGGCGGCCAGCAGCGCCCGCGTGTAGGGATGCAACGGGCGGGCGTAGACGGCGGCCGCCGACCCCGTTTCGACAATCCGCCCCAGGTACATGACGGCCACCCGGTCGCACAAATGGCGGACCACTGCCAGGTCGTGGGCGATGAACAGGCAGGCCAGGTTCAGGTCGCGCCGGAGTTCGGCGAATAAGTTGATGATCTGCGCCTGCACGCTGACATCCAGGGCCGAAACCGGTTCGTCGGCCAGCAGCAACCGGGGTTCCACGGCCAGGGCGCGGGCAATCCCCAGCCGCTGGCGCTGGCCGCCGCTGAGTTCGTGGGGAAAACGGTCCTTGAGCGCCGGCCCCAGGCCGACCCGCTCCAGCAGCGCGGCGGTCCGCCGGAGGCGTTCGGCGGCGGTCAGCTTGAAATTGGCGCGCAACGCCTCCTCCAGCACCTGGCCGGCGCGCAGGCGCGGATTGAGCGAGCCGTAGGGGTCCTGAAACACCATTTGCACGCCCCGGCGCAGGGTGCGCAGAGCGGCGCCGCGGGCATGGGTGACGTCCACGCCGTCAAAGCGGATGGCGCCGGCATCCACGGTTTCCAGCCCGAGCAGGGCGCGCAGCAGGGTGCTCTTGCCGCACCCGCTCTCGCCGACCACGCCCAGGGTCTCGCCCGCCGCCAGCGACAGGCTGAGCCCGGCCACCGCCCGCAGCCGCGGCGCCGCCGCCCACAGCCGCGGCCGCGGCAGCGGGAACCCAACCTGCAACTCATCCACCTCAAGCAACGGCATGGCCGCCAACATAACGCCACTTGCGGATTCCGCAGGCCGTTCTCGGGTGATTGGCCATGACTGGGACTGCGGGCTGCCTGCGGAATCCGCAAAAGGGGTTCCCAATCGGGCCGTCCGTTGCCTCATTATATTGACGGCCGACCATGAACAACCCGCGCTCCAGCCCAACACCGCCCGCTTCACACGCCTTTCTTGGCACCAGTCATGCGCTGGAGATGATCTATCTCATGGATCGAGATGGAAAGCGGCAGTGGGAATACCCCGTCACGGCGCCGCAGGATGTGTGGATGCTGCCGGACGGCCATCTCCTGACCACCTGGCGGCATGGCGTGCGGGAGATCACTCCGGCAAAAACGGTGGTGTGGGAATACACTGTGGAAGAGCCCAACGAAGTGCCCACCTGCCAGCCGCTGCCCGACGGCAATGTCATGATCGGCATTGTCGGCGAGTGCCGGCGAACGCCCGCCGGCACGTATCTGGTGCCGTTCACCGCCGAGGGCGCCGTGCGTGAATATGACCGCGACGGCCGGTGCCGCCGACGGCCTCGAACAGGTGGCGCAATGCCAGCTCCTGACCCCCGACCTGAAACCGCGCGCCGAGCTGGTCCTCCGGTGAGCCGGCTCCGCATGGCGGCGGTTCGATTTATCGTGTCCCCTGCCCTTCATTGACCCATTACTTGAGTGGGAATGCATCAGTAGCCCCACGCGCATCCCGCCGTATATTGTTCCTTTTTAAGTGGTTTTCCTGCCCCGAATTTGGAATCCAGGAACGAGGGATGGTCAGACCGTGGCGATAACATGGCTCCTGGCGTTTACGCCGACACTGCTTGCCGTGACGGCGGTCGCCATTGTGCGCGGCGGGCCCAACTGCCGTTCGTACTGGCTGGCCTGGTGCGGCTTGGCGGCAACCATGCTTGGCGATTATTTCCTCGCGGTGAAAAACTCGCCCCTGCATGCGGACGGGTTTCTCTATGGCGTCACTGGATTTGCCGTGGCGCAGGGGTGTTGGATCGTCTTTCTGCGGCGTCACGCGGTCATGAGCCGCCGCATTGCCGTCGCGCTACTGTTCAGCCTGGGCATTTTGTTCGGCGCCCGGCTCGTGCCGGTGCTGCATTCGCTGCCGCTGGCTGTTGCCCTAGGCGGTTATACGCTGCTGTCGATCATCAGCGTTTCCTACGCGTGGGGCCGGCATGCGCTCTCCCGCGCGTGGCGGTACGGGCTCTGCCTGCTGTTGTTCTCCGACACCATGATCGGGCTGGGGCACATTCTGCACGTGCCGTGGCTGGGACGTCTTGTGGGGGTCACGTACCTGGCGAGTTTGCTGTGCATCGCGTTCGCCATCGCGCGGTGCGGCCGGGAACGCCGGCCGGCGGGGAAAATCGGTTATCTCCGGCGCGTGCCGTTCGCCGTGTTTCTCGGGGCGGCCGCCTCCTTGTTCCTGTTTCTGCTGGCCATGGCGTTCTGTCCCGGCCCGGCGTACAATCCCTTCATGTACATGCTGAGCTTCCTGGGGCGGACGCAGGTGAACGGCGTCGACTTTCCGGCGTGCCATTATCTCTTTACGGCCGGTCTCGCGGTGAGCGCGGGCGTGATTGCCTACTTCTATCCGGCCCTTGCCTGTTTTGCCAAAGGCGTCCGGCAGAAGGCTTGGCTGCTGTGGGGCGGGGCGTTCAACGTGGCGGGGCTGCTGACCATTGCCTTGATTCCCGAAAACGTCTGGGGGCTGTTCCACAACGCGGGCTGCTGGGCGGCCGTGCTGGGCGGCGGGACCGCGCTCCTGGTGCTGACGCCACGCCGGAACAATCCTGGCGTGCCGGGCCTGGTGCGCTGGGGATGGCTGGTGTGGAGCGTTGCGCTGTCAGTGGTTATGGGGACCTGCCTGATTTTCCACGCCCTCAGGGTGCTGCCGTTCGCCCCCTATGTGCCGACCTGCCAGAAGCTGCTCATCCTGACCTTCGTCGCCTGGCTGGTCAATTATGCGGTTCTGCTGTTGGTAAAAACGCGCCGGTTGGCGCGCCGCGTCGCGATGCCAATGCGCTAAACGCCCGCGGCGTTGTCGTCGGCGGTCTGGTGCCGGCGCCGGTAGACCAGGGGGGAAAGCCCCTCCTGACGATGAAAGACCCGGTGGAAATAGGCGGCATCGCGGAATCCGCACAGGGCCGCAATCGCCGTGATTTTTAATTGGGAATTGACCAGCAGGGAACGGGCGTACTCCAGCCGCTGCCGGGTCAGCAAGTGGGGAAAACCGCATCCGAAGTTTTCACGCACCAGTTGCGACGTCCGCGAGACACTCAACTGCAAGTGCCGCGCCAGATCCGGCAACCCGACCGGATGATTCATCCGCGCGGCGAGGAAGTTCAGCATCTGTTCCTGGCGCTTGCCGGCCCCCAGTGGCCCCTCCTGGCGTTCCACCAACACCGCCAACTGGGCCGCCAACACCCCCATCAGCGCCAGCAGGCCGCCCCATTCCTCCGGCGGCAGCACGGCCAACTGCGACTTGAGGCGTTCGGCCGCGGGAAAAACCCGCGGTTTCCCTGCTTGAAAGGTGTCCGGAGGCAGGGGGACAGGGGGGCGAAACGGCCCGGCGAACATGGCGCCTGCCAGCTTGCCGCCGACCAAAACCGGGACCACCGCCTCCAGGACACCCGCATGACACTGCTTGAAAAACGGTGCCGGATTTTCCCTGATGCGGTTCTGCACCAAACGGAAATCGCACACGGCACAGTCCCCCCCCGACGGCGGATAGTGCGACTTGACGGTGGCGCAGAAAACCTGCTGATGAATCCGGGCCGTTTCCGGAATCACCAGCAACCGGGTGCCCGTGTAATCGTGAAAGCAGACCCAGCAACCGTACTTCCGTTCGACGGCGGCAATGGCTTGTGACAAATGCCAGGGCTCAATCATACAATCCCCTAATTTTATTGAAAAATACATCATAATACGATAAAAATCTATTGTTTTATTCCTGGCTTGCCGATATAATGGGGCATACTTCACCACAGAGGAAACAGAGAGCACAGAGCGACGAGACTGGCTTGTGCCTAAATCGGAATGGTGCCCGGTATTTTTTCCCTCTGTGTTCTCTGTGCCCTCTGTGGTAGAAGCTTGTGCATCTTGCAGCAGATTTCACTCGTGCGCCTACGAACGGCATTAAATAGGACGGATGCATCCACATGACGCTTGACGTTCCCATTATGGCCGAGGTTGACGTGCTGGTGGTCGGCGGGACGACGGGCGCGGTCCAGGCCGCCCTGGCCGCCCGCCGGCAGGGCGCCCGGGTGTTCTGCCTGACGCCGTTCACCTATTTCGGCGAGGATATTGGCGCCTATTTGCAGTTGTGGCCGGCCGCCGCCGACGTTGCGGCGGACACCTTGGGGCGCGCGCTGTTCCCGGGGTATCCGGCGGCACTGCCCAGCCCGTTGCACGTCAAACGGACGCTGGAGCGGGCGCTGATGGCCCACGACATTCCCTTCCTGTTTCAATGCCATCCGGTGCAGGTGGTGTACGACCGGCAGGACCGGCTGGCCGGCCTGGTGCTGGCCAACCGCAGCGGGTTCCAGGTCATTGCGGCCAAGGCTATTATCGACGCCACCGAGCGGGCGTTGGTGGCGCGGCTGGCCGGCGCCGCGTTTCGGCCGCACCGTCCGGGGGCCTATCCCGCCGAGCACATCGTGGTCGGCGCCGCAGGGAATGACGGCCGGCTGACGGTGGCGGAACAGCCCGTCGCGGTCACCGCCAACGGCAAGTCCTATCCCGCCTTCCGGCTCTGCCAGTCCATGGAGATGCCGGGATGCGGCCCCGGTGAGTTCGCGGCGGCGGAAGTCGGGATGCGCCGGAGCGGCTGGCATTCCCGACAGGTGCTGGCGGCGGAAACGATCAGCCTTTACCTTGACGACACCCTGGTCACCGGCCGGACCGCGGCGGCGTTTTCCGCCGCGGCGCCCGCCGCCCTAGAGTCCGTGACCTGTCCGGCGGCGCCGGTCCTAGTTTTGGGCGCCTATGCCGACGTCCGGCGTGATCGCGTCCGTGACTTTCTGGCGCTCGGCCATCAACTGGCCTTGGGGGAAACGGCCGGACCAGCGGCGGCGGCCCTGGCGGCCGGCAGCAACGCCGGCAGACCGGACAAAACGACGGCCGGACCGGCCCATGCCGAGCCTGACAGGGTCCGCTACGACCGCTATTTTCGCTTGGCCGGCAGGCGTACCGTCACGTTTGACTTGAACACCCTGCCCCGGCTGAAGACGTGCGAGGTCGTGGTGGCCGGCGGCGGCACCGGCGGCGCGTCCGCGGGCATTGCCGCCGGCCGGGCCGGGGCGCGCACGCTGGTACTGGAACAACTGCACGGCCTGGGCGGGGTCGGCACCGAAGGGCAGATCGGCAGCTACTGGTTCGGCAACCGGGTGGGCTTCACCGACGAAATGGACCAGGGGGTGGCGCGCATGGGCGGCAGCCAAGACCCACAGTCGAAACCGGAGCACTGGAATCTGGAATGGAAGAAGCAGTGGCTGCTGAACGCCGCCACCGACGCCGGAGCGGAAGTGTGGTTCGGGACCGCCTGTGTGGCGGCGGCCCGGACCGGCAACCGGGTGTGCGGCGTGGTCGCCGCCAGTCCGTACGGGCTCGGCCTGATCACCGCGGAAGTGGTCATCGACGCCACCGGCAATGCCGACGTGGTGGCCGCCGCCGGCGGCCGGACCGCGCAGGCATCACCGGAACAGCTGGCGGTTCAGGGAACCGGCATGTCCCCGGCCACGCCGGAGGTGCATGATGCCAATACCGACTACCTCTTTTCCGACGACAGTGACGTGGTGGACGCCACCTGCACGTTTGTCGTCGGCCGCGAAAAATTCGCCCACGCCTTTGACCTGGCCCGGCTCGTCAACACCCGCGAGCGCCGGCAGATTGTCGGCGACTTCACGTTGCAGCCACCGGATTTTTATGCCGGCCGCACCTATGCCGACACCATCACCATCGCCCGCAGCAATTTCGACACCCATGGCTTTACCATTCACCCGCTGTTTCTGATGCAGATCCCGGATGAGGAGCCGATTTTCGCCAAGGTGCCCTACCGCTGCCTGCTGCCGGCCGGCCTGGAAGGCGTGCTGGTGACCGGCCTAGCCATCAGCGCGCACCGCGACGCCCTGCCGGTGGTACGCATGCAGCCGGACGTTCAAAACCAGGGGTACGCCGCGGGACTGGCGGCGGCGCAGGCGGTCCGCGCCGGCTGCACGCCCCGGCAGCTCCCGATCCGCCCGCTGCAACAGGCGCTGGTGGACAAAGGCATTCTGCCAGCCCAAGTGCTGACGGAAACCGATGCTTTTCCCGGGCCGGCGGTTGCGGACTCCGCCGCCGCGTCACCCGTGCCCATCGACACGCCCCGGGAGCTGGGGCTGGTTTTTGCCGACCCCGCCGGTTATCTGCCGCGGCTGCGGCGGGACTATGCCGCCAATGCCGATGGGGAACGGCGGCGGCAACTGGCCCAGCTCCTGGCACTGTTGGGGGATGCCACCGGACTGGAAAGCCTGCTGGCGGCGGTGGACGGCGCCGCCTGGGACAAGGGGTGGCACTACACCGGCATGGGACAGTTCGGCCGCAGTTGCAGTCCGTTGGACGCCACAATCATCGCCCTCGGCCATACCGGCCGCCGCGAGGCGCTGCCGGCGCTGTTGCGGAAACTGGAAACCTTGCAGGCCGACGCGGCGTTTTCCCATGTCCGGGCCGTGTGCGTCGCACTGGAACGCCTGCCGTGCCGGGAGGCGGCGCCGCTCCTGGAGCGGCTGCTGGAGCAACCGGGCGTCGCCGGCCATGCCAAGGCCGACTGCCGGACGGCGCTGGCCGGACTGCCGGCGGAGACCAATGACACTAGCCGGCGCAACCAGGAACTGAAGGAATTGTTTCTGGCCCGGGCGCTGACCGCCTGCGACCCGGACAATGCCCGTGCCCGCGGGATCCTGGCCGCTTACACCGCCGGTATCCATGGCCATTATGCGCGCTTTGCCGCCTTCCCTGTTGCCGGCCGGGCTCGGTAACCGGTGGAAAAAATGGGACCTATGGGACTGATGAGACCTATGGTGCGGAATCCGCACCTTCGTCTTATGAGTCCCATAGGTCCCAATTCACCGTCCCCAAACGTTCTTCCACGCCCTGACCGGCGAATCACCGCTCCACTACCTCACCCGCCTCCGCCTGCAAATGGCCTGTGCCCTGCTCGACGGCGGCCGCCAACCGGTCTCCGACATCGCGCGGGCCGTCGGCTATCCGTCGCCGTCCAACTTCAACCGCCACTTCCGTCTCCACACCGGCCTCTCCCCGCGCGCCTGGCGGCAACGGCACCCCCCGCTCTCCGCCGATACAGGAAAGACGGGGGCATGAGTATTAGCCTGAATTATTCACCACCATTCGATTAACCGTAGAGCCGTTTTAAAAGTCCCGATCCACGGGGCACTGTTTTTGGAGTGCGGCAATTCCTTTGCCGCTTTTTAATATCGATGACGGGTTCGTCCGCCCGAGGACGGGCGGCTCCCGGTTATGGCAGAAACCACCTTTCCTGAAAAAAAGGGGGGGGCAGCTACAAAAGCCCTTGTTCTTCCAAAACGCGTTCGACGATGGCGCGGGCGTCTTTGCCCATGGCCTTGCCGCCCGTGACGGTACAGGCAAAGGCATGGGCGCGCCCCTGGCTTTCCACGGGGCGAGTCGTTCGGCGGAGGCCGCCGGACGAAAATCATACCCCGCCCCGGAGGCGCAGTCCAGGAGCACAAAAGCGCCCCCGCGGCCGGCAAAGGCGTTGCCGATGACGCGCTCCGGAACGGACAAGGATTGGCCATGCGCGAGAGAGCCCCCCGCGACAACCGCGGCCGCCAGTAGATGTGCCAGTTTCATGGTGTCTTTATCTCCAGATACAGAGAACCGAGTCATCGCCGACTCGCGGCGTGAGCCGCGACCGCGGAAGGGAGAGATCTCACCCGTCCCCAAATGTTTTTCACCATGAAGGACATGAAGAGCATGAAGGGGCGGAGAACAAAGCTCTTCAAGCCCTGCTTCAGCCGCCGCACATCAAAGGTGAACCTCGATCACACACCCGATCCCCCGGTCAGAGGCTTTGATGACTTGAGGGACAGGAGAGACTGGAGGGACCGGATGATGTCTGATAACATGACCGGGACACCGATAGAGAACAGAGCGGCGGGGATGAATGCTAAAAATTTTAAAGCATCCGATTTCCGCATCGGTAGCCAGAAGACCAACCACCATGCGGCGAAGTACACGAACAACGCTATAATCCCCAGTATCTTCAATCTTTCGTTGCTTCTCGAACGTTAAGACTTAGCGGGCGGCGGGACGCCGTCCGCTGAAGCCGATGGTTCGGCCTTCGTTTTTGTGATCCTGTTCATCCAGATGTGGAAGGTGATGACGGCATTCGCTGGTATCTTGTCATACAAGCCACCATCTCGGTAGGCCAAATGAGGGCTCACCTTTACCTTCCTAAATCCTCCGACCTTCATCCCGACAAGTGAATACTCGATGCCGGCAATCGCATCGCGCTTTCCGATTCGACAGGCGAAGTTGATCAGTTCGCCCCCCTCTCGAATAGTGAATATGTCCGGCTGTGCCGCCAGGAGTTTCGCTCTGTCATCAGGCGAGAGCGTATTCATTGGTACTTCATCGCCACGACTGAGGAAACCCCGGAGGTTGTAGATAACGCTGTCGCCGCGAGCAGCGGGTTCTCCTGCGCCTTCTATCTCATCAAGAAGCTTTATGCCTGATGCGATGTTCATATTTCGCAGGCCGAACGTGATATAGACATCCAATCGCAAAACTCGGGTCTGAGACCCAAAAACCATACCAAGCTACATCCGACGTGGATGAATTTACCGTGCTTGGCGGCGGCGTCAAGTGTCGGATAACCAGGCCGTAGCCGTGGGCTATGCGTCCAAAGGAATGCACGGATCAGCGCAAAAGAGAAAAAACTCACCACGGAGGCACAGAGGCAGGAAGATCTCAATAAATACAACATGGGGTCTCGCTCCCCATGGGATGATCGTGGTTCTAACGGAACAATCTCACCTCACCGACTCCCGCCCTTGCCAATACCCGGGGCGGCGATGTCAAAACGAAGTTCCATCACCGGTATTTCCCAAACGTTTCCTTCATGGAACTGGTTGGGGGCCCCTGCTGAACGGCTTCCCAGCGGTGGTTGGCTTCCGCTATCCACAATTGGTCGATTTCGGGGTCGGGCTGATCAAGGTCAGCCATCAGCAACTCCACAAGCTGAATCTTGTCGAGATCAGGCAACCGGCGGGCGTTTTCGACAATTTCCGCAGTCAGTATTGACATGGCCTGGGCATCCTTTTTCAGATCTTCACCACACTATATCAGGCCATGCAAAACTCAAGATGGCGAATGGAATGATTCTGATGACTTGAGGGACTGGAGAAATCAGGAGAGAACGGAGAAAAACTTCTCAGTGACATCTGCGGCCTCCTGTTCAAAATCCACAACAGACGAGTGAACGTTGGATTAAGAACGGGCTTTGGGCAGTTTTGGCGATTCCTCTGCGCCTCCGCGCCTCTGCGGGAGAAATGCGCATGGTAACGGATGGGGGAGGCTGGGAGCGGTCACTCCGAACGAGGGTCGTGAGACTGCGCCAATCGTTGCAGGGCATCGAGGTCCCGAGCCACGAGGGCTTCGCGCTTGGCGCGTGACCACCGCTTGATCTGCGCCTCACGGCCACGGGCATCAGCAAAAGAGGGAAACTCTTCGGTGTAGACAATGGCCCGCGGCGGGTCAAGCCGTGTGGTTCGGCACGCCTCGCCCGACTGGTGTTCCCGCCAACGCCGGTCAAGGTCCGTGGTGGCGCCGACGTAGAGCTGCCCCGACTGAAGTCTCAGGATGTAGAGATGGGCAGACATTGCGGTCCCCCCTTGAGCGGCCCGTTCGGCGCGCTCCCTGCGGTCGCTTGCTCAGGGCCATTTCGACCTGCAAAAAAGCGTTCCGTCGCGGACGGAACGC
>CAITYL010000078.1 GCA_903896595.1 uncultured Lentisphaerota bacterium
CCCTTTTGCAAAAGGGTGGCCCCAATATTTTTTTATGGCGCGATTGGTAATTGCGCTAAATTGCGTTATGGTGAGTTTTGAAGTTGAAAACTGGGAGAGACTAAACATGCTTGCCGCGGAACGACGCCAACGCCTGATCGAGCTTGCCCGGCAACGACCGGCCCTGAAGGTTACCGACCTGGTCCGCGAGTTCGGGATCACCCCGAACACCGCCCGTGCCGACCTGCGCGCTTTGGAGGGTGAGGGCGTGGTGCATTGCACCCACGGCGGCGCGGTACCGGTCCGGGCCTCGGTGCCCGCCCCGCCGTATTCGGCCATTCGCGAGGAACATCTGGAGGCGAAGACCGCCATTGGCCGGGCCGCCGCCGCGCTGCTGCCGGCCACCGGCAATGTCTATCTCAATGCGGGCAGCACCAGTCGCGCGGTGGCGCTGCATCTGCCCGCCGGCTGCCGCCTGGAGTTCGGCACCAACTCGCCCGAGATCGCCCTGCTGCTGGCCGAACACACCGCCGCCGCGGTGGACCTGTTCGGGGGTCGGCTGGAACGGGAGTCACGCGAGACCGACGGCCGGCTGTCACTCGACCCGTTGCGTAATCTGTTCTGGGATACCTGCGTGCTGAGCGTGTTCGCCGTGGACGCGGAACATGGGATCTCCAGTATCAATCCGGGCATTGCCCAAATGGAAAGCGATGTGCTTACCCGCAGCCGGCGCCGGATCATTCTCTGCGATTCCTCCAAGTTCGGCACGTTCGGCCGCGCTCGCGTGGCCGAACTGGCCGCCGCCCAGGTGATCGTCTCCGATGCCGGTCTCAGCCGCGACTGGCGCCGCCGGATCCAAGCCCTCAACATCGAACTTGTCCTTGCTGAATAAACCGCTTTTACCTGAAAGTAATGTGGGGGCGCCGCCCCCAGGCCCCTGCCAAAGGGACCAGTCCCTTTGGAAACCCCGAGACATTCCATTTTGCGAAGGCCGGTACTGGGCGCCGCTGATGGCTGCGACGTTTGGTTTTGTCTCTGCCGGCGGCGCCCAGCACCGGCCTTCGCAAAATCGGGTGTCGGGATTCTCAAGGGACGGAGTTCCTTGAGCGGGGCTTGGGGCAGAGCCCCACATCACGTTTAATTACAGAAAATCCAAGGAACAAATCAATGAAGATCGGGTTGCCCAAGGAAATCAAGACGGAAGAGTATCGGGTGGCGATGACGCCGATGAGTGCGCGGGAGTATGTGGACCATGGGCACACCGTATTGGTGGAGCCGGGGGCCGGTTGCGGTTCCGGGTTTGAGGATGTGGAATATGTCGCCGCCGGCTGCACGTTGGCGGAGCGTCCGGCCTTGTTTGCCGTGGCGGAGATGATCGTCAAGGTCAAGGAGCCGTTGCCGGAGGAATACGATTTGCTGCGCGAGGGGCAGGTCCTGTACACCTATCTGCATTTGGCGGCCAATCGCGGTCTGACCGAGGCGTTGCTGAAGCGGCGGGTGAGCGGGGTGGCGTATGAGACGGTGATGGAGCGCGACGGTGCGTTGCCGCTACTGATCCCGATGTCGCAGATTGCCGGGCGGCTCGCCGTGCAGGAGGGGGCCAAGTACCTGGAGAAATCGTTCGGCGGCCGCGGCATTCTGCTGGGGGGCGTGCCCGGCATTCGCAAAGGCAAGGTAGTGATCATTGGCGGCGGCATTGCCGGCACCAATGCCTGCAAGGTGGCCCTGGGCATTGGCGCCGATGTGACCATTCTCGACATCTCCGCCCGCCGCCTGGCGGAACTGGATGATATTTTTGGGTCCGCGGTCAAGACGCTGTATTCGAATCCGTACAATATCCGCGAATCGATTGCGGAAGCCGATCTGGTGATCGGGGCCGTGCTTATTCCGGGGGCGACGGCGCCCCGGCTGATCCGCCGCGAGGATTTGAAAACCATGAAGAAGGGGGCGGTGGTGGTGGACATCGCCATTGACCAGGGCGGCTGCCTGGAAACCAGCCGGCCGACCACGCACACGAACCCGATCTATACCGTTGACGGCGTGGTGCATTATTGCGTGGCCAATATGCCCGGCGCGGTCAGTCTCAGCTCGACCTACGCCCTGACCAGTGTCACCAACCGCTACGGCCTGCTGATCGCCGACCACGGCTTGGACGGTGCCCTGCGCCAGTCCCCCGCCATCGTGGAAGGCCTGAATACCTTCCAAGGACGCCTGACCAATCTCAATGTAGGCCACGCCCACAACCTCCCCGCCACCCGCTGGACCCCCACAACCACCAGCTAATTTCTTCAACATGAAAGTGATGTGGGGGCGCCGCCCCCATACCCCTGCCAAAGGGACCAGTCCCTTTGGAATCCCCGAAACATTCATTGGAAAGGGCTGCCACTGGGCGCCGTGGAGAGTCGTGCCACTGAATTTTGTCGCCAGAAGCGGCGCCCAGTGGCAACCCTTTCCAATGAGAATGGTGTCGGGATTCTCAAGGGACGGAGTTCCTTGAGCGGGGCCTGGGGCAGAGCCCCACATTATTAAAAGCAGCAACATGATGCATTATCCAAAAAATATTACGCGGTCATTGGACGATTTGTTGGGGGCGGAGTATGTGGCGGCGGTTTGCGGGGCGCAGGCGCGGCTGACCGGGGTGCCTGAGGCGCGGTTGCGGCGTTTGGCGGCGCGGCGGGTGGCGTTTTGTCCGCCGGCGTTTCTCCGGCGTGCGGAGGCGTTGCTGCCGGAGCTGGGGTGTGCCGTGGCGCCCGCGTTGGCGCAGACCGACCCCGGCGCGGCGACGGCGGCGTTTGCCAAGGCCACCCATACCACGGCGGCGCCGCTGTCCGGTCTGGCGTTCCTGCGGATCGGCGAGGACGGCCGGCTGTACCTGGCCGCCAAGAGCGAGCATTACCATGCCTCTCTCGGCCATCAGTTTCCGGGCTACCGCCTGCTGGAGCATGCCGGGCGGCTGGGCATCCTCAATGCCACCCACAACAACACCCGCGGCTGCATTACCCGCCGCCTGGAGCGCGAACTGATCCGGACCGCCAATGGCATTGCGCTGGATGATGATGTCGCGCTCGGGCAGGCGCTGGCGTCACGCGAACCGCACGTGCTCAACCGCGTGATCAATCTCGAGACTGGCAGTCTGGCCTGCGAAGCCGCCTTGAAAATGATGCTGGCCCGCTTCTACCAGCTGGACCGCACCATGCCGGAGCCGCCGTACCGCGGCCGTACGCCGGTGTTCCTAGTCATGGCCGACCGCCAGGGTGGCAACCAGGCCAATTATCATGGCACCACCGTTCTCACCCAGACCTTCCGCGGCTTGTGGCCGGAACTGGCCGCGCGCCTGGAAGCCGCCGGCATCTATCGGGTCCGGCCGGTGGCGATCAACGACATCGCCGACTTCCGGCGCGCCGTGGCGGAGTTCGACCACGGCCCGACCAAGATCGCCGGGTTCCTGCACGAACTGATCCTGATGAATTACGGCGGCATCCGGCTCACCGAGGCATTCCTCCAGGAAGCCCATGCCCTTTGTCATCAGCACGACATTCCGACCCTGGTCGATGAGATCCAGTCCTGCATGTGGTCGCCCGAGCTATTTCTGTTCCGCGAGTACGGGTTGAAGCCCGACTTTGTCTCGGTCGGCAAGGGGTTCCCCGGCGGCCAGTATTGCGCGTCCAAGATCCTGGTTTCCGGGCACCTGGACAATCTGAACCTGTTTGGCGCCCTGGTCACCAACGGCCAGGAGGAATTGGCGTCGCTGGCCTATCTCATTACCATGGCGTTCGCCCGTGCCAACGGCCCCTATATCCGCGGCCTGGGTGAGCTGTACGAGAATGCGGTGCGCGAGCTCGGGCGCAAATACCCCCGGCTGATCACCGCCGTGGAAGGACAGCGGCATCTCTCCACTTTGTTCTTCGCCACGGCGGAGCAGACGGTGGCATTCTGCAAGCATCTTGCCGCAAACGGAATAGACACCAGCGCCCAAACCTACAAGGCCGACTGCCCCCCCGCCGCCCTGACCAAGCGACCCCTGATCGCCACCCCCGCCGTTGTCACCACCCTCATTCACCACATGGACAATGCCCTGTCCCAACTCTAACCCCGGAGGTTTTTGTTTCATTTCATTTCATTAATGTGGGGCTCTGCCCCAGGCCCCGCTCAAGGAACTCCGTCCCTTGAGAATCCCGACACCGATTTTGCGAGAGCCGGTACTGTGCGCCGCCGAGCGCCTGAAGCATTTGGCATTGTCGCTGCCGCGGCGCATAGCACCGGCTCTCGCAAAATGGAACG
>CAITYL010000079.1 GCA_903896595.1 uncultured Lentisphaerota bacterium
ACCCACGGTTGCCAGCCTTCAGTATGCGATATTCGAGCTTTTCCTTCCGAGCCCGGAACGTTAGTGGCGAATATCCAATATCCAACAAGGAATGTCCAAGGAAGAAGGGAAAAATCATTCATTTCTGTAAAAAACGCGTCCCCGCCTTGACTTGGACATTGGATATTCCTTGTTGATTATTGGACACTCATTTGCCATCAACGATCATGTGGTCCGAAAGGCCAGGGCCAAGGCATCCCGGCAGAACAACAGTCTAAACCGGGTAGTTGGGGACTGGCTGCAACATTACGTGGAACAAGATGCCGCCGCCCGGAATTTTGATGCTGTCATGCACGAGTTGGCGAGAACCAAGGCGGGAAAACGGTTTAGCCGGGATGAGATGAATGAGCCGCTTTCAAAAGTCCCGATCAAAGCACCATTCTTGGAGTGCGGCAATTCCTTTGCCGCTTTTTAATATCGGCGTTATTTCAGGACCGGGAGCCGCCCGTCCTCGGGCGGAAATCGATGGCGCCACACCAGTTCCGCCCCTTTTTATTGGGCCACCGTCCACCAAACCAAGTTATGCACGTCTCCGACGATGACGGGTTCGTCCGCCCGAGGACGGGCGGCTCCCGGTTATTGGAAAATCTCGTTACTCATGAATAATCCAGGCTATAGTTTCCGCTTGCCCGCCGTCCGCTTCCGTCCGTAAAAACAACCATTTCCCCTATTGCCCATTGCCAGCGGAGACCGTGCCATGTTTCGCCCGGAAATTAAAGTCCTTGACTGTTCCATTCGTGACGGCGGACTCATCAACCAGTGGAAGTTTTCCGACGACTTTGTGCGGGCCACCTACCAGGCGGTCAGTGCCGCCGGCGTCGATTACATGGAGATCGGCTACAAAGCATCGAAGGCGCAGTTTGATGCCACGAAATTCGGCAAATGGCGGTTTTGCGAGGATGCCGACGTCCGGAAGGTGATTGACGGCATCGACCATGGCGCCAAACTGTCCTGCATGGTGGACATCGGCCGGGTCGAAGAAAAAGACCTGGTGGCGCAAAAAGATTCCCCGTTCAGCATGATCCGTGTTGCCTGCTATATCAAAGAGATCGACAAGGCCATCGCCCTGGCCGAGATGATCATGAACAAGGGCTACGAAACCACCATCAACGTCATGGCGGTGTCGACCAATCTTGAACGTGAAATCGATGAGGCGCTGACGGATTTGAGCAAGAGCGCCGTTCCGGCCGTCTATGTGGTCGACTCCTATGGGGCCATGTACAGTGAGGATGTGACCTTTCTGGTCAAGAAATATGTCGCGGCGCTGCCGGGTAAAACCATTGGCATTCACACGCACAACAACCGTCAGCTGGCGTTTGCCAACACGATTCAGGCGATCATTGACGGCGCCAATCTGCTCGATGCTTCGGTGTACGGCATTGGCCGCGGCCCCGGCAATTGCTGCCTGGAACTGCTCATGACCTTTTTGCAGAACCCGAAGTTTCAGCTCCGGCCGATTTTGCAGCTGATCCAAGAGCATTACCTGCCCTTGCGTGAGCAGATCGAATGGGGCTACATCATTCCGTATATGATCACGGGCATGCTCAATGAGCATCCACGCATGGCCATTGCCTGGCGCGATTCCGCGCAGCGCAACGATTTCGTCAAGTTTTACGACACGCTCACCACGCCGGAGCCGGAAAACCAGTAGCACCCAGTAACCTGAAATCCTTCACCACGAAGGCACGAAGAACACGAAGGTTGATCGAAGCCCGTCATACTGCTTTTACTTCAAAGCCATTCTCTAATAGAGGCAAAAAGGCACGAAAAAATAACCATATTTAATTGATGTTTAATAAATTATGTTTTCTTTGTGATCTTTGTGCCTCTGTGAGAGACATGACGATTGAAATGAAATTGGTATCAATAAAAAATGAGCGCAAAAAAACGCATCTTCGATTTATCTTCGTGCTCTTCGTGTCTTCGTGGTGAATCCAAAGGTTTTAGTGTTACAAGACGCTAGCCCGCGGACCAGTTGCGGGTGCGCAGTTCGCGGTCGCAGGCGAGCGCGAGCTCCCCGAGGATGGCCGCCTGGCGGCCCGGCTGGTCGGTCCAGGCCAGCAGTTCCAGGCTGATCTTGTCGGCGGCCACGGTGCGCACCTCGACGCTGGGGGCGGGCTGGCGCAACACCTGCGGCTGGCGCGCGGCCAGTTCCGTCAGCAGACGCATGACCTCGGCCAGGTCGGCAGTTCGGGTAACGGTCAACGGCACATGCACGCGGGTGGCTCGGTTGGGGTTGGTCCAATTGGTGATATTGGCGGTGATGAAACTGCCGTTGGGCACCAGCACGGTGTTGCCGTCATCGGTGAGGATCGTCGTGTTGCGGAACCCGATCTCGCGCACCACGCCGCGGGCGCCGCCGCCGACATCGATGTAGTCACCGGCGCGCACGGTGCGGCTGAACAGGATCAGCAGGCTGCTGACAAAGTTGTTGACCACGTTCTGCAGGCCGAAGCCCAGCCCGACGGTGATGGCGCCGGCCAGCAGCGCCAGGCTCTGCAGCGAGGACCCGGCCACGTTCATGCCCACCAGGAACCCCAGCACAATAACCAGATAACCGAGCACGGTGACCAGGGTCGCGCGGGTGGCGTCATCCACATGGGTGCGCACCAGCACACGCTCGACAAACACCTGCCGGGCCACTCGCGACAGCCAGATGAAGAAGGCAAACACGCCAAGTCCCTCGGTCAGACTGCGCACCGTCACGCCCGTGGTCAGAGGGTAGTGCCACAAGGCCAGGGCCATCCGCCCGTAGTTGGCGGTCCAGGCCACGGCGTCCCGCACCGCCGGCGGTGCCGTGGGGGCCAGCAACAAGGCCTGCAGCAACCGCCACCAGGCGAACGCGATCAGCAGCGCGGCCCCGAGGCAAATACCGGCTTGCACCAGCCCCTTCAGCACGTCCCCGCCGTTCTCCCGCGGCACCGCTCCGCCAACGGTGGTGGCCGCCGACACCGCCCCGGCGGGAACCATGCCGGCCACCGTCTTCTGCTTTTGGGCCAGCACCAACAGCCAGCCGCAAGCGTAGCAGAGCCCGGCCGCCAGCGCCACCAGCATCGCCGTCCCCACCGTCACTTGCAGAACCATGCTGCCCAGGTTGTCAAAACTGAAGAGGAACGGCACCACCGCCAGCATGACGGCCAGGACCCCGGCGCCGGCGGCCAGGCCGCCGAAGAAGCGGAGGCCGCGGTGCCGCGACCGCCGGCTGAGAAAACGGCCGAGCAGCAGCGGATGCAACGCCAGCCGGACCAACGCCAGCCAGACAAAGAGCATGAAGAAATGAAACAGCACGTGCCGCTGTCCCGTCACCGCGTCAGGCGCGGCCACCCCGCCCCAGACCGCCACCCACATGCCGGCCCCCAGCACTAGGCGCACCGCCAGCAGCAGACCGCCCGCCAGCGTTGCCCGCACCGGAAACCGGTGCCCTGGGCAAAACGCCAGCAGCAGCGTGCGCAAGCACCACCAGCCGCCCAGCCCCAGCAAGCCCCATCCCAGCAACAACGCCAGCCGGTTGCCCGGAAAGGCGTGGAGCAAAACGAACCCGGCCGCCGCGGCCGCCGGCAGCACCGGCAACAGTCGCAGGACCAGCCAGCGCCAGCATGTCGGAGTGGCTCCATCTTTCACCACCGGGCGGCCGGCCGCCAGCCGTCGCGTCCCCCAAATGCCCGCCGCCACCAGCAGTCCCCAGAACAGCAACGCCACCACCAGCTGGCTCGGCGCCGCATAACCGGCGGCCCGCGCCAGTCCCAACCGGTAGACGCCAAGGGCAAATTGCAGGTCGTCCCACACCGCCGGCGCCACGGCCAGCACCGCCGCCATGCTGAGCCAGTTGAGACGGGCATCGCGCTGCTCCCACAGCACTCGCGTCCCGCTTGCCTCCAGCGCCGCCTGGTCGTCGCGGGTGGCCGCCAACCAGGTTTCCGCCACCCCGAGGCGGTCGGCCAGGAGCGCCCGTTGCGCCTGGCGCGCCACCAGGCACTCGGCCAGCACTTGGCGCCGCCCGGCGTCACCCGCCCCGGCCGCGCCATCACGCACCAGACCACGGGCCAGCAGTTGCAGGCGGTTGGCCAGCAGCTCCGGCCGCCCCGGCTGCGATCGCACCAGCCTGGGCGCCTGCTCGTTCACCGCCGCTAGCACGGGTGCCGCCGCCGCCGCGGTCATGCCCAGCCCCTGGCGGGCCGCCTGCACCTGGTTCTCCAGCTTGTCCAGGGCCACCTTGAACCCGGCCACATATTCGGCCGAGGTCCGCGCGGTTTCCGCGAGAGCGGCGGTTTCGTCGCTCAAATCGGCCAACGACTTCGGCTCCAATTCATTTCGCGCCTGGTCGGCCCGGTCGCGCGCAAACGCGGCTAGGGCCTTGTGCAGCGCCACCACTTCACGCATCAGATCGGCTTCGGCCGCCCCCAGCGTCGCCTGGTCCTGGGCCATAAACAACCGCGCTTGGGCGGCGGCGCGCGCCTCGGGCGTGGCGGCGTGTGCCAACATCGCCAGGGCGTTGTCCGTCGCCGTGGCGGCTTCGGCGGCCGCCGTGGTGATCGCGGCCTGGCGGCTGCCGACGGCCTGCCGCGCCTGGGCCAGCGCGGCCTCCGCGGCCTCCGCTTGGGCGGTGGCCACCGCCGCCACGCTTTCGCCGGCCCGCACGTCAAGGGCCGCCGTGTAAGCCATCGCAATCGCCAGTTCTTCGGTCAGGAACCCGCCGTTGCGCCGGGCCCGTTCCGCCAAGGTCCGGGACAATAAATACCATTGATTCCAAGCCTGCCGCGCGCGTTCAAGCTGTTCGAGTTGCTGCAGCCGGGCGCGTCCGCATCGTTCCGCTTCGGGCCCGGGCGGGACGGGGTCGGACGCGGCTTTCGGTTCCTGGCGGACCGCCGCCGCATCGCGCGTCAACGCCAGCGCCTGTCCCTGATCGCTCCGGGCCCGGCCAATCTGGCGCCGCACCTGGCTCGCCTGGACTTCAAGATCCTTGCGCACCGCCGCGGGCCCGTGGTTGCGCGCCTCCAGTTCGGCGGGCGAGGCCAGCAAGACCCGCATGTCCAAGTTTAGCCCCAGTTCCAGCGCGGCGAGACGCCGCTTCCACGCTGCAGTTTCCCGGCCGGCCTCATCTGCCGTTTTGAGCCGCAGCGTGCGCCAGGCCGCGGCCGTTTCCAGTTGCAGGCGCGTGGCGGCATACTCCGCCTGCACGGCTCGCAAGAGGGCCGGATTGGCCTCCGCCGACGCCGCCAGCAGTTCGTCTTCCAGCGTTTTCAGGCGCGCTTTGGCCTGGACGGTTTCCGCATCCAGTTCCGCGGTCTCCGCGGCCACCGCCTGCTTGGTCGCTGCCGCCTGTTCGGCGCTACGGCCGGCCTTGGCCCGGGCCTCCGCCAATGCCCGCGTCAGATACGTCTCCGAATAGCCGTTCACGTCGCCGGCAACGGCCGGGGGGCACCCGCCGGCCAACACCAGCAGCCCGACGGCCACCGCGACACCACGCCAGCTATTCTTAGTCATCATGAAAAGCGATCTCACTTTCCGCACGGTTTCAAACATTCTGGCTACTGGCTACTGAATTCTGGCTACTTTTGCCATTTCCTCAATCATCTCGGCGGGCCCCTCGCAGAATTGATCGTGAACCGTACACGCCGGAAGTGGCCCCGGCAAATCCGCGCCGGCGGCGGGGTAATGGGGGGACTTGTGCTTATAGGGTGAATCATGATGGCCGACGCGTCCTCGTCGTCCTCAATGTCCTCTCGGGGACACGGTCCTCCGCGTCCTCGGCGGCGGCCGGTTGGCCGTTTTTGGCGCGCGGCGGGGCGAGGACGTTGAGGACACCGGCGCCCCATGAGGACCAGGAGGACGGAGAGGACGCCCCGCACGGGAAGATGGATAGACGGATAGGTGGAGGCGTATAGAGAATTAGGGACAGGTACCATTTTGCAAAAGAAAGGGCGGTGCCATCTTTTCCGGCTGCAAGCAGTGCCGGAGCATTCGAACGCGGCACCCGATGCCGTCTTTGGTGAAACGGCATGCCTCGAGGATTCCAAAGGGACAGGTCCCTTTGGCGGGGGTCTGGGGGCGGCGCCCCCACATTCATGTCCGTTTCGGGGCGGCGCGTTTGGTGCCGCGGGCGTGGTAGTGGGTGTGCAGGAGGTCGTGGGAGAGGTGGCCCAGGGGCTGGCCGAGGAACTCCTTGTACACCTGCTGGACCGCCGGGTTCTCGTGCGATTTCCGCAACGGCAGCGCCTGGTCCGCCTGATAAATGCCCTTCATGCGCTTGGTCTTGGTGGCCGGGCTGTCGGCCAGGGGTTGGCCGCCGCCGCCGATGCAGCCGCCGGGACAGGTCATGATTTCGATGAAATGATAGGGTGATTTGCCGGCCTTGATCTGGTCGAGCAGGACCCGCGCATTGCCCAGGCCGCTGGCCACGGCCACCTTCAGGGTTAGGTCGCCGACCTGAACGTCGGCCGCCTTGATGCCCTCCAGCCCGCGGACCGCCGCGAACTCCAGCTTCGGCAACGTCTGGCCGGTGATTACCTCATAGGCCGTGCGCAGGGCCGCTTCCATGACCCCGCCCGTGACACCGAAAATAACCGCGGCGCCGGTGGATTCGCCCAGCGGGTTGTCGAACGCCTCGTCCGGCAGCACGGTGAAATCCACTCCCGCCTCCTTCAGCATCCGGGACAGCTCGCGGGTGGTCAGCACGTAATCCACATCCGGGAAACGGTCGGCCTCGGTCAGCTTCATTTTTTCGCGCCAGTAGTCGAAGGCGCCGGCCATTTCGGGGCGGCGCGCCTCGAATTTCTTGGCGGTGCAGGGCATGACGGAAACGACGACAAGATTGCGCGGATCAATCCCCAGCTTTTCGGCATAGAACGTCTTGGCCAGCGGTCCGAACATCTGCTGGGGGGACTTGCAGGTGGAGAGGTTGGGCAGTTGCTCGGGGTAGAAATGCTCGGCGAACTTGATCCAGCCGGGCGAACAGGAGGTGATCATCGGCAGCACCCCTTTCTCGGTCACGCGCTTGATCAGTTCGTGCCCCTCCTCCATGATCGTCAGGTCGGCGGTGAAATCGGTGTCGAACACCCGCTTGAAGCCGAGGCGGCGCAGGGCGGCGACCATTTTGCCGGTGACCGGGCCGCCGGCCGGCATCCCGAACGCCTCGCCGATGGCCACCCGCACGGCGGGCGCGGTCTGGACCACCACCGTCTTTTGCGGGTCGGCCAGCGCCTTCCACACCTCCGCCACGGCGGACTTCTCCACCAGCGCACCGGTCGGGCAGACCAGCACGCACTGGCCGCAATTGATGCAATAGGCATTGGCCAAACCGCTGTTCTCGAAAGTTGAGATCACCGTGTTTTGGCCGCGGCCGACCGCGTCGATGGCATGCACCGCCTGGACTTTGGCGCACACCGCGACACAACGCCGGCAGAGGATGCATTTGTTGGGGTCGCGAATGATCGAATCCGAACTGTGGTCCACCGGCCGGGGATGCGACCGGGTCGGCGGGTAGGGCGTTTCGCGCACGCCCAGGTCGTAGGCCAGCAGGCGGAGTTCGCAGTTCTGGTTGCGGTCACAGATGAAACAGTCCTTCGGATGATTGGCCAGCAACAGTTCCAGATTGGTCTTGCGGGCGTCGCGGACGCGCTCCGTCCGGGTGAACAGGGTCATGCCGTCGGTGACGGTGGTCACGCAGGAACGCATCAGTGTGCGCGCCCCCTTGACCTCGACCACGCAGAGCGAGCAGGCGGCATCGGCGCTGAGTCCTTCCATGTGGCAGAGCGCCGGCACCGAGATGCCGGCCGTGTGGCAGGCCTGCAGAATGGTCTGCCCCGCCGGCACCGTGTGCTCCTGCCCGTCGATCGTCACGTTCACCGTGGCTGTGTCACTCATGGCCGTGGTTCCTTATTCCAATTAAAGTTCAACTTGATCTTTTATTCTACCACAAAGAACGCAAAGAACACAAAGATTAATTGCTAATTTTTAGATTGTTTTATCTCTGCGATCTTTGCGGTTAATTTTAGAATCAATTTGAAGTGTGATTGGAATTACTTGGTTTGCCAGATGGGTTTAGATTGTTCCATTTTGATGACTTTGAGGTTCATTGCGGCCGTCGTTTTTTGGTGGGTGCATGTGTTCGGTAGGTTTCACCGGTTTCGCCCACGGCATACGCTGTCCCTGCTTGCACTGGATAAACGCCGGTGTCGCCGTTCAAGGCATTGAATTGGTTGATGACAACCTCGCCGTCTGGAAAACGGGCGACTATTTTCAGCTCGGCCCCCATGACGGAGAGGATTTTTCGCAAGGTGCTGATATAAATGTCGGACTGCCGCTCAAATTTGGAAATAGCGGCTTGGTTCATATGCAGGGACATCGCCACTTCCGTCTGGGTCAACTCAAGCGCTTGGCGCAGTTCCTGAAGCGCTACTTCATGCTTGAGAAGTTCGGCCTTCAGCCGAATCCGCTCCCGGCGCTCCGGCGGCATGGCCTGCAAAAGTTGCTTGAACGGCTTCGCGCTCATGGTAACAAACCCATTCTCTTTAGTTCCCGCAGATGCTGGTCGTAGAGGCGATCCGCGACCGGAATCTGCGTTTTATACCACCGTTGGTCGCCGGTTTTCTTCCCGCCGAGGAGCAGGATTGCGTTCCGGCGCGGATCAAATGCGTAAAGAACACGGTATGGTTTTCCTGCGTGTTGAATCCGCAATTCCCGCATGTGCCGGTGTTTTGAACCTTCAATGCCCGAAGTGTACGGAAATCGTAATGCCGCTCCTCTCGCCCCTAGTAGTTCAACCACGGCAGCAACATCATCCTGCTCCGCTTCGGAAAGCGAATCCCACCAAAGCCCGAACTCATCGGTGTATTCAAGCTCACAGGGCATTTTATTACCTTTGAGTTATATAACTCATAAGTTATTGTTTATCAACCTGGGGACAACGTATTCCGTCTTAGCGGCCCCACGCTTCATTTGATGTCGCAGCGCAGGCAACGACAGGCTTCGGCGAGGGCATTCTTGGCGGTGAGCCCCGCGGAGATTTCGCGGAAATTGCCGCGGCGGGCGGCAACGGCCAGCTCGCGGACGGGGCGCCGGCCGCCGGTCTGCGGCGCCAGCGGCGCTTCCTGGCCGTAGGTGAAGTCGCGGAAGAGCTGCCGGAACCGGCCGGGGACGCCCATCAGCTGGCGGTCAATGACCTCGGCGAATTTCTTGCCGCACGCCATCGCCTCGGAGGCGGTGGAGGGGCCGAGGGTGGCGTCGCCGCCGGCATACACCTTGGGGTGGCTCGTCTGCAGGGTCAGCGGGTGGGTGTCGATGGTGCCGTTGCGGCGCAGGGTGATGCCGAACGGCCGGAGGAACTCGGCGTCCACCCGTTCGCCAATGGCGAGCATGACCGTCTCACAAGGGATGACGTAACTCTCTTCGCTCGGGGTCGGGGTACGGCGGCCGGAGGCGTCCACATCGCCGGGGATCATCTTGATGACCTCAAGCCCGGTCACCCGGCCCGCTTTGCCAAGGACTTCCTTGGGGGCGCGGAGGAAGGCGAAGACGATGCCCTCGCGTTCGGCGTCGCGCACCTCGTCATCGTGCGCCGGCATGTCGTCGCGTTCGCGCCGGTAGACCACCGTGACTTGGGAGCCGAGGCGGCGGGCGGAGCGGGCGGCATCGATGGCGACGTTGCCGGCGCCGATGATGCACACGCGCTTGCCGATGGCCGGCCGGCGGTCGCGGGCCAGTTCCTCCAAGAACTCGACCCCGGGGATGACGCCGCGCAGGTCCATGCCCGGCACCTCCAAAGGCGTGCTGTCCTGGGCGCCGACGGCGACGAATACGGCGTCAAAATCCGCTTCCAGTTGGCGGAGCTGGATCTCCTTGCCGATGCGGGTGCGGAACTTGAAGTGGACGCCGAAGCGCCGGATGAAGTCGATCTCGCGGTCCAGCACGGCGCGCGGCAGCCGGTATTCGGGAATGGTGTAGCGCACCACGCCGCCGGGTGCCTCGTTGGCGTCAAAGATGGTGACGGCATGCCCGAGGCGGGCCAAATAATAGGCGGCACAGAGTCCGGCGGGGCCGGCCCCGACAATGGCGACCGTCTTGCCGGTGGCGGGCATTTTTTCGGCGAGCAACTTGGCATGGACCGGTTCCGCGACGCCCATGTTGTAGGCGAAGTCCGCGATGTAGCGGTGGATTTCCCCTTGGGCGACCGGCGCGTCGGCGTCGGCGCGCCGGCAGCGGACCTTGCAGTGGTAGCGGCAGATGCGGCCGGTGGTCGCCGGCAGCGGATTGTCGCGCAGGACCAGTTCAAAGGCCTCCTGCATCCGGTTTTCCTTGAGCAGTTCCAGGTAGCCGGGGATGTTCATGTGCAGGGGGCAGGAATTCTCGCAGGGGGCGCGGAACAGCGTCTGGCACTCGCCGGCTTCGCAGCGTTTGTCCCGGATGTGCTGCTCGTATTCGGTGCGGAAATACTTGAGCGTGGTGAGCACGGGGTTCGGTCCGGTCTGGCCGAGGCCGCAAAGGGCGGTGTCGCGGATGACCCGGCTCAGGTGGTCCAGGCGGTCAAGGTCGGCCGGTTCGCCGCGCCCCTCGGTGATCGCCCGCAGAATGTAGAGGATCTGGCTCAGCCCCTCGCGGCAGGGCACGCACTTGCCGCAGGACTCGGCGGTGGTGAATTCCAGGAAGTAACGCGCCACGTCGACCATGCAGTTTTCCTGGTCCATCACCACCATGCCGCCGGAGCCCATGATGGCGCCCAGTGCCTGTAGCGACTCATACGCGATCGGGGTGGCGAACAGGGAGGCCGGAATGCAGCCGCCGGAGGGGCCGCCGCTCTGGACCGCCTTGACCTGCTTGCCCGCCGGGGCGCCGCCGCCAACCTTGTAGACCAGGGTGCCGAGCGGTTCGCCCAATGGCAGTTCGACCAGGCCGGTGTTCTTCACCTTGCCGACCAGCGAGAACACCTTGGTGCCGGGGCTCTCCGGCGTGCCAATTTTGGCGAACCACTCGCCGCCCTTGGCCAGGATGGCCGCGAGGTTGCACCAGGTTTCGACGTTGTTGATGTTGGTCGGTTTGTCCCACAACCCCTTGCGGGCCGGGAACGGCGGGCGCACCCGCGGCCGGCCGGCCTTGCCTTCGATGGAGGCGATCAGCGCGGTTTCCTCGCCGCAGACAAAGGCGCCCGCGCCCTCGACCAGCGTCAGGTCGAAGGTGAACGCGGAACCGAGGATGTTGGGGCCCAGAATCCCCCATTGGCGCGCCTGGTCGAGGGCCAGGCGCAGGCGTTCCACCGCCAGCGGATACTCGGCGCGGACATACAGGATGCCTTCCGTCGCGCCCATGGCATAGGCGCCGAGGAGCATCCCCTCGATCAGCATGTGCGGGTCGCTCTCGATCTCATTGCGGTTCATGTAAGCGCCGGGATCGCCCTCGTCGGCGTTGCAGATGATGTACTTGCGGTCGGCCTCCTCCTTCTTCATCAGTTCCCACTTGCGCCACACCGGAAAGCCGGCGCCGCCGCGGCCGCGCAACCCCGAGGCCTTCACCTGGTCGATGACCGCCTCCGGCCGGCCGGCGTGCAGCGCCGCGGCCAGCGCCGCATAACCGCCCACCGCGAAATATTCCTCAATATCCTCGGGATTGATCAGGCCGCAGTCGCGCAGGACGATTTTTTTCTGCCACTTGAAGAACGGCACCTCGTTCCACAACGGAATGTCCGGCAACCCGTTGCCGAAGACCAGTGGCGCGGCGGTGAGCGGATCCCACTGCTCGATCCGACACAAGGCCTGCCGGCGCGGAAGGTCGCCGGCGGCCAGCGCCGCCACCAGTTCCGGCACGTCCTTGGCCGCGACCTTGCTCAGGATCACTAATGGCTGGCCGGGCAGCCGGATATTCACCAGCGGTTCCTGGGCGCAGAAACCGAAGCAGCCGGTCTTGACCAGCAGGGCCGGCACTTGTTGCGCCTTCAGTTCGCGCTCCAACGCGTGGAACACCTCCTCGGCGCCCGTGCCGATGCCGCAGGTCCCCATGCCAACCGCGATCCGGATTTTATTGGCGGGCAGCAACTTGGACAATCCGGTTTCCTGGAGCTGACTGAGCGCCGCCTGGTCGGTGATTTTCATGGGCCGTACTCCCTGCGTGCGGACTTCGCGGGGGCCGCGGTGGCGGCGTGAACCAGTTCCCGCAGTTTCGCCTCGGTGACATGGCTGTACATCTTGCCGTCCACCTCGACCACCGGGGCGAGGGCGCATTGACCGAAGCAGGCCACCGTCTTGACCGTGAACTTGTGGTCGGCCGTGGTCAGGAACACTTTTTCGCCGGCCACCGCATCCTCATCCCGGAGGTTCAGGAGCTTTTTCAGTGACTCGAACAGGCCCCGGGAGCCGCGGGTATGGCAGGCCGTGCCGCGACAGACCACGATCACATGCTCGCCCTGCGGTTGCAGGTTAAAAAAAGAGTAAAAGGTGGCGACGCTGTAGACTTGGGACACCGGCGTTCCGGTAGCCTCCGCCACGCTTTCCAGGATGTCCGGCGGCAGATACTTGTGCGGGTCCAGGTTCTGGAGTTCCTCCAGAATCCCCAACAGTTCACCGGGCTTGCCCCGGTGCTTGCCGATCACCGTTGCCACCATCGCCGGGTCCAGGCCCGGTAACGCACAGACCGTTGCCGTCATGCCGTCGCTCCTCGTGTCGCGAACGTTGCCGGATCGAACTCCCTGCCGTCGGGGCTGACCGCCTGCCTGTCGCTGAAGACCGTGTCGGGTCATCCCGAGGGCGGGAGTTGCGGCGCCCCTAAGCGCCACGCATAACCCGCATGGACGGGTAATCTAGATGTTTCGCCAGCGAATTGCCAATCTTTCACGCGCTGGCGTTAGCCACACAACAGCCGGACCGGGCCGAGGAGGCCGGACTTGGGGCTGCCACGGTAGCGGGTGGGAATGGTCAGGTAGTGGTTGGCCAGGGTGTTGTAGACCAGCACCTCGATGCGGTTGTCGCCGGCCGTGAACAGACCGGTGACCTCCCAACGCCAGGGCGGGGCGACGCGGACACCGGCGGCCTGGCCGTTGATCAGAACCTCGGCCGAGGACGCGACCTCACCCAAGTCCAAGGTGAGTTTGCCAGTGGCTTGTGCCGCCGTCAGGTTTAGGGTGGTCCGGTACTGCCGACCGCCGGAGTAACTGGCCAGCCCCTCCAGTTGCGACCAGTCGCCCAAGGCGATCGCGCTTTCGCCACCCTCAAAGGTCACCGGTTCGGGCAGGGCGGCGCCGCCATAGACGCCGCGGTCCTGTTCAATGCGCAGCGCGACCATGGTTTCGCCGCCGGCGTCCCGCGCTGGCATCTCGAAGCGGATCTTACCGTCATCCGTTCCATTTCCGTTGCAGGATATTCCGTTCATCCACGCCTGTACATGGCCGTGGGCGGTGAGGGTCAGCGTCCGGGTGCCGGGGGCGGTTTTGAACCGGTACCAGCCGGCGGGTTTCGCCTCGCCGGGGCGCACGTCAAAGGGCAGGATGCCGGGCGCCTCATGCCAGCGCATGGCGAGCGCCCCAGGGCGGGCCTCCGGCAGGATGAACTCGGGCCGGGTGATCAGGAAAAAACCGGTACCCGGCTGGTCGTACCGCAGCAGGACCGGATTCGGCCCGGCGTGGAGCGGCACGGACGTGGCTGAAGCCGCCACGGCCTGACCGTTGATCCAGATCTTGCCGGGGGCCATGCCGCCCAGCAGTAGTTTTCCGGTCATGGCGGCGGGGGCGACGACGGTGGTCCACAGGTAATAGCGCGAGCCGCCGTCCTCGGGTTCCCGGACATAGGACTTGTGTTGGTCGACCAGTTTGCCCAGGCGGATGAAGTCGTCATAGGCCTCTTCCTTGAGGCCGTGCCAGCCCTGGTGGCCGGGATCGCCTTCCACGCCCCAGCGCCAGGAGAAGGCGTATGGGGTCCATGCATGTTCCTTGCCGCAAACGTATTCGGTCTTACCGGCGGTGATCGAAGCCGCGGCAGCCAGCAAGGTTCGTTCCAGTGTTGCGCAGTCCGCATCCCCGGGCAGGGGACCGAGTTGCTGGAACTTGGGACCGAAGGCATGAGTGACCCGGGGCCAGGCGGCATCGTCGAAATCGGGTTTTTCCCAGCCGGGGTGGCGAGCGGTTTCTTCCTGATAGCGGAACCGGCGCGCTTCGGCGCCGATCATGCCGCCCCCGGCCGGCCAGCGGTAGTCGCCCCAGCGGTTGTCCAACGTGGGGAGCAGGTTCCCGGTCCACGGGCCGGGCACCGCGATCTCAGCGGGGGCCGGTGCGGCGGTTGCGGTTTCCTGGAGCGGGGGGCCGGGACTGAAGACGATAATTTGCGCTTCCGGTTCGGTCAGTGGCAGATGCAGTGTCGTGGTTGCCGCGGTTTGGTGGATGACCGGCAGGGGGCGGGTGGCGCCGGTCCACGGATCCCACAGCTCCACCTGGCCGGTGGCGCGCAGGGTGCAGGTCGCGCCTTGCGGCGCACCGTGGAGCAGGTAAATGTCGCGCGGTCCGACCCGCCGGTGCATGAAGTTGAGGGCGGGCGGCACCGGTCCGGCAAAGGCGACGTCGCGGGTGCCCAGGCGGGCGGTCACGCCGGCCACGACTTCCGCTGCCGCCGTCAGGTTGTTCCGGGGGTCGCCAAAGAGTTCGCCGACGATGGCCTCCAGCTCGGGATCCTGGCCTCCGACACGGTCGCTGGCCTCGGGCAGGGCGCCCACGGCCAGGACCGTCCCGCCGGCGCGCTTAAATTCCAATGCCTTGCGCAGCATGGAGAAGCGCACGGCGCGCATGGCTGGGAACAACAGAATTCGGTATTCCTCGCCGCTGACGTGCAGGCGGCCGCCGGTGACGGTGGCGCGTTCCAGCGACTCGAAGTCCATGAAGTCGAAATCGATGCCGTCACGGTAGAGGGCCTCGCCAGTGGCAAACGCGGTGGCCACGGCATCATCGCCGCCGAGGCCGGCCTCCACCGGGGCGACCGGGTAGAGCAGCGCCACGTCGCAGCGGTGATGGCCCTGGCTGAGCAGGTAGCCGAGCCGTTCCACGCAGGTCATGAAGGCGGACATGTGGGCCCAATAGGGTTGGCGGAAATGGTTGCAGGGTGGCGCCCATTCCCACCAGCCGCCGTGGGTCGAATAGTACAATCCGTGGAGCGTCAGCAGGTTCTGGCCCTGGGCGAAGTTGGCCAGGGTGGCGTCGGTGACGTCGCCGCTGGAGGTGCCCCAGCCGCTGGAATGGAAGCCTTCCAGCCAGACCCGGGGCCGGAGGTAGAGGTGGGCGATGGAGCTGGCGACCTTGTTCTTGACGATGTCGCGCTGCAGCAGCGGCTGGTCGCACCCCGGGCCCTGGTTCCAGCGCTGGGTGCGGAAATAGTCGCCGAACTCGCTGACGTCCCGGCCGCGGCCGCCATGGTCGCAGCCGAAAATCATGCCGCGCTGCTGGTGCCAGTCGAAGACGGGGCGGAAGAAGCCTTCTTCGCTCAGCGCCACCTTCACGTCGCCGTAGTCCAGCCGCACTTTGGGCGTGCGCGGACCGAGGTCCACGAACAGGGCCGGCAATTCCGGAATCACATCGTAACCCTTTCTGGCCATGAATGCGGCGGCAAAGCGCCGGTTCCACAGGTGGCCGCGAAGGCGGAACTCCAGTTCGTCGGAAAAGAAGAAATTCAGCGCCTTGCCGCCGGCGTCGGGAAAGCGTTTCTCAAAGATGCCGAAAAAGCGTTCCGCATAAGCCGGGCCCGACTGCGGGTGCATAGGATCGAGCGAGGGCACCACGGGCGTCACATGCACTGCCACCACGCGGTGCGGCGCGGCCGGCGCCTGCCAGCACAAATAGTTTTCGGCAATGTGGTTGCGCAAATCGATGCCCGAGTCAGGAACGATAGTGTCCCCGTCCAGGCGGTAGGCGGCGACCATCAGCGTGTCCGGCGGCAGCGCCCAGCGGAGTTCGCCGCCGGCGGTGTCGCGGGTCTCGGCGGCCAGCACGGCGCCCATCATCTCCGGGTGGTCTTTCAGGAGCTCATCCAGCACCCAGCCCTGGCCGAGACCGAGGGTGTAGTCGCTGAGGCTGATCGCCATGCCGCGTTTGTCCGCTTCCTGTTTGAACCAGGTGACGAGCTCCCACCAGGCGGCGGAGAACAATGGCGGATCGCTGGGCATGGACAGGCCGTAAATGATGCCGCCGGCGTCGGTGTGGGCATAATTGATCTGCAACCCCATGATGCCCCGGCCGGCCAGTTGGTCCAGCTGCCAGACCAGCCGTTCCTTGACCAGCGGATCGCCGACCCACCAGTAGAATGGTACCTCGCCATAGCCCGGCGGCGGCTGCTGGAATCCCGGCCGCGCGTCCAGGTCAGTTGCGCGCGACGGAAACCCAATCGCATGCGCCGGCGGCACGGTCACGTTGGCGGGATCACTAAAGGCCAGGGAGGCGGAGGACAAAGACGTAGGTTTCATCGTAACAAAATGTTGCTTCTTGGGTAACCCATGCGTGAAGACGTGAAACGTTCAACTGTTGCGGGTTTGACCTCGCGCATGGAGCGTTCAAACGGTCGGCTGAAGCGACTGGCTCGGCCGGGACTTGCGTCGCGGCACTTGCTTGCGGGCGATGCCGATGAGGGAGCGCAAGGCATCGTTGACCGATGCGTTGTCCCGGAAGACCTCCGCGACGTCCGGCGCCAGCAAGACCAAGTTGGTCCCTTCACGATATTGCCTGACATACTTGCCGCGAACGCCACCACTCATGGCGGAAAAATCATATTCGGGGCGCAGATTATTTCCCTGTTCATCGGGTTTCGCTTTCATAATATCTTCTCTCTCGTGGGGTTGCTTGCCGTGCGGTGATAATCCGTATCGTACTGGCACGATCTGTGTGTCCGACAACCAATAGCTTGCCAACCGTTGACCGGCCCACCGTCACCCATCGGGCTTCGCCAAACGAATGGTCGGGATCGGGAAAAGTCTCGGCAAGCGGGTCGCCGAACACGGTGGCCGCCTCAGCAAAGGCGATCTGGTGTTTTTCCAAGTTCGCCGCCGCCTTGGTTGGATCCCACTCGAACTTCATGCCAAAGAACTTATCCCTGCATGCCAACCGTGTCAACCTTGAAATGAGCGTCAAAGGTGAAGACATCCCGAAGCCCCAACCGCCGCATGACCGCGAAACTCACGCCATCGACCACGCTGAGTTTTGAACGCCTCCGCCAAATGGGCGTCGTGCCGGGCGGACACGTCTTTCATCCCGGAATGGAAGCGCCCGGCCGCCGCCCGTGCCCGTTGGACCGACATTGCCTGCTGTTCCGTCAACTGAATTTGGGTCCTGACCATGTTATGTCTCCATGGTGTCACTTTTTAATGTACAGCCTAAAAAGCTTCAGCCTAACGATCCCCACGACCGGGAGCCGCCCGGCCTCGGGCGGAATGGTGGCGTCACTCCCAGTTCCGCTTTTCAAGAGGACGTTATTTTTTCTTACCGTTTGTTAGCAAAAGCTCCGGCGCCCCCCAAGGGGCTACAGGCATTTTTCCCAAAAGCTCAGCCTTAACCCAGTTTTTTTTAATCTTATCTGAAAATTCACTGGCCTTCCCTGAACGGACCGTTGTGTCCCCTGATGTTAACTCGAAAACGACGCCGGAAGGACCCGAAATGTTATAAAGTTTAATTTCCAGTAAATTATCTCCTGTTTTTAAGAATGGATAAATGGCCATTTCATGTACCTTTTTGTATCCGCAGCCTGCTCCGGCCAGCCTTCCGTTCATATAAATCTCCCATGAATCATCTCCGGCAATGCGAATCGTTGCTTGAGTGGAAGGTGGTTCTGTCAAGAAGAAAGACTGTTTTAAAAAAGTCGTGCAGTCCGGAGTTTCTTTTAATTTAGGATGAGCGGTCCACTCCGCATCCAGCAGAACCGAGACGTTTTTCATCCCGTTGCCAGGTTGGAATACCGGAGTTTTCGGAATGACGATCTTGCGGGATGATAGGATGCGAACTTCGTTGGCCTGCAAAACCAGTTCGCGCGGACTCTGTGCTTTGCCCAAGGGCAGTTCATACATGGTTTCCGGCGCATGGGCAAGGGAGAGGCGGACGTTGCGAACCGCTTTCCCTTCGTTGACCACGACCACCACCAGATCGCGGTCGTTTTGAATGCGCATGACGCGGACATCGCTGAATGGAGATTTTTCCAAGGAATCCGTTCCGGTTTTCCAGACCTCCGTAACGGCTTTCAGTTCCAGATTGACGTCGGCCAAGGTCGCCCAGTAAGGCGAATAGAGGTCAAAAATACTGCCCCCTTCCGCATGCCAGATAATACCGCTGGCGCCATGCGTCAGGGCATTATAAACCATAAAGCGTGACTGCTCGTAATTCGGCCGGGGATTTTCGGCGGTAAGCGCGCCCTGCATATCGCTCCAGCCGAAACGTTGCAGGATCATCCAGACCGGCTTTTGGTCAGCAACGATGGTTTTGATCAGGTCGGTATATTCCCCGACGCAATTCAGGTTGCGGTTCGCTAGGTTGCTGTGCGGGTTGCCTTCCGGGACCGGATAAATATCGAGGCCGGTGACATCGCACATTCGGGAATATCGGATGGCGTTATCGTTCGATTCTTGCGTCTGGCTTGCCGTGCCCGTGATCCGCGGTGCGAAATTCTGCCAGACCAGGTAATCCGGGGCGTCCTTGAAAAATGTCCGATAATTACGCCGCAGTTGTTCCAGTGGAATTTGTCTCCACATCGACTCATCATCTAAAAAACCGACAAAGTTTCTGATCAGTTTGGCATTTTCCGCATTATTAAGGAGAAGTTTTTCAACCTCATCCCCCCGTCCTTTCAAGTCGCCCATACTGTTCCAATTGCATACGGCAAAACCATATTTATCCGCCATCTGGTTCACGAATTCCGCGGAGGCGACATCCGCCGTACAGTCTTGAATACAGAGAAAATTGATCCCGCTCTGCGCATAAATACGCAATGGATCTTCGGATTGTTTAAATGACGCAAACTCCCGCCAGGCGAACGAGGTGGTCAGGCCGATGGGGAAAAAGGGGATTCCGTTGAGGCGCATGCGATGTTTCGCGGTAAACTCGACGCCACGGGTCGGTTGGCTGCGGATTCTGAAAAACTCGGTTTCGGTCAAGGTTTCTTCTTTGGCCGGGCTTTGATAGGTTAGCTGATAGCTGCCTGCCGGCAAGTCTGGCAACGTGACGGTCAGGCGTCCGGGCTGACGTACGGGCAGTGCGGTGAAGTCATAGCGTTTGATCTCCGCCCCGCCGATCGAACGCAGCGAAATCGTTAAGGTTGAGGAAGGCAAAAAATAGTCCACCGCCAAGTCCCTTGGTTTGTCCGGTAGCACATACGTGTGACGGGGCGGGAAATTGGTGGTCAGGCAGCGATCATCGGCTCGCCTGACTGCCATGGCGGGGTCAGCATATTTTTCCCCGGCCGGCGCGGCTGGCGATTTCACCAGTTGCACCTCGTCGAACATCAGCTTGCCGGGCGTAAGCAGTTGGACAATGACATAGACTTGGGTTGGCTTCTGCGCTGGCATCGTAAACTTCAAGCTTTTGCTCTCCCAGCCGACATAAATGCTTTCCGGTTCGGAGGCAAAAGTCCCGATAAATTTATCGCCTTGTGCCATCTCGACATAAAAACGGAATTTCGTTGACGGATTGCCCCCGGTGTTAGCGCGCAACGAAAACTGCATTTCCGTGCCGGGACCGCAATCGGATAAATTCTTTTGCAAATCATACTGGGACCAAGCCAGCATTTTATTTGGCGGAATGGCCGCTTGGGATTCCAGCGTAAGCAAGCCGCCGCTGAATGAGGCACTGCCTTCGCCGGTCGTGATCGGCGCCCAAAACAACGGCTTGCCGCTGGTGGCGTCAAGGGTCTTGCCCGAGGGATTGCCGATACAATTAATCTCTTTGGCCGGGGGAACGGGTGCGGGTAAAGAGCCTTGACGACAAAGGCCGCAAGCCGTAAAAACCGCCATGGACACAAAACATATGGAAATTTGGAGAAGGGGTTTCATGGCTCATCCTTTATGGCTGGATCTTGTGAAAATAGGTCAAATCCATGACGGGTTTAAACGGCTCCACATGGCCATCAATCATCAGATAATTGCCTTGCCCCGAATGCCGCATGGCCCGGTACATCACAAACATGGGATAGGGTGCTGAATAGAGATAGACATTCTGATAGTAATACTCAGGCATAAACTCTGGATCCTTGGAATCGCCAACAATGATGGTGCGGGAGGGGGTGGTCACTTCTTTTAATCTCGACCCCCAACCAAAGCCGTCATAGCCCTCGTCAACGTGACTGCTGCCAAAGCCAGGAACGCTGAAACTTCCACCGCCCCAATAATTCCAGCCGTAGCCGACCGCGTCGCGATCAGATTGCGCAAAGGTTTTACTGGGGCATAATTGCCAGGCCGGGCGGCGACTCGATTCAAAGTCGCCATCCAGTCCTCCCATATCACCATCCAATAAATTGAGCCAGGTAATGCGCGGTGACGGATAGGATGGTGTTCCACCCGGGATCAGCGCATCGTTATACGCATCCGTATAGACGGTCAACCCAATGCCAATTTGCCGCAGATTGCCGCGGCAGGCCGCGCCCTTCGCGGACCCCTTGGCGGCGGACAACGACGGCAGCAGCAGCGACGCCAGAATGGCGATAATCGCAATCACCACCAACAGTTCGATCAGGGTGAAACGGCGATCAGGGACACTGTGCGATTTTTGGCCAGACGTGTTCATTGCCATTTCCCGGTAAAACTAAATCTTGCACCACGAAGACACGAAGGACACGAGGTGGGAGCGAAGAATTTCGCTCATGAGCCGGGGCTAAAAAACCAGCTTTTCTCTTACCTTCGCGCGCTTCGTGCCTTCGTGGTGAATTCGCTTGCGAACGCCACCTCAGTTCCGGCGGCGGCGCAACAGGACCAGCCCGCTCAACCCCAATAAGGCCAAGCTCGCCGGTTCGGGAATGGTGGCCGTGCCGAAAATGTCAATCTCATGGTAAACGTTGCCAAACGATCCCGATGGCGCGTTAGGGAAGTCAGCAAACGTCAGCGACTTGACTTTGGTCAGTGCAAGGTTCGTGATGTCGACCTTTGTAGCCACGCTGCCCCCGGCTGTGTAGACCTGCGCAGGAAGTACGTTGACAATTGAATTATCAACGAGCTTGGCGGTTACCGAATACCCCTGATTGGATCGTCCACCGCCGCCAGTGTCCCATGAGGCAAAGCTGGTGATCTGGCTGATGTCCCAGCCGTTCGTCGCCGTGGTGAGATCGAAGGTATAGATGACCGAGTTCGCGTTGTTTTCCAAACCAACGCCGACGCCGATTCCGAGTTCGTAGCTTCCGTTACCTGCCGTAGTTTCATTGGTAGCGCCACCTCGGTGATTAAGGTTGGCCAAGCTTCCCTGCGTCGCCCCGCCTCCCCACGTCGCGACGCCCGAAACGGTGGCGGCGGTTTCTCCGATGTCGGCACTGCTCACGGCGAACGAGGCGCCAGACGTGTACGCATTGATGATGGGTGCCGCCTGAGCGGTGCTTGCGGCCATGCCGCCGGCCACCAGGATGGCGCAAACTGATGATAACTGTTTCATTGCCAGACTCCTCTTTGTGTTGTCTTTGACTTGGCGGCGGGAAAACCGTGTTCACGTCGCATTCCTTGGCAAAATCAGCATAACGTCCCCCCAATGCTCTTTTTTTTACCCTGCACCTCCTTTTCTTTCTTTGGCCGCCGTCGGCAGTGCCAGCGTCGGCGAGAGACGGACAGACGGGATTTCCCGCATCCGGTCCCGAATCATGCCGGAGATGGCGTTAAACGCCTGCCAGGCCACCATTCGGGGACTGAAGACCAGCCGCGGCGGCTTGTAGAGCGTGTCTTCCGGCGCGCCTTCCGTCAGCTGTGCCACCAATTCCAGGTCTTGCGGATACCGCACCCCCAACTCCAGCATCCCGCAAACCACGCCGTAATAGGAGAACTCGTCGGAGACGATCAGTCCTTCCGGATGCGTTTTTTGCGCCCAGATTTGTTTGAACGCCGCCGTGCCGTTGCCAAAGGAAGACACCGCTGAAACACACCATTCCGGACGCATTTCCGCTTCGGGATGACTCGCGACCGCCTGCCGGGCGCCGTTCAAGTCATCGATCGGCTGGTGGTTGCCCAGCGTAAAGCATGCACCGACCATGCCGATCCGTTTCACCCCTTGACTAAGCAGATGATTAGCCCCCATCATGCCAAAGGCCGAGAAGTCCAACAAGATGTTGTTGCGGTTGTCTCTGGCATCGAAGGCGAGGCAATAAATGTCGCGTTGCTGCAACAACTCCACGAAGTCCGCCCGCAACGACGATTGGTCTGGAAAGGAGATCACCCCCGCAAATTTCCGTGCGCCGGCATCGGTCATCAATTGGTCCATCACCCGTTCATCCCGTTCCATGGTGCCATGAAACAGCGTGTAGATGCGGAACCGCCAGCCATTCTCCTCCAAAAACCGGCACAACGCCCCTAATACCAACGGGTGCCAACTGGAAAGGTGCTGGGCGTCACTCCAGTAGCCCACAATCACGGCGATGGTGCGTTTACCCGCCAATAACTTTTCCGAAAGGAGGGACCCGCTGCGATGCTTGGTCGTGATGAGCCCCTCGTCCTCGAGCATCTTCACGGCCGTGCGCACCGTGATGATGCTCGCGCCCAGCTCGTGGCTGATCTCACGCTGCGTGGGCAGTTTCACCTGGCGGTTGGCCTCCAGCCCGTCGAGGAGGCGCCGGCGCAGCTCATTGGCGACGCGTTCGTACTGTTTTTGAATGAGCGGGTGTTTCATGGGTGACAGAACGGAATTTCGGGTGGATTTAATTTTTATGATTATAACCATAAATGCGATAATTGCAAATTTAGATTATACCCAAAAAATTATCGTGAGGACTGGGACTGGTCAAGAGGCGGACAAAAAAGGGGGGAACGGGAGGGTGGCCGGAGCATCCTGCTCCGGGGGGTATACTACGTTAGGGTGAATGGTTTAATTTTGGAGTGCGGCGCCGAGTCGCCGCACTCCACGGCGGTGGCCTTTTGGGGGCAGCCGGTTTTTTCGCCGCCATTGGTCTGCCGCCGCCGCGTCCTCGTTGTCCTCAACGTCCTCATGGTTTTATGATTGGTAGTCGCCGTCCTCTCCGTCCTCAGCGGCGGCGCGGGCTGGCCGGTTGGCGGGCGCGGGGCCGAGGACCTTGAGGACAGGCAACGGCCCGGAGGACAACGAGGACGGGGAGGACGCCCCGCGAATTTTTAATCACATGAGCCGCTTTCAAACGTAACGGGGTTTCCCAATAACCGGGAGCCGCCCGGCTTCGGGCGGACGAACCCGTGCCCGTCGAAAACGCGCATCATTGTGGTGAAGGCGGCCGGCTTACCCCAGTTTTTCCTTGAGCAGGGCGAGGACGGTCTGGGGGTTGCTCTTGCCACGGCTGAGTTTCATCACCTGGCCGACCAGGAACTGGATGGTGGCGGTCTTCCCGGCCCGGTATTCCTCCACCGCCTTGGGGCTGGCGGCGATCGCCTGGTCGACAAAGGCCAGGATGGCGCCGCTGTCATTGACCTGTTGCAGGCCTTTTTCCTGGACGATCACCTCGGGGGCCTTGCCGCTGGCGAACATCTCGGCGAAAACATCCTTGGCGCTCTTGCCGGTGATGGCGCCGCCGGCGACCAGGGCGATGAGTTTGCCGAAGGCGGCCGGCGGGATCGGACAGGTGTCAATGGTCAGGTTCTTTTCACCGAGCTCGCGCAGCAGTTCGGTGATGATCCAGTTGGCGGTCAGTTTCGGATGGCCGGCGGCCTTGGCGGCGGCCTCAAAATAGTCGGCCAGTGGTTTCTCCAGGGTCAGGACATGGGCGTCATAAGGCGTGACTTGGCAGTCGGCGACAAAGCGGGCGCGGCGCGCCTCCGGCGCTTCGGGGAGGGCGGCGCGCCAGGCGGCGACCTGGGCCTCGTCCAGCACCACCGGCATCAGGTCGGGCTCGGGGAAATAGCGGTAGTCGTGCGCCTGTTCCTTGACGCGCATGACGAAGGTCTGGCCGAGGGCGTCGTCCCAGCGCCGGGTTTCCTGGCGCAGTTTTTCGCCGGCCCGCACCGCCTCGGTCTGGCGTTCGATCTCATACAGCAGCGAGCGGTGGACGGAACGGAAGCTGTTGAGGTTCTTGATCTCGATCTTGGTGCCCAGCTTGGTCTCGCCCACCGGACGCACGGACACATTGACGTCGCAGCGCATCTGGCCTTTTTCCATGTCGCAGCTGCTGACCCCGGCGTACTCACAGATCTGCTTTAGCACGGTGAGGTAGGCGTAGGCTTCGTCGGCGGAGCGCATGTCCGGTTCGCTGACCACTTCCATCAGCGGCACCCCGGCGCGGTTGTAGTCGACGCCGCTGGAGCGGCCGAAGTGGTTGAGCTTGCCGACATCCTCCTCAAGATGGATGCGGGTGATGCCGATCACCTTGTCGGGCAGGGGGTCGCCCGAGAAGCCTTTGCCGCCGACCGCGAGGTGGCCGAGGCCGCACAGCGGCAGGTCGTACTGCGAGATCTGGTAGTTTTTCGGCATGTCGGGGTAGAAATAGCTTTTGCGGTCGAACTTGCTGCGCAGGGCGATGGCGCAGCCGCACATCAGGCCAATCTCGATGGTTTTCTTCACCGCCTCGGCATTCATCACCGGCAGGGCGCCAGGATAGCCCAGGCAGACCGGGCAGACCAGGGTGTTCGGCTCGGCGCCGAACCGGTTGGCACAGGCGCAGAACATTTTGCTGGCGGTGAGCGCCTGCACATGCACTTCAAGACCGATGACCGCTTCGTAGTTCATGGGGTGTTCCGCTTCGTATTCCGAATTTTATTAAAAATCGATCTCTGCCTACCGCAAAGAACGCATAGATCGCAACGAAAAACAAGCTTTGAATTGGAGCGCCAACGGCGCGTATTTATACCAGCCTGGGGCAACGCCCCAGGAAAAGAACCCAGAAATCGGTGAGCCCTGAAGGGGCGTTCTATGGAACGGGCCTTCAGCCCTTGACGTTTCTTTATCGTGAACCTGGGGCGTTGCCCCAGGCTGGTATGGTGTCGGGCCCTTGGCCCTGCTTGCAATATCTGTATGGTTTTGGTCTTGCAGGACTCCCGTATCTTGGCTACGCTATTTTTTCGTGACCGTTACAACCTTTTGAAGTCTCGCAGGATACTCGTAAAGAAAATTCCCCGATTCCCGTCGTAACCTTTCGACTTCGTCTAAGCGTGCTTCCGGGGTTTGCCGCCGCCAATAGTCACGGTCCTGTGCCGCTTGTTCAGCGTGGGTGGTCACCGTGACGCGCAGTTTCATGGTTGACTCCGTGATTATAGGTTGGGAAACCGGACGCCAAGAGCGGCGGCCTGTTCGACGATGCGGGCGGTTTGCAGGAGGCGGGTCTCGCCCAGCGCCGGGCCGATCAGTTGCAGGCCGACGGGCAGGCCGGTGTTGGTGACGGCACAGGGCACGGAAATGCCGCAGATACCGGCCAGATTGACCGAGATGGTGTAGATGTCGGCCAGGTACATCTGGAGCGGGTCGCTGAGCTCGCCGCGCCGGGGCGCCGGGGTGGGGGCGACCGGGGCGAGGATGACGTCGCACTCGCGGTAGGCCGCCTCGAAATCCTGGCGGATCAGGGTGCGGGCCTTTTGGGCGCGCAGGTAATAGGCGTCGTAATAGCCGCTGCTCAGCACGTAGGTGCCGAGGATGATGCGGCGTTTGACCTCGTCGCCGAAGCCGCGGGCGCGGGTCTGCCGGTAGGTGGCGAGCAGGTCGTCGGCGTCGTGGGCGCGGGCGCCGTAGCGGATGCCGTCGAAGCGGGCCAGGTTGGCGCTGGCCTCGGCGGTGGCGATGATGTAATAGGTGGCGATAGCGTATTTGGAGCGGGGCAGGGTGACCTCGACCCGGCGCGCGCCCCGCTGTTCCAGGGCGGCGGCCATATTTTCCACGGCCTGGCGGACTTCCGGGGCTAGGCCGGCGACCTCAAAATATTCCTTGGGCAGGCCGATGCGGAGTCCGCGCACGTCGGCTTCGGCCAGGGCTGCGGCATAGCCGCCGTGGCGGCCGGGGAGGGAGGTGGAGTCCATGGGGTCGTGGCCGCACATGCCGTCCAGCAGGATGGCGGCGTCCTCGACGGTGCGGGCCAGCGGCCCGATCTGGTCGAGGCTGGAGGCAAAGGCGACCAGGCCGTAGCGCGAGACCAGGCCGTAGGTGGGCTTGAGCCCGACCACGCCGCAGAAACCGGCCGGCTGGCGGATGCTGCCGCCGGTGTCGGAGCCGAGGGCCGCGGGCGCCATGCCGGCGGCCACCGCCGCGGCCGAGCCGCCGCTGGAGCCGCCCGGCACGCGGCTGGTGTCCCACGGGTTCAGGGTCGGGCGGATGCCGCTGTTCTCGGTGGTCGAGCCCATGGCGAACTCGTCCATGTTGACGCGGCCGAAGGGGATGAAGCCGTCCTCGCGCAGGCGGCCCATGGCGGTGGCGTCATAGGGGGCGGTGTAGCCGTTCAGGATCTTGGAGGCGCAGCCGCAGGGTTGGCCGGCGACCGACAGGTTGTCCTTGATGGCCAGCGGCACGCCGTCGAAGCGCGACAGGCTGCGCCCGGCGCGGCGCCGGGCGTCGCTGGCGTCCGCCGCCGCCAGCACCGCGGTTTCATCGAGGGTCAGGAACGCCTGCACCTGGGGGTCGGCGGCGCGGACGCGGCCGAGCAGGCTGGCGCACAGGTCATGGGCGGAGCAGCGCCCCGCCTCCAGAGCGGCGGCGGCTTCCGCCAGGGTTAATTTCCACAACTCCGTCATGGGGTGTTTTCCAAATGGCTGAGGTCATCCAAATCACGGGGCCGGCCGGAGGCGCGTTTCAGGCGGATCAGCCATTCACGGCGCAGGGTTTCAAGGATGGGGGAGTCGGGGATCATCTGGACGTGCCACGCGGTTGCGTAAATTGCGTTCTTGGAACTGGCGCCACGCCTCGGGCGAGGCGTGCAGGCGGGTGAAACAGGCGGTCTGCAAAGCGGTGAACTTGGCCCACCGTTCCTCGCGCGTCAAGTGCCGGTTCAAACCGTCGAGATACCGTCGTCGGACGGCCATGGCCGCGGCGATCTCGGCGGAGTTGGGAATGGCGGCGGGCATGGGCGGTTGAGGGGTTGAGGGGTTGTGGGGTTGAGGGGTTGTGGGGTTGAGGGGTTG
>CAITYL010000080.1 GCA_903896595.1 uncultured Lentisphaerota bacterium
TGTCCGCTATGTTTTTCCCCATAAGCCTTTATCCTGTTTTTGCATTTGGACGTAACACCATGCAATATAACAGATAAAGGCTTATTTTTTATCATTTAGCCGCAAAGTTTGTGCGAGAATTTAACTGCAACACTTGAGTATTTAGGTAATCCTGAGCGAGGGTGAAGTCGGCATGCAGGCCGGCGACAGGGGGGGCCTGACCATCAACCAAGAATTGAAACTTGCCGCGGTCCGGGCCCTTGGCGATGGCGGCGGCGATGTCCACGGCCTGGGTGCTGTCGCCATCCCAGGTGAGGCGGATGTCGCGCAGGACGGGGGCGGTGGTATAGGGCGCCGTGGCGGTGATGACGGCGTGGAGCTGGACATAGCGTCCGGACAGTCCGGAAATGGTTTTCGTGGTGTTGGACCCGGAATAGGGGGTCCAAGCCGTTCCGTTCAAGGCGGCCAGCGTGTCAGCGGCGCGGACGCCGACGGTGATTTGGCTGGTGCCGGCGGGGTGGGTGCGCCAGAGCAATTCACGGTAGGTGGGGGAGGTCTGCTGGGTATCCCAGGCCTGGGAGATGAAATCGCCGCTGGCGGCATAGGAGGCGTAGATCGCGCCCACCGCCGGAATCAGCGCCGAATTGGTGGGGGAGGGGGCCGTGCTCCAGTTGGCCACGCCCGCCGAATCCCCGCTAGGTTCGTCCAGCAACTGGCTGTTGACCGGCGGCGTGGCTGGCGGCCGGGAGCTGTCCGCCGGATTCCACACCGCCGTGCGCCCGCTGTAGACGTGATAGGAAACCAAATAATTATTGTTCACATCCATGGGGAGGTCCGCGTAATCGCTTTGGACTGAAACGCCGTGGCCGATCACGATGGCGGTGCCGCCATTGAAGACCCAGACGCCGGACTGTCCGGACGCCCCGTTGAAGGTCAGGGTTTTCACGGTGGTTGCGTCCCCGTTGAAACCGCTGGCGGCTTTCATAAGATAGGCGGAAGTAATGATCAAGTTGTCATTGTCGGCGGCGGTGAAGGTCACCCGGCCGCGCTGCCCCTGGCTGAACAGGCTGCTACCGGGCACCGCCACCCGGACCGTCTTGCTGTCCAGGTCGTCGCTGTTGCCGGGGATCGCGTCGCCGGTCAGGGTCGCGGGGTCCCAGCAGGTTTGGTTGCCGGACAGTTGCAGCACCGTTTCCCCGGCGTCCGCGGAGTAGGCGGCGCGGGCGCCGTTGAATTGGGCCGTGGAAGCGCAAAAGGTGCTTTCCAGCCAGGTGTCGAAGTAAAAGGGAAAGGACACGCTGTCGCCCGTGCTGTCGGCGGTGAACAGCAGTTGGGAGACATTGCTCCAGCCCGGCTGGTTGGGCACGGCTTGCGCGGTGGGTGCCGAAGCGCCGGTGACGCTGGCCGAAGGGACCGCGGACTCGCCTTCATAGGTCGCTCCGGAGGCGCCGACGGTCACCGAGTCAAGTCCGAGCGTATAACTGCTGGCGGCCGGGTTCTTGCTGCTGATGCGGAAGGTGAACGTATGCGTCCCCGGCGACATCACTGCCACGCCCAAGCGGATTTGGGACCGTGTGACGGTGGGGGCATACCCGTCAAACTCCGTCGCACTGACGGACAGGTGGTAGTCCGACACCTGCGGCAGCAGGATCTTGGTGGTGGCGCCGCTCAGCCTGCCGCTGCTGATCACGTCGTCCAGCTGGGTTTGACGGCTGGACATGGACGTCACGGTGTTGCCGTTTAAGGGCAGCACGGTCCGCCGCAATTGCGTGGGATTGCTCCCGTACAAATGGTAAAACACCAGCTCCGTCCAGGCAATGGCTCCGGTGAGGGCATTCACCGGGGCGGTGGTGGGCGTGCCGGTTCGGCGCAACACCGGGAAGCAGATGCCGCGGACGGCGGCGCCGGTACGCGGTGAGATGGCAATTTCGCGCTGGGAGGTGAACTGGATGTCCTGCTTAAGGCGTTCACGTGTCACTTGCGCTTTGATTTCCAACCCATTACGCACCCGGGCCGCCATGTACGCCCGCATCGAGCCCATGGCTAGCGGCACGACCGTTCCCATGATCAGCACCATCAGAACGCCGGCGACGATGAATTCCGTCAGGGAAAAAAGCTGGCGTCGCATAGTCACCCCCCCATTACCACCTGGTCTTTGTCCAGCACCATGGTGGACAGGTTCACCACGGCCGGTGGGTGACCTTGGCCGCCGGGCGCCATCACCGTTACCGTCACCCAGTAACAACTGTTGGCATCGGGGCCCACCAGGGTGGTGGTGCGGTGGTATTGCCCGCTGGCATCGGGCAAGCCTTGGGCATTGACCTGAACGCTGCTCTCCGCCAGTTTGGGCAAATCCGAAAAGCCTAGCAGGCGGACTTGTTCGAGCCGATTTTTCGCAATTTCGCTAGCCAGCATTCTCATTTCTGCGAAGTTTGCGGTCCACAAGTTGAAAGAGACCAGACTCACGGCCGCCGCCAAACCGCCGGCGGTGATAACCCCGGACAGCACCACTTCCACCAAGGTGAACGGTCGTCGCCGCCAAGTCAAATGAGCAAGAGGCATGTTCATGTCAGGGCCTGTGGTTGATCTCGCGTGTTACGGGACTGTCGAAGGTGAACCGCCGGGTTCCCTATGACTCTGGCTCTAACTGTAGCATAAAACAGGCCAAGCGGCCAATAGGCCAAGCGGCCAACGGATCGGGCGCAGGCGGCGGAAGTTGAGGTCCCGTGCGGTCTGTGCGTGGAAAGACTTCATTGTTTTGTGTGTCAACATGCTATAGCAAAGGTCTATTTTAGGCCAATAGGCCAATAGGCAAAAGGCGAATAATGGCCGATGCCCATTGGAAGTCATGCATTCTCGATTATGGAGTCTTAGTGATAATCTGTAATAATGTCATAAAATATTGTGGTTTAAAGTATTATGTTTTACTTGAGTGAATGTGTTTCGGTGGTCATGTGGTGATGCGCTAAGCTTTCCCCTGTTGTCTTGAAAATATAAAAGAAGTGGATTTGCTTTTTATTAAAAATGGGATATCTTATAACTAGGTCAGTCATGAGAAAAAACTATGGTATTTGTGTTCCGAGTAGAATCGTGCATTTAACGAGGAGTTTCCGTATCATGGGCCTAAAAATGGTATCCACCCTGGCGGCCAGTCTGTTTGCCACCGGCTTGGCTTTCGCCGTTCCTCCACCCGCCCAGACCACGCCGTTTGGCTTGTCGGTGGTCACGCCGTTGACCAAGATCAGCAACGGGGACGCCGCGGCGCAGCTCTTTGCCGCCACCCTGTTGCCAAAAGCGGCGGCGCTCACCGGCCAGAACTTGAACGCGCCACTCGTTATCCCCGGTTATACCACCTTGAAAATTGATCCGGCCAAGATCGATCTGGCCACCCAGGCGTCCGCCCGCCTCTATTTCGCCGGGGAAAACGCCGGCTACAGCAACAGTGTCGGTTTCAATGGCGCCGGCCCGGGGGTGGGCGCTGGCGCAAAGCTGGCCTTCCTTGACTCTTCGTCGCCCAAGCCGCGCACCGCCGGGGATTATGTGGATTTGGGCGTGTTCAACGCGGGAACCAATCTGGACTTCTTTGTCATCGCCGATGGCGCCAATCATCTGGGCTACACCAGCCCCACCAACTTGGACCAGGTGATGTCCACCGACCTGGCGGCCAATTTGGACGGCTTGCAGCACGTGTATGCCTATGCCGTCAAGGACAGCCCCTACCTGCTCCTCACCTTTGAAGATATGCCCGGTGGCGGTGACCGGGACTACAACGACGTCATCCTTGTGGCCGACATTGGCCGGGCGAATATCCGCCACTTCTTCGGTGCCCCCGAGCCGTCCCTGTTGCTGGCGTTGGGCTCCTTCGCCGCCGTGTTGATGACGGTTACCGGCCGCCGCCGGACCTGACCGGCCGCATTTATGTTAGGCTGAAGGCTGTTAGGCTGTAGGCTGAAGGTAATTAAGATCTCAACCCTAACGCAGAACTCAGCCAGGGCGCGGAAATTCCGCGCCCTTCGTTTTTAATCGAACAATACCGATTCCCGCAACGGGCGGCCAAGTTGGCCGCCCGTTGCTTTTGTGCTCCGCGGAGCGGATTTTTGCGGGTTATTGGCTGGCATCTCGGACTGGCGGTATAGTACGGGTCCTGACTGGCTCAATTTTAATCGATTTGACAATCGCATGGATTCATTTGGGAGCTTTGCACGTCACCCCATGACGGATAAAGAACTGTTTTCCAGCGGTGAGATTGGCCGGCTGTGCGGGATTCCCGATCGCACGGCGCGACGTTATCTCAAGACGGGGGTGATCCCCGCGAAACAGAACCCCCTCACTGGTCGTTGGAAAGTGTCCCGTGAAGTGATTCTCCAGTTCCTCAAGGAACACGGCATGGGCACCGGGAAAATGCAGGGCGTGGGGATGCATCGCATTCTGATCATTGATGATGAGGACTGGGTGGTTTCCTTCGTCAAAGAGGTAATGGAAGCCGCCTTTCCCGCCGCCCAGGTGGAAGGGTTCACGGACAGCCATCAGGCCTGTCTGCGCCTGGGGACGTTTCAGCCTCATCTGGTCATTTTGGACCTGCGCATGCCCACGGTGGATGGGCGCCAGGTGTTGGCCGCGCTCCGTGCCCAGGACGTTTTGGCCAAGGTGCCGGTGCTGGTCATCAGCGGGTACCCGGATGATTTCCCCGCCCTTCGGGAGGTCAAGAACGTGACGTTTTTGACCAAGCCATTTGATGATTATCAGCTCATGAACGCCATTCTGCCACTCCTGCCGTCATGATGTTGCGGGGAAAAACGGTGGCGCTGCTGACGGTGGTGTGGGCCATCCTTTTCCTGACGGTTCTCGGGATCAGTTGGGGGGTGAACCGCGGGATGCTCGCCCAGTATGAGGAACTGGCGCTGCGTCAGGAGTTTGGGCGGGCGTTCAACCTGTTGCTGGTTGAACGCAATCATCTTGCTCAGTTGGCCACGGATTGGGCCGACTGGGACGATATGTATGATTTTGCCGCCACCCGCTCCCCCCGCTTCGCGGCGACCAACCTGCTGCCCACCGCCTATGCCGACAATCGTCTCAACTTGGTGATGGTTTGTGCCGCGGATTGGACGGTCATCCATCGCTTTGTGGGGGATTATAAAGCGCCGGAAAAGGAGTGGAACCTTCCCGGGTGCAACGTCTCCCGCTTACCGCCTGAGCATCCGTTGCGACAGGCGGCGGTCCGGTCGCCCAATGGTTTCGCCGGCTGGCTTAAAACCTGTCGCGGCGTGTGGCTGCTGGCGGGCCGGCCGATCTTGAAAAGTGATGGTTCCGGATCGCCGAACGGCTGGTTCATGGTGGGCCGGCTGTGGGATGAGGCCGAACAGAAACAGTTGCGCAATATCATGCTGTTGGACCTGCGGCTTGCCGGGGATGACGCCGTGCCGCCTCCTCTGGCGGCGGCGGTCCGACCGGGCGATGGCAACGCGACGCCGGACCGGCCGGCCGAGCATTTACGGTTCATCACCACCGCCAATTACAAGAAAGTCGTCGCGCAGTTGCCAGATCTTTTGGGCAACAACAGTCTGAGTTTCTCCGTGCGGGTTGACCGCGCCCTCAACGCGGTGGCCAAACAGAGCCAATTTGTGTTGACGGTCGGCCTCTTGAGCCTGGCCCTGATTTCGGGCGTGCTCGTTTTGTTTTTGGTGCATCGGACCCTGGTGTGCCGCTTGGAACAGTTGAAGTCCGAAGTGCTGGGCATTGCCGCCAGCGGCGATACCGGCCGGCGGGTCGCGGATTTGGGGCGGGACGAAATTGGCATTCTGGCGGACCAGATCAATCAAATGCTGGTCTTGATCGAAGAGCGGAAGGCGCAGGAGATCAAAGCCCAGCAGGCCAATCGGTTCGAAGCTCTCGGCCTGCTGGCCGGCGGGGTGGCGCATGATTTTAATAATGTCCTCCAAGGCATTCTAGGCCATTTGGCGCTGGCCGGCCGCCGCCCGGCCGTCGCGGCGGACACCAAACTGGGAGAGCATCTGAGGGTGATTGACCAGGCCGCGCGCCGCGGCGCCAGCCAGGTTCAAACCCTGCTCGCCTTTTGCCGGCAAAGCCGGACGGAGCGGGAACCGCTGTCGCTGAACGCCGCGATTCTCGAAACCCGTCAGTTTATCCAACACCCCTTTTCCGAGACCATCACCATTGACTTGGACTTGGCCGAACCGCTGCCCCTGATCCTTGGCAACCGGGCCCAGATTCAACATATCCTGCTGAATCTGTGCCTCAACGCCCGCGACGCCATGCCGCAGGGGGGGACGCTGACTCTGGCCACCCGGCTGGTGACTCGGGACGGGGCGCTGGTGGTGGGGCTGACGGTGCGGGATACGGGGCACGGCATGAACGCCGCGGTGCGGCAGCAGATCTTCGATCCGTTCTTCACCACGAAGCCGGTCGGGCAAGGCACCGGCCTGGGGTTGTCCATCGTCTTCGGCGCGATGCGGGAATTGGGGGGCGGCATTGAGTGCGAGTCCACCCCGGGCGGCGGGAGCTGCTTCACCCTGTGGTTTCCGGCCTGCCCGCCGTTTTAGTCTCGGCGTTATGTCAAGTACGCGCGTCTCCGACGATGACGGGTTCGTCCGCCCGAGGACGGGCGGCTCCCGGTGCATAGAAAAACGTCCGTTGTGTGCTTTTTTCCCGCGCCGCGAATGGCCGCGGCCGGCCCAAAACCGGCACGCGTTCCGTGGACGACGGTAGCCCATGGCCTCGTCACTGACGTTCCGGTCTTGGATGGATCAGGCCAAGCGGCCAAGCGGCCAAGAGGCCAATCTTGCATTGGCATCATATTTGCTATCAATTTGTTGTGACGGTATGGTAGATGCCGTTGTTTGGTCCTTGAAACCTCATGAATACCTATTTCCCCCCCTCATTCATGCGCTGGCTCGGTCACGGGCGGCGGCGCGCCATGACCCTGATCGAGGTCGCCATCGCGGGAACCTGCACCCTGATCATGGTCACCGGCGCCATTGGGGCCATTGTGGTCGGGGTGAGAGCCACCCATCGTTCGGCCATGCATTCCGCCGCCATGTGCCTGTGCCAGCAACGGTTTGAGCAGATTCGCGCCACCCAGCCGTTCAGCAGTATCAACGCCACCACCTTTCCCAATGAAACTGGCATTGTGCTGACCCATACCGAGTCCAACTCCCTGGTGAATGTCCTGTGCAGCCGCACGGCGACGATCACCGATATTTCCGCCACTGGCCTGCCGGCGAAGCGGGTGCTGGTGACAGTGACATGGACGTGGAGCAACCGCAACGTCCCGGAAACCGAGTCATTGGAGGGGATCTTTTATGATTTCACCTCCGGCTACTGAAGGGCGCCGGCGGCGTTACACGCTGACGGAAGTCATGATTGCCACCTCGCTGGGGCTGATCCTCATGGCCGGCATGTTCACGTTCGTGGTCATGGCCGCCACCAAGCTCAAGACTTTCCAGGCCCAGGTCATGTTCAATCATACGGCCCGGTACGGCGCCGCCAAGATCACCCGCCTGGTGGAGGCGGGGCAGTTGGTGGTTTCTTCCAGTTCCACCCAAGCCACGATCATTTTCCCCGGTACCATCGGCACCGGCACCTTGACCTATGAGAATGCCGATAGGGCCGTCAATACGATTCTGGACAATGCCATTTGGTATTACCCCCCGAACAACGCGGCGCGCCAGCGGCTGGCCGTGGCCGTCTCCCCGCTCAAGGACGCTTCAAACAACGACCTGCCCGTTTTTCAGCTCGGCATGGATGCCAGCGGGGTCACCACCAATTCCCTGGTCGCCCAATTTCATGTCGGAGACGCGCCCACCATTACCGGATCGAGTGCGACCACCGGGCCGGGCTATCAGGGGGTGCGCGTGATCATCACCGTCAAACCGCGAAATACCGGCATGGTATGGACCGGAGGAGGGTTCGAATGATGAACAGCCAGTCCCCAATCCAAGTGCCCGGCCATCGCGCGGGCGAACGGGGTTCGGCCCTGATCATGGTGTTGATGCTGATCATCATGTTCGGCATCTCCATCGCCGGGGTCATGGCGTTGGTCGCCCACGATGCCCGCCTGACCCGGGAGCTTAACGACTATAAGCGGGCCATGGCCGCCGCCGAGGCGGGCTTGGACAAGGCGATCATGGGGTTGCGCAACTTGACCATCTCCACCGGCGCCCCGACCCAGGCCCAGCTGAACGCCCTGACGCCGCCGGCGATGACTACTCGGGAGGACGACAATTACTATGTCTTTGAATCGCCCGACGGGTCCGCCTGTTATTCCATCGCCGCCGACGGCGCTTTCAACCGGGCGGTGCCCATTGAACAAGGCCGCTGGGCCGGTCTGACCGGCGACTGGCAGATGTACGTCGTCCGCGTTGGGGCCGTGAACAAGCGCACCCACAAGGGCGTGGTCCTCACCCACACGTTGCAGCGGCTGACCATTCCGGTGTTCCAATTCGGCGTCTTTTACGGCAATGATTTGGAAATCAACCCCGGCGCGAACATGAACCTGCTCGGCGCGGTACATACCAATCGCGATCTTTATCTGACGTCCAGCGCCACGCTCACCTTCGACAAGCTCACCACTTGGGACAACCGGGTGCTGAATCCCATGCTCACCACCCACGGTAAGATCAATGTCCATCGCAAGGACGACGGCACCTATCCGGGCGGCGCGGTCAAGATCCGCGACGACAACGGCGTCCTCCAGGCGGTATACCAGAACAACAAATACCTGGAGAACACCGCCGCCAATCCCAACTGGGCCAGCCTGGCGTGGAACCGGTGGACCGGCAACGTCACCGATACGGCGCACAACGTCCCGGATCTGCAACTGCCCATTCCCAGCAGTTCCACGCCTTCCGAGATCAAGAACCGCGCCGTCGCCGGCGGCGATGCGGTCACGGAAGCCGCCAAGTTTGAAAACAAGGCCGCCATCAAGATTTGCCGCAACAGCGCCGGCGTTTTGAGCGCCACCACGGCAAACGGGGCCGCTTTTGCCCTCAGTTACACGGTGACCAGCAAGAGTGGCGGCAAGGTCATTTCCACCACCTATACGGTGGCCACGACCGGCTCGTTGAGTGATTTCCGCGAGGGCACCAGCAGCAAGGCCAAGGTGGTCAATACCATTGACATCAACGTCGGCACCCTCATTAACCACCCCGATTTTCCTTCCGGTGGCGGTTGCGTGGTCTATGCCTACACCGATTATCAGCCCACCGGCACCCTGGGCGCCGTGCGGCTGTCCAATGGCGCCACCCTGCCGGCCAACGGCATGACCATCGCCACCAATGATCCGGTCTATGTCCAGGGCGATTACAACACCCTGCCGTCTGGTTCCGCGGCCAAGCCGTCCCTGATTGTGGGGGATGCCATGACCATCCTGTCCAACGCCTGGAACGACAGCAACAGCGCCAAAGCACTGTCCAGCCGCGTCGCGTCCAACACCACCGTGGAGAGCGTGGTTATGACGGGCAATACCGAAACCACCTCCGGCCACTACAACGGCGGGTTGGAAAATTTATTCCGCTTCCTGGAGGATTGGGGCGGCAAGACCATGACCTTCTCCGGGTCGATCATTTGCCTGTGGAACAGCAGTTTCGCCAACAGCGAATGGCGCAACACCGGCAGTGCGCAGAACGTCTATAATCCGCCCACCCGTAACTGGAGCTACGACTCCATGTATTCCAACCCGGCGAATAAACCGCCGGGTATTCCCCCGGTGTTCGGCATGGAGGCGCTCACCTGGGCGCAGGGCCAGTGGACGTCAACGGAACTGTACTAACACGGCGGCGATGCCGCGGCCCGGCAGCTTCACGGACACCACGTTGTTCTTGACAGCCGCCGTGCCCTTGGCTACCGGACGTTCCAGCAGGTCAACCTCTTTCGCTGTCTTCACTCGGCCCAAAATGGTGCCGACCGCGATCTTGGCCGTGACGGCCTGGTCCTGCGCCGAGTAGAGTTCCAGCACCACGCCGTCAACCGTCAGCGCCGGCCGGACCGCCATCAGCACCACGCCCGGCGTGCGCGACGCCAAGCCTTCCGCCACCGCCGGCAGGGTGCCCCGGTGTACGGTGGCGCCGACCACGCGCAACGGGTGGTTGAACGCCCGGGCCAGCCGCGCCGCCGCCGCCGGTTCCAGGTCGCCGCGGAACGGCAGCAGCGCCAGCCGCACGTCATGCCGGCCGATCTCGGGCAGCGGGTCCGGATCGTAGGCGGCCCGGATCAGGCTCAGGCGCAGGACGTTGCCGTCCAGGGCATGTCCGTGCTTGCTGTCGTTGAGCAGGAGGCAGCCGGCGGGCTGGCCGGCGGCCTGGCCGTTGACTTGCGCCCATTGCAGCGCCGGCACTTCCTGGCCGGCGGTCAGGTCGCGGTCAATACTGCCGAAGGGAATGTCGTAGCGGCCCGCCGCCTGTTCCAGGTTCATGGGCAGGGCCAAGCGCAAGGTCGGGACGCCGGTGGCCGGCGTGCCGCGCTGGAACCAGCTGCCCTCGACCCGCAGATACAGGGCCGGGTCGCCGGCGCGCAGTTCGTAGGTCACGGTGAATTCGGATTCATGGATGGTGTACTTGGCCTCCAGGGACGCCTGGTGCGGCCCCGCCTGTTTGGGGGCCAGGCCGGTCAGCCGCGGCGCCTCGGCCGGTCCGGTGTGGTCGATGATCCAGGCCGTCATGGCGTGGGGGCGTTCCACCGCGTATTCGAGCAGGGCCGCCCCGCCGGCGACCACGGTCCACGCGCCGCGGCGTTTGTCCAGCAGCCGCGCAATGCCGCCGGTGGCCGGATCCAGTTCCAGGCGCAGGAATTCATTCTCCAGCCCTTGCGGCTCGCGTTCATGCATGATGTAAAAGCAATGGTGGCGCCGGGCCAGTTGCCGGGCGGCGTCCGCCGTTGCCTCCGGCGCGGCCAGGGGCACGCCCGCCGCGTCCATCAGGACCACCGCGCCGCCCATGCTGCCGCCCATCCGTCGCGGCGTGCTCAACGGGTCTTCCACCAGCGAATAGACGGCATAGCCGCCCGCCGGCACCCGGGCCGGGAAAACCACGGTCACGAAATAATGCCCCCAATACTCGCCGCTCTTGACGATCTGGGCCGGGGTGGTCGTTCCGTCCGCGGCCACTGCCGCATACCGCCGTTCCGCCAGCGCCACCGGCCGGGCGGTCATGGCCTGGTCCCACAGGGTGGCCTCGACCACCTCCTGTCGTTCCCATGCCAGGGGATTGAAGAGGACAAACGGCCGCGTGCCGTGGCCCGCGCCGCCTTCGGACAGGCTCAACGCGCCCTCGGCGCCGCCAAAGCCGACACCGGCGCCCAGCCCAATGTCGAGGATCGCCGGAACACGGTCGGCGTCCGCCGCCGGTGCCGTTCCGGCCAGGGTATTCACCTGGTCCGCCACGGCGCGGTAGGTCAGGGTTTCCAGCATGGAAGTGGCGGCCATGGTTTTTTGGAACAGGCCATGGGTGTAGGTGCGGGTGTCATGGACGCCCGAGCCCGGCAGGATGTCGTGGAAATGATTGAACAGGGTGTCGCGCCAGCCTTCGCGCAGGACGGCGTGCGGCACGTCGCGGCCCAGCAGGCGTTGGCCGAGCACGGCCGCCGCTTCCGCGTCCACCAGCCGGTTCTCGCCCAGCCGGTTGGCCCGCTTGATCAGGCTTTGGGTGGTGTAGCAGCCGGCCAGTTCGAAATTGAGCTCGCCTTCCAGCACGGGCAGCCGGTCGGCGGCCTGCTCCAGCCGGGCAAAAAACCGGTGCGCGGTCGACGGTTCCAGTTTCGGGAACACCGGCCAGGCCATCATCCGCCGCATCATCCGCAGGTCGCGCCGGGTCGGCCCGCCGCCGTGGTCGCCGACGCCGAAGACAAACATGGTTTCCGGGATGCCGGTTTCGGTCAGGCTGGTGCGCAGGTGGTAGAGCAGGGTTTCAGGCAGGAGGGCGCCGTTGTAGCCGGAGCGCATGTCGTTGCGCACCAAAACGGTGGAGCCGTCCGGACCGCGCCAACGGAACGCCTCCGGCCGCTTTACCCCATGGGCGCCCGGCCGGTGCAGGTAGACGTATTTGACGCCGCCCCGGACCAGGTACGTGGGTTCGGTCGCGGGATGCCCGAAGGTGTCCGGCGCCCAATCCACCTGCACCTCCTCCGGCTTCAATCCGAACAGGGTGCGCATGTAGTCACGGGTATACTGGAGATGCCGGCACAGGCTTTCCGGCCCGGCCAGATTCTTGTCGCCTTCGACCCAGTGACTGGCTGTCACCTCCCAGCGGCCGTCCTTCACCCGTTCCGCCACCCGCCGCAGCAGTTCCGGATGATACTGCTCCAGAATGGCGTACACGCTGGCCTGGCTTTGGCTGAAGTGAAACTCGGGAAACTCCTCCATCAGCCGCAGGACCGTGCCCACCGTGTCATTGGTAAGCGCCACCGTCTCGGGCCAGGACCACATCCAGTTCATGTCAATATGGGCATGCCCGACCAGATGCACCGTGTAGGTCCGGGCCGCTTTGGCCAGGGCGGCCAGCTCGCCTTCCGCGTCGCGCACCGCCTGCCGGACCGTGGCGGCCGAGCCGCCGGCCGCCTGCGTCATCCGGTTCGCCGCCGCCGCCAGGGCGGGCTGCCAGCGCGCCGCGTCCCGGGGCCGTTGCTCGCAGAGAAACTGGGCAAACTCCATTTGGTACTGGAACCGTTCCAATTCCTCGCGGGTGCCGATTTCCGCCGTTTCCTGTGCGCCTTTGACCTGTTGCATCATGCCAGCGAGAGATGTCGTCATATATGGGAACCTATGGGGTGTCATGTCTGGAAAACGATTTCGGGTAACTATAGCCACTGGCCGGTTGCCGTCACGGTTTAAACCAAGGCCGGCATTTGGGAACCCCCTTTTTCAAAAGGGTGGCCCCAACATCATCCAACATAATTGTCGTGCACCCGGCCGGCGGAAGAGGGGGGCTGTATTTGCCCATCATGATATAGTGACCGCATTTGACCGGGCTGGGAGAAGGTCGATGTATCACAATTTCAAAGTCGTGGTGGTCATGCCGGCCTACAACGCGGCCCGGACCTTGCGTCGCACCTATGACGAGGTGATGGCGCAGGGGCTGGTGGATGAGGTCATTTTGGTGGACGACGCCAGCCGGGACGAGACGGTGGCCATTGCCAGCACGCTCCCGCAGGTCCAAGTGCATGTCCATCCCCGGAACCGCGGCTATGGCGGCAATCAGAAGTCGTGCTACCGGCTGGCCCTGGCCGCGGGCGCCGACATTGTGGTGATGGTGCATCCCGATTATCAGTACACGCCCAAACTGCTGCCGGCGATGGTCTCCATGGTCGCCTCCGGCCTGTTCGCCTGCGTGATCGGGTCGCGCATTTTGGGGGGGAATGCGGTGCGGCAGGGCATGCCGCGCTGGAAATATGTCGCCAACCGGTTGCTGACCCTGGTGGAAAACGTCTTACTGGGCGCCAAACTGTCCGAATACCACACCGGGTATCGGGCCTTCTCCGCCGACCTGCTGCGGCAACTGCCGTTGGAGGAGAATTCGGATGATTTTGTCTTTGACAACCAGATGTTGGCGCAGGTGCTGTGGCTGGGCCCCAAGATCGGCGAGGTGAGCTGTCCGACCGCGTATTTCCCCGAGGCGTCCTCGATCAATTTCCGGCGCAGCCTCCGGTACGGTTTCGGCTGCCTGGCGGTCGGCCTCCGCTTCCGCCTGGCCCGCTGGTGCGGCCGCGGCTTTGCCGGCCTGCCCGCCACCCCTACCTAGCCAGCGGTATTAAAATCCATTCGGATTCCACCACAGAGGGCACAGAGAACACAGAGGTTACTTGCTCATTTTCTGATTTCTTCGTGACTTCGTGTGAGATCTTATACCGCGTTAGGGTGAAACCTTAAATTTTTGCGCGAACAGAACATCGAACATTCAACGTTCAACATCCACCGTGGATGATTCGACGTTGGACGTTGAATGTTCGATGTTGAATGTTCGGGTTAATTTATTTTTCAGCCTAACGCAGTATAACTTGGCTGCGGCTATGCGACTCTGTGCTCTCTGTGTCCTCTGTGGTGAAGTTGGTGGCGTGGAAGAACTAATTGAAGGTAAACCATGAGCGCGCCCGGCGTCTATCTGTTGCTGATCCGGCTGCGTCGCGGCCTGCCGGTGACGCTGGGGCGGCGGACCGTTGCGTTGGCCCCCGGTTGGTATGTCTACTGCGGCAGCGCCCTGGGCGGGCTCGCGGGCCGGCTGGCCCGGCATTTGCGGACCTCGCAGGTGCGTCACTGGCATGTGGATGCGCTTCTGGCGGCGGGGCAGGTGGCGGATGTGCAGGTGTGTCTGACCACCGACCCGGCCGCGGAGTGCCGGCTGGCGGCAACCGTCGCGGCCTGGACCGGCGCGGAGCCGGTGCCGGGCTTCGGCTGCACGGACTGCCGCTGCGCCACCCATCTGTTCCGCTTTGCCGGCCGTCCCGGCGGCGCGCTTTTGGCCCCGGCTGTCTTGGCGCAAATCGATAATATTATGTCAGCTTTGCGTCAGTACGCGCCGAGCCCGGAATGGGCGCGGCGCGACGCCTTCCAAACCCTGGTCGCCTGCATTCTCTCCCTGCGCACCCAGGACCCGGTGACGGACGCCGCCGCCGCCCGCCTGTTCGCCGAGTTCGCCACCCCGGCGGCGCTGGCGGCGGCCGCACCCGCAACGGTGGCGCGGCTGATTTATCCGGTCGGCATGTACCACACCAAAGCGCGCAATCTGGTGGCGCTCAGCCGCCAGCTCCTGGAACGCTTTGGCGGCCGCACCCCGGCCGAGATCGACGACCTGCTGACCCTGCCCAATGTGGGGCGCAAGACCGCCAACCTGGTGCGCTCGTTCGCCTACGGCCTGGACGCCATCTGTGTGGACACCCACGTCCATCGTATTGGCAACCGCTGGGGCCTGGTGCGCACGGCGACGCCGGACGACACCGAGCGCGAACTCCGCAACGTGTTGCCGCAACGCTACTGGATTGAGCTGAATCATCTGCTGGTGCGGCACGGCCAGTTGGTCTGCCGTCCGGCCCGCCCCAAGTGCGCCGGCTGTTTTCTGCGCCCGTGGTGCCAGTACGCCGCCCTGTGCGCCGCCCAGGCCGTGATCGCCGCCATTCCCGGCGCCCCCGCCCATCCCGCCGCCCCGCCTGGCCGGTCAGTGCCCTAGAAAGAAGGCTATTGCCGCCACCAAAGCGCCAAGGCCGAGGATGGCCAGCACCACCCGCCGCCATTTAAAAGGGGTTCCCAATCGACAAAATTGCCATGCACCGGGTGACGATTTATGCTTGCTTTTGGGGGTTGACCTTGTAGAGTCTACCGGTTGTTTTGCGTGCCGTTTTCGCACCCCTTTATAAACATGACGGTCATGAGGGTTGGTGGCAGGATGGGCATCATGAGGTCATGGAGCAGGCGCGGCATCGGGATGGTCCTGACGGCGGGGGTGGCGGCGGTGTTGCCGCTGGCCGGCTGTTCGCCGGCGCACAGCCTGTCCAAGCCCACTGATGCCTTGACCGAAGGGTGGGATCTGTTCAGGCTGGGCGACTACCCGGTGGCGGAGGCGGCCTTTGTGCGGGCGGCGGCCCTGAGCAAGCCGGATTCGGCGGAGCATCAGCGGGCGCTGTATGGCCGCGGGATGACGATCTGGCTGAGCACGGCGGGCGGGACGATCACCCGCAACAGCCAGCGGGCCGAGACGTTTTTCGAGCGGGCCGCGGTCGCCACGGCCGATCCCAATATTGCCGCCTGGAGTGCCCTGGCCCTCGCCCGCACCTTCCATCTGATGGGCGGGGGGGATGTGGTTCCGGATTATGCGGCGGTGCGCGAGGGGTACAACCGGGTGTACCGGCGGTTTCCCCAGCATGCCGCGGGGCAGGAGGCGCGCCTGTACGCCATTGCCCTGCGCCTGGTTGATTCCAAGCCGGCAGAAGCCGAGATCGCTCTCACGGAGCTGGACGCGTTTGATCGCGCGCACCCGAGCGACCTGCACGCCGGGAACACCCAGCCGTTTCGCGCCATGTGCTATGAGATTCTCAACCGGCCGGCCGAGCTGATCAAGATTAAAATCACCATGATGGAGCAGTACCAGCTGGACACCTTGGCGCCGCAGACCGACGACCGTGCCCGGCAGTGCTGGGAAATCGCCTCCCTGGCCGAGTTCCGCCTCGGCGACTTCGCCCTGGCCCGCAAGTATTACCGGATGATCCTGGCGGAATATGATGTCGAGGTGCGCTCCTATGCGGCCAGGCGCGCGCTGGCGCGCATGGATCGGATGGAAGCCGAGCTGGCCCGGGCCGAAAAAGGGGTGAAGTAGCATGGCAGGCAAGGAGCCTCAAGCTGGAACGCTGCGCGCCTGGTGGGACAAATGGTTCGCGCCGGCGGTGATTCTGCTGGCCTTTGCCTGGGCGGTGGCCACCGTGGCGGTGTATGTGTTGCGCGGGGGGCGGGACGACGGGCTCATTACCCTGCGCATTGGTCACTGGCAACTTGAGCCCGGCGTGCGGGTCGGCCTCAACGAAATGGCCGCCGAATATCAAAAAACGCATCCACGGGTGCGCATCATCCAGGAGGCGATTCCGGAAGGCGTTTACGGGCAGTGGAGCAGCACCCAGTTCATGGGCGGCACGGCACCGGACATCATTGAGATGGGGCTCGGGCTGCCGCCGGCCATCACCGTCAGTTATTACAACCGCTATTGCCTGCGGTTTTCCGACCTCGTCAACCGGCCCAATCCTTACAACAAGGACACCGAATTTGAAAACACGTCGTTGCGCAATACCTACAAGGACGGCATGATTCAAAGCTACATTCCGGAGCTCAAGGAATACATGAACGTGCCGTTGAGCCAGTTTGCGCAACGGCTGTTCTACAACCGGGATCTGTACCGCCGGCTCACCGGCAAGGAGACGCCGCCGTCCGATTGGCGGGAGTTCATGGCGGATTGCCAGCGGATTGCGGCGACGCAGATTCCCGGCGGCACCATGCATTACACGCCGGTGGTCGGCTCCCAATATCACGTCAGCTATTGGGATGATGCGGTGCTTAACCTCGCGACCTGGCGTCTCTATGAGGCGGCCGACTTCAACCATGACTACTATGTGGGTACGGACGAGTTGTTTGTGGCTTCCGCCTTGGGGTTGGTTGATCTGAGCAAAACGCCCGCCATCCGCAAACGCTTTGAACTGGCCCGGCAGATCGTGTCGCAGATGCAGTCGGGGTTTACGGGGTTGACCCGTGACGAAGGGGTGTTCAAGTTTGCCCGTCAGCAGGCGGTGTTCATTCCCACCGGCACCTGGGACGTGGGGAGTTTGATCACCCAGGCTGAAGGCAAGTTTGACGTGGGCATCACGGATTTCCCCATTCCTGCGCCGGATGATCCGGACTATGGCGGCTGGATTCCGTCGCCGCGCTTTGAGAAGCCGTCGGCGGGGTTCAATTTCACCGTCACCAAGTTCAGCCGACACCCCGCCGTGGCCATTGATTTCCTGCTGTTCCTGGCCAGCAAGCGCGGCAACGAGGTGCTCAACCGGCGCATCGGCTGGATCCCCGCCATCAAAAACACCGAAATGACCGAGTTCCTCAAGCAGTTCAAACCCACCACCGAGGGAATCATCGGCAACTTTAACTACAATTTGGGCGGCAATACCTCGGTGTTTTACTCGCAGATGTACAGTTTGTTCCAGGTGAACCAGATCGGGATTGACGACTTTTTGGGCAAGCTAACGGCCTACTACAAGACCAAGGGCGCCGAGGATTTTGACGAGCAGCAGAAGGACTGGCGCCGGTCGACCCCGGCCACGGAACGCATCAGCGCCGTCCGGCGCATGGACGCGCTGGAATCCATCCCGGGCACCCAGGAGTGCCGGGTGGCCTGGCGCAAGTACCGGAACGGCAGTTTGGATTTGGCCGGGGGTGAGCTCGGCCGCTGCCGGATGATGGCCATGGTCAAGGCGGGGGTCAAGCCGCTGGCGCCCTATGCCTATTCCCCGGAAGCGCTGGCCAACATCCGCCGTCAGGTCCGGGAAAAAATGGGCGAGCCAGCGGCGCCACCCATCCCTGGCCAGTGAACTGAACGCGATCCAAAACATGTGACGATTCGGTTACGTATATGCAGATCGGTTGCAAGTGCTCAGCTACGGCAGACATCAATCCGTTCTCATGAATAATTCAGGCTAGGAAATAAGGCAAACTCATGGCTGGTCGCGCCCTGCAATGGAAACACGTCAGGCACAACTGGGAGATCTATCTCTTTGTCGTGCCCATGCTGATCCTGATTGGTCTGTTCCAGTATTATCCGGCCCTCAGCGGCATCATCCACAGCTTCTATCGGTGGAATGGCGCGGACGTTTCCGAATACCGCGGGTTCTACAATTACACCTCCCTGTTAAAGAACAACGAATTCTGGCAGTCGTTCGAACTGGCGTTCACCCTGGGCATCTGGAACTTGGTCAAGATGATTCCCGCCGTGGCGGTGGCGGTCTGCATTCACCGGTGTTCCAGCGACCGGCTGCAGTTTTTTTACCGGTGCCTGTTTGTCATTCCCATGGTCATTCCCGGCATCGTGGTGGTGCTGATCTGGCGTTCCTTCTTTTTTGAAGCCACCACCGGTTTTCTCAACCGGATACTGGATGCCAGCGGCCTGATGAATGTTCTGGTCTGGCTTGATCACAGCCTGTTTCATTGGGGCGTGTTCATGGCCGGCCAGCAACCCGCCTGGTTGGGCGACCCGAAACTGATCATTGCCGCCTGCATCCTCTGGGGGTTTCCCTGGGTCGGTTCGTTCGCCGTGCTGATGTATCTGGCCAAGCTCCAGAGCATTGACAAGGAGATCTACGAGGCCGCCGATGTGGACGGCGTCAGTTGGTGGAGCAAGTTCACCAGCCTCGAATTTCCCATGCTGGCCGGGTCCCTCCGCATTGTGGTGATCATGGCCATCATTGAAACCATCAAGGACGCGGGGATGATTCTGGCCCTGGCCGGCATGACCGGCGGCCCCGGCGGCAAGGCGACCGTGCCGGCCCTGTTCATGCTGCGCAAGGCGTTTATCGACCAGGACATGGGCTATGCCTGCGCCATCGGCATCATCCTGACCGGCATCCTGATGATTTTGCAGAAATTCAGCAATCTGGTGGCGCAATGGGCCGACCTGACCCGGGGGCAGCGGACGCGCATCCGGCTGTTCTCCCTAACTCTGGGAATCGGCATCCTGGCGGGGAGCCATTTTTATTTTGCGGAATACCGGTTTGTGTCGCTCGCCGTCGGGTTGCTGCTGCTCGGGTTTCCCTATGGCGTTCTCACCTGGCCGTGGCGGCGGCTGGCGGCCTGGCGGGAGGCCCGGCGGCGCGCGCCGGCATCGGTGTTGCCGACCTCGCGGGACCGCGTCAACCCGATGGGCAAGACCACCGAGTGGGGGCTGCGCGTCCTCAAACACGCCACCATTTGGGCCGTGCTGGCGGCGGCGTTTCTGCCCCTTTACATCATGATCGTGGTCAGTTTCAAAACCAACCAGGAGTTCTATCTCGACCCCGCCGGGCTGCCGACGGTGCTGCGCTGGCATTATTGGGTGGATGCCTGGGTTGCCCTCAGTCCCTGTCTGGCCAATAGTGTTTTCATCTCCATTGCGACCACCAGTCTGACCCTGATGCTGGCCTTGGCCGCCGCCTACTTTTTCGCCCGGTTCCAAATGCCGCTGTCCGGGCTGTTTTGGAACGCGATTCTCATTCTCATGATGATGCCGGCCATCGCCAACCTGATTCCCCTGTTCATTCTGCTCAAGGATTTGAACCTGCTCAATACCTTGTCGTCCCTGATCATTGTCGGCGCCTCGGGCGGCCAGATTTTCGCGGTGTTCGTGCTGCGCTCGTTCGTGGAGGATATTCCCCATGCCTTGTTTGAGGCGGCCGAGATCGACGGCGCCAATCACTGGCAGCAGTTCAAGACCATTGTCATTCCCATGTCCGGCCCGATTCTCGGCACTGTCGGCATCATGAACTTTGTCGCGGTGTGGAACGACTTTGTCATGCCGTTGATTGTCATTCGCGACTATGAAAAGTTGCCGGTCACTGTGGCCTTGTTGCGCATGGCGGGTGAGTACATCAAGTTCTGGGGACCGTTGATGGCCGGCTACATGATCGCGTCGCTGCCGGTGATCTTCATCTTCCTGTCCTCGATGAAACTGTTCATCAAAGGACTGACCGCCGGCGCCGTCAAGGGCTGACCGCGGCCACGGTTTAGTACCCGTTTTTTATTTCTCTCGCCAAGCACGCAAAGAACGCAGAGAAATTATGGCATTGCCGGCGCTGGTCGCGGTTTTCTTGGCGAGCTTTGCGATCTTGGCGAGAGAATACGCATGCGGCAATGGCGTTGTTCACGTCAGCTCAAAATCGCAGATCAGCGGGCAGTGGTCGGAGAGGCGGATGCGCGGCACCTCAAAATGACAGGTGCGCAGATGGCGGCTGTGGAAGATGAAATCGAGCTGGCGGCTCGGGTTGCGGCTGGGATAGGACGGCAGGCACTCGGCATTGGCGTTGACCAGGTCGCAGGCAGCGGCGAACAGCCGCAATTCCCGGTCGCCCCAAAACACATTGAAATCACCGGCGACAATACAGGGGCCGGCCACCGGGCGCACGAGTTCGTAGAGGGCGTCAAGCTGGTGTTGGCGGTGCCGGAACTTGAGCGATAAATGCACTAGAAACACGGTGATATTGCCGGTGGTCGCTTCGATGACCAGCCGTTTCATGCCGTGCTCAAAGTAATGGAAGGTTTCGCCGGTGATCTCCTGGCGTGACAGGATGGCGTTGCCTTGTTTGGAGAGCAGGGGAATGGCACTGGCCATCGCCAGGGGCGCGTACTTGCCCTGATACAGGTGATAGTGCCCCAGTTCGCCGGCAATCAACTCGGCCTGGCAGCACCGGTTTGAGCGGAGATAGGAGCCGCCGTCGATTTCCACCAAGCCCACGATGTCCGGGTGGCTGGAGCGGATAAACTCCACGATCCGCCGCAGGTTGCGCGGGTTCCGCCGCAGATAGCCGAAGCCCGGGAACGGCAGATTGAACAGCGCCCCCGCGCCGGCCCCGTAGCGCATATTGTATAATAAAAAGCGCATATCATCCCAACCCGGCATAGCCGGAATAAAACCAAGACGAGTTATCTCCCGCAGAGGCGCAGAGGCGCGGAGAAAAATAGGGCGGGCCTCATGGCACTATTTTGACTTGGCTGTTTCTCTGCGCCTCCGCGCCTCTGCGGGAAAATAAAAAGCATGACCATCTTGCGAGAAATTTCTTGTAAGCTGAACGGACGGCTTCCGCGCGGTGATTTTTCGGCGTGGCCACGGTGGCCGCCGCCCCGCATTGCATAGTCGCAAATCAAGACGCCCATACTATAGTTTGAACATGCTCCGGCGATATCAAATCCAAGATGGCAAGTTGGTGGAGAGCCACGACCCTGCCAGTTCCGTCTGGTTGTACATTGCTCCGGACGAGACCGAACGCCGCCTGCTGGTCAACGATTTCAAGCTCGACGAGCACACCCTGAACTCCTGTCTCGACCCGGATGAACTCTCGCGCCTCGAGTTCGAGCCGGACCACATGGCCATGATTTGGAAACGCCCGAAGTATTACTCGGCTGAGGACAATTTCATGTTCCGGGTCGCCTCGACCGGCTGTTTCATGTTCAAGGACCGGCTGGTCGTGGTGGTCTCCGAAGACGCGCCGTTGTTTGACGGCCGGGTGTTCTTGAAATTGCAGTCGCTGTCGGATCTGATGGTCAAGTTGATCTACCGCTCCATCTTTCATTTCCTGGAGCATTTGAAGGTGATTAACATGATCTCCGAACAGTTGGAGCAGAAGATCAACTCGGCCATGGAAAACAAATATCTGCTCAGCATGTTCACCCTCGAAAAGAGTTTGGTCTATTATCTCAATGCCATCCATTCCAACGGCGTGCTGGTGGAAAAACTCAAGTTGAACGCCGCCAAGATCAGCCTGGGCCAGGAGCAGGTGGAGTTTCTCGATGACGTGTTCATCGAAAATAATCAGTGTTATCGCCAAGCCGAAATTTATTCGAACATTTTGGCCAGCCTGATGAATGCCCGTGTCTCCATCGTCAGCAACAACCTGAACGTGTTGATGAAGCAATTGACGGTGCTCAGCGTGGTGTTCATGCCCTTGAATGTGCTGGCCGGCATCGGCGGCATGTCTGAATTTTCCATGATGACCCAAGGGTTGGACTGGCGGATTTCCTACACGGCGTTCACGTTGGGGATGGTGGTCCTCGGGTATGCCACCTATCTCATCCTGCAGTTCGCGCTGGACCATGGCCGTAAGAAGTAGTACCCTTTGGAAGCGGAACGGAGACAATCACCACATGGCGACCAGCCGATTGACGTGGGCCGCAGCACTGGCCTGGGCGGTTCTATTTCAGGGCGTGGCCGGTGCGGACTCCGCCGTCCCCTCCCCAGGGGAGTCGCGGCGGGTGTCGGTGCGGCAGTTGCCGCTCCATCAGGCCGCCTCCGGCTTTTCCCGGGTCTTGGCCGTGCTCCCGTATGGAACGGCCGTGACGGTGCAGGCCGTGGTTCCCCTCTCGGCGGCGGAACGGCAGGATGAGGTTCCCGGCTGGTGCCAGGTCGTGGTGGCTGGACAGGCCGCTGCTGGTTTTGTTCCCAATACCGCCCTGGTCAGCGAGACGTTGTATGCGCGGCAGGCGACCGGCCAGCCGGCCGGGGCGCTGACGGCCAGCCCGGTTGGCGCGCGCGGGTTTTCCGAAACCGAGGACAAGCCGGACATGAGCGTGATGAAAGGCGCCGCCGGCCAGGCCACGGGGGGTGCCGCCAACCAGGCCGCCCTGGACGCCGTCTGCCAGGCCCCGCTGATCGATCCCGCTCAACCTGATCAAGTGGCGTTCCGCCGGACCGGCCATGTCGGCGAGTTCAAACCATGACCGGAGAATCGCCCATGTCCAAGCAACGGTCGTCATGGTTTGGCACGGTGGCTGTCCTGGCCGGCGGGAGCGCGGGGGTTCTCCTGTGGTTTTCAGGATGTGCGTCGATTTCGGACGGCATGCAGCTCGCGGCCGGTTCGATGACCTCGCTGCCGGTGGATATCCCGTTGGTGCAGCACGCCGCCCGGGCCACCCAGGCCGGTGCCAAGCTGGTTTACCATGAAAGCGGACCGCTGCAAGAATACCAGTTGGGGCGCGGCGTGACGGCCAGCCTGCTGGGCGCCTATCAGCCGGTGGCGGCGCAGGCCCCGGTGTCCCAATACGTGAACCGGGTGGGGGCGGTGGTGGCGGCGGGGTCGAATGCGCCGAATCCCTACGACGGCTACCGTTTCATCGTGGTCGAGACGGCGGAGATCAATGCGTTCGCCGCGCCCGGCGGGTTTATTGTCGTCACCACCGGCATGCTGCGTTTTCTGCGCGGCGAGGATGAACTGGCCGTGATTTTGGGCCATGAGGTCGGGCACGTGGAACTTCAGCATGCCATCCGTGACGTGGGCCGGGAAAACCTCACCACGTTTTTGGACGCCAGCAAGGATCTGGCCTTGGAGCAGCAGGACCCGCAGGCGGTTCAGCTCCTCAATCAGCTCACGGGGGAGATGACGGGCAAGATCCGTCAGGGCTATAGCGTCGAGTTCGAGGCGGCGGCCGACCGGCGGGCGATGGCGATCTGCGGCCGGGCCGGGTACGACGGGGCGGCGTTGCCGGTCATTTTGGAGCGGTTCAAGGCGAAGACCGGAACCTATGGCGGTGCCAACTATCCGCAGCAGCGCAGCGACCTGGCCCGGCAATTTCTCCGCACCCTCGCCGTTGAGACCCCAGCCAGTCCGGCGCGGACCGCGCGCTACCAGCGCGCCATTGCCGGGCTGTGATCTTGAAAGCGGAAACTGGGAAAAGCTGAAACCCGTTATCGTTGTCGTGTTCGTGGTCGAAGCCGTCCATGGGCCTGCCTTTTTCTGTGTTCGGGAACGGGCAGGGGCACGGGCACGGGCACGGAAAATGCAAAATGGGTCAGTATCAAAACCAACCGCCTTACGCTTGGAATCTCAGGAAAAGTCGCGTTTTTCAAGCACCTGTAGGACGGTAGTGCAAAAAAATTAAGGTTTCACCCTAACGCGGTATAACAAAGCCCGCCCAATCGGGATGTGGTAGCTCGAAGAGCGCGATGCAATCGCTTTGCTACAAAAAAA
>CAITYL010000081.1 GCA_903896595.1 uncultured Lentisphaerota bacterium
AACAGGTTTGACGGAGGGGGTTTGGGAACCGCCTTTCCTAAAAAAGGGGGTTCCCAACCAAAAAAAATAATTAAACCGCAGATTGCCGAATATTGAACTGCAGAATCTTGAAGTCGTTGCTGTCATAAACATTCAACAGCGAACATTCAACGTCCAACGTCGAATAATCCACGTTTGGATGTTGAACGTTGAATGTTCGATGTTTGGTGTAAAAATAAGTTAAGCTTTCACCCTAATGCAGTATATCATACACTCGCCGGCATCGGCAACCAGGGCAGGATCATGAGGGCCAGCAGGTTGAAACCCATGTGCAGGGTCAGGGCGGGCCACAGGCTGCCGGAGCGGGTGCGCAGCTGTTGCAGGATCAGGCCCAACAGGAACAGCGCCGGTCCTTGGGTCAGGTTGCCGTGCAGGGCGGCAAACCCCAGGGCGGTCAGGATGGTGGCGAAGGCTGGCGTTACCGTGGCGAGGGCATCGTGAAGCATCACCCGGAAGAGGATCTCCTCGGTCAGTGGCGCCAGCAATCCCAACAGCAACGGCGCCAGCAGCCAAAACCCCACCCCCTGCATGTCGTGGACCAGCAGCAGCATGGGATTGGCCTCCACCGGATGCCCCAGGGTCTGGCAAAGCAGGGCGGTGGCCCCGGTCAGCAGCAGGCACAACGGATAAATCCAGGCCAGGCGTCGCGCCGTTTTCCAGGTCAGGCGCCACCCGCTCTCCCCGTTCGCTAGTGGCCAGGCCAAGCCGAGGGTCGTCGCCCATGATTGCGGTGCCGTTCGCAGTTTCAGGACGGTCAGGGCCGCCAAGCCGCCGCCGACATGCATCGGCAGCAGCAGCACCGGCAGCAGCCAGAGCGACGGGGCATGCAGGCGGTTGGCCAGCCAGCCGGTGAGCGGCAGCAGTGCCAGTGTCACCGCCACGGCGGCACCGGTCGCCGGCACGGCCCAGGCGGCGGGCGGCGGGGTGTGCTTGGCAGTGGTGGGTGGCGTGTCCAAACGGGCCTCCGGTGTCATTCGGCTGGGAATGGCCCGCTGCGGCGCTAGGCTGAAGCTTTTTAGGCTGTAGGCTGAGGGTGATTAAGATCGCACCCTAACGTGGTATAATATACGCCGCGGGCACGGACGAGCACGGACCTGCACGGACGGGCACGGACAGAACACGGCGGCTACTTATGGGAGGTGTCCGTGTGGGTCCGTGGGCGTCCGTGGGCGTCCGTGGGCGTCCGTGTGGGTCCGTGTGGGTCCGTGTGGGTCCGTGGGCGTCTGTGGCGCGTGCCCCTCGCGAGCGTCCCCCGCGCGGATTATAGTACTAATTTGCCGGTTTTGACAGGCATCGGCCCCGTTCCGTCGCGATTGTGCCCAACGCCCCCAACCGTTTAACCTCCCAACCCCTAAGCCCCTGTAACCACCCAACCGCTCAACCACCCAACCCCTCAACCACCCAAGGAGAGAATCCCATGAACAAAAAAACGTTGCGCGATGTCCCGCTGAAGGGCAAACGCGTGGTGATGCGCGTGGATTTCAATGTGCCGATCGAGAACGGCGTGATCACCGATGACACCCGCGTGCTGGCCGCGCTGCCGTCCATCAAGTTTGTTTTGGACAACGGTGGCGCCGTGGTGCTGATGAGCCATTTGGGCCGGCCCAAAGGCAAGGGCTACGAAGCGGAATTCAGCCTGAAACCGGTGGCCGATTACCTGGCCCAGAAGCTGGGGCGGCCCGTCGCCTTCGCTCCCGATTGCATGAATGCCGGCGCCCAGGTCGGCATGCTCAAGCCCGGCGATGTGCTGATGCTGGAGAATACCCGTTTCTACAAGGAAGAAGAAGGCAAGGCCAAGACCGAAGGGCTCGATGAAGCCGCCGCCGCCGCCAAGAAAAAGGAAATGAAGGACAAGCAGAAGGCGATGGCCCAGAAACTGGCCACCTATGGCGACCTCTTCTGCAACGACGCCTTCGGTTCCGCCCACCGCGCCCACGCCTCCACCGCCGTGATCTGCAAATTTATGACCGAGAAGGCCGGCGCCAATGTCGCCGGCTTCCTGATGGAAAAGGAGCTGGACTACTTGGGCCGCGCCGTGGAGAATCCGGAAAAGCCGTTCGTGGCCATCATTGGCGGCGCCAAGGTTTCCGGCAAGCTGGAAGTGCTGCAAAGTCTGATGAAGAAGGTCAATACCATCCTCATCGGCGGCGGCATGGCCTACACCTTCCTCAAAGCGCAGGGGCATGAGATCGGCAACTCCCTGTGCGAGAACGACCTGCTCGACACCGCCACGGCGACGCTGGCCGCCGCCAAGACCCTGGGCGTCAAGTTCCTGCTGCCGGTGGACAATGTCGCCGCCGACAAGTTCGACGCCGCCGCCAATACCCAGGTCGTCGGTGACGACATCCCGGTCGGCTGGCTGGCGCTCGATATCGGCCCCAAGACGCTGGAGCTCTACGCCCAGGAGATCAAGGGCGCCAAGACGGTGGTCTGGAACGGCCCGATGGGCTGTTTCGAGATGGACAAGTTTGCCGCCGGCACCACGGGTGTCTGCAAGGCCGTGGCGGACAGCGGTGCGGTCAGCATCATCGGCGGCGGCGACTCGGTCAGCGCCGTCAACAAGTCCGGGCTGGCCAGCAAGATGAGCCACATCTCCACCGGCGGCGGCGCCTCCCTGGAGTTCCTCGAAGGCAAGCAGCTCCCCGGCTGCGTCGCCCTGGACGATAAATGAGTCCGCAGGTGGCTGGGGCGCCGGGCGCTCCAGCCACTTTTTGACCTGTCACTAACGTTCCGGGCTCGGATGCCCGCCCCGTCCCGTCTATCATCGCCGCCACCGCCTGAGGGCGGAAATCCGAACTCGAACCGCCAACCGCTCACCCCCCCAACCACCGAACCGCTCAACCATTCGTGCATCCCAACTCAAGGAAAATCATCACATGCGTCGCAACCTGATTGCCGGCAATTGGAAAATGAACAAGACCGCGGCCGAGGGCGTCGCCCTGGCCCGCGAACTCAAGGACAAGCTGAGCGGCCAGTGCTGCTGCTGCAACGGCCCCCAGGTGCTGGTCTGCCCGCCGTTCACCACCGCCGCCGCGGTGGCCGCCGAGCTGAAGGACAGCTGCATCCTGGTCGGCGCGCAGAACATCCACTGGGCCGACAACGGCGCCTTCACCGGTGAGCTCTCCGGCGCCATGCTCAAGGATCTGCCGGTTGGCTGGGTGATCATCGGCCACAGCGAACGCCGCCAGTACTTCGGCGAGACCGACGAGACCGTCAACAAGCGCACCAAGGCCGCCCTCAAGCACGGCCTGCACCCGATCGTCTGCATCGGCGAACTGCTGGCCGAACGTGAGGCCAACCAAACCAACGCGGTGCTGGAGAAGCAGGTCCGTGGCGCCCTGGCCGGCTTCACCGTCGCCGAGATGGCCACCGTGGTCGTCGCCTATGAGCCGGTGTGGGCCATCGGCACTGGCAAGGTCGCCTCCAACGAACAGGCGCAGGAAGCCCATGCTTTTATTCGCAGCCTGCTGGTGACGCTGTTCGGCACCGATGTCGCCGGCGCCACCCGCATCCTCTACGGCGGCAGCATGAACGCGCAGAACGCCGCCGGCCTGCTGGCCCAGCCGGACATTGACGGCGGCCTGATCGGCGGCGCCGCCCTCAAGGCCGCCGACTTCGCCACCATTGTCGCCGCCGCCAAGTAATTACAATCACACGAGGTGCTTTCAAAACTTGGATTTTTAACAGAAGAAAGCAAAGATCGCAAAGATTTGGATTGGATGTGTAAGTACTTTTCTTTGCGGTCTTCGCGATCTTCTGTTCAAGGAAATAACCGCGTAGAATTAATCAGGACTTTTGAAAAAAGCTTTCTGATCTTGAATTTAACCGCGGATGACGCGGATTAGCGCGGATAAAACCAACCGGCATTTCGCGCTCAGCGTACGCGGCGCTCGCGCTCGCCTCTCACACTCGACTCGTTCATGGTCTCACGCGGAGGCGCGGAGAACGCGGAGTTCGTTCAAGACCGGGAGCCGCCCGGCCTCGGGCGGACAACGACGGCGTCACCCCAGTTCCGCCCTTTATTGGGCCACCGTCCGCCAAACCAAATGATGCGCGTCTCCGACGATGACGGGTTCGTCCGCCCGAGGACGGGCGGCTCCCGGTGATGGGAAAACCGCGTTATTTTTGAAAGTACCTCTACAGAAAAATGAGATGCCGTGATCGGACGAGTCGGACGAGTCGGACATGTCGGACATGTCGGACCGGTCGGATATGTCAGACATGGGTTCTGTCCTTTTGGGTTCGGGACTGAATGCCGATGATTTGACTCACACGAAGGCACGAAGACACGAAAGGAAAGACAACCTGACGGACGGACTCAAGCCAAGTTCCATAAATTTCTTCGTGATTTCGGGTCTTCGTGTGAAAAACGCATCTTTAAATGAATAATCCAAGCTCAAGTGGGAACTCCAAACTAAACTGCCCGGCGGGGAGACGGGAAGGTCTCCGGGCCGGGCGGCGTTAGGCGGAAGCGTTTTAGACTGAAGGCTGAAGGTAATTAACTTGAATTAGTTATGAATTTGAACAGGAGAAATCCGGAGAGAACGGAGAATAACTTCTCGGTGGCCTCTGCGGCCTCCTGTTCAAAAGCCAACTGTTCTTATGAATAATCCAGGCGAGAGGGCTCAGGCGCGGCGGCGCTTGAAGAGCACGAGGCCGCCAACGGCCAGCAGCGCCAGCATGCCGGGCTCGGGGATGGCGCTGTTATAGTGGGCCAAGATCACGCTGTCGCTCAACGCCGCATCATAGATGGCGGCCTCGTCAACGAGACCATTCATACCCCACGTCGCATCAGAGCGGGTCCCAAACACAAAGGATTTTCCCGTGCCGACGAAGGTGGTATTGGGCGTCACCGTGGTGGTGTCCTTAACACCGTCAATATAAAGATTTAGAGCGGTACCCTCACGCCGGAGCGCCAGGTAGTGCCAGCCCGCGCTAATCGAACTGGCGAAGTAAAGCACGTCGCTGGACACTTGACTGCCATAGGCGAAAAACCGTCCCCCCATTCCGGGGTTAAGACCGTTTGAAGCGATTCCCAGACTCTCGGTGCCCCCGCCGCCATTCACACCGGCCAAATAGGCTAAGAGACCTTGTGGTGCCTGCGTGTTAATCCAGAATTCCACCGTGTAATTCGTCGTATTGGGGATTACGGAGGTGCCCAGAAAAGCGGAACTATCCTGGTTTGGCGCGGTCAAGCTCACCGCGACGTTGCCCGTCTCCAAGCCGTTGTAGGCAGGCGGACGAATGGCATTCGTGGAAGCCAACGTATACGCCCCGGAATTATACGTTCCGTAATTTCCCGTGACGGAACTACCGGTAACGGCGTTGGTGGCCGTGGTTCCACTCGTCTCATTCATGCGGAAATAGGCCACGGGATTACTCGCCAGCACGGTATCGCTGTAAACCGGAGCGGCTTGCGCGGCGGCGGTGGCCATGAGGCCGAGGACGATGGACAGGAGCGCGTTTTTCATGGGAGTTTCCTTTTGGTTGTCGGAGTTAATTCACTCACGCTTAACCATATCTACATACAGTCTGGTGGTGTCAACGCGGAAGCCAATTAACAGTTTCTAGTTTTTCATGAACGCGCTACAGGATTTTTGGAGTGCGGCAATTCCTTTGCCGCTTTTTAATACCGGCGTTACTTCAAGACCGGGAGCCGCCCGTCCTCGGGCGGACAATGACGGCGTCACCCCAGTTCCGCCCTTTTTATGGGGCCACCGTCCACCAAACCCAATTATGCGCGTCTCCGACGATAACGGGTTCGTCCGCCCGAGGACGGACGGCTCCCGGTGACGGGAAAACCGCGTTACTTTTGAAAGTACCTCTACAGGAAGCGAGATGCCGTGACCGGCCGAGTCGGACATGTCGGACCGGTCGGATATGTCAGACATATTAAAACTGTCCGACCCTAGGCCCGCCTACTTCGCCGGGGTGAGCAGGAACAGGCGGGTGGTTTTGGGGGCGAACTCGAAGCTGAATTCGCGGGCGTTGGTGGCCATGGTGGCGCCGGAGAACAAGTCTTTCACGGTGGCCGGAGCGCGGAGGCGCAGGGTGCGCTTGCCGCCGGTCTCGCCGGTGATCGCCAGATAGCTGGCATCGGCGTAGAGGACGTCGTTGGCGTCGTCATAGATATGGACGCCGGCGGTCTGGTAAAACGCCCGGAAAAATTCAGGGGAGACGGGCGGGGCGAAGGTGTAGAGGCTGGTCCACGCGGGGAACTTACGGATGGCGAAGCCGCATTCTTGGGTGCCGATGATGGTGCCGAGTTTCTGGGCCTCGGGATCAGTTACGGCAAAGGCGGGCGCCACGGTGACGCCGTCCAGACCGATGGACTGGACCTTTCGCCACGGCGCCGGGAAGAACACGTCGCCCATGGGCTGGATGCAGGCGGTCTGGGCACCGGCCAGTTTTTTCATCGTCATGCCAGTGAGTTCGGACATGGCGTCGACAGACAGGCCGGTGTCGCTGACATAGCCGGGGGCGTACACCCACAGCACGCTGTGGCCGTTAGCCTTGACCTTGCTGGTGATGGTCTGCCGCTGCCCCGGCGTGAGATAGAACGCATCCAGGAAGACAAACGCCTTGTAGCGCTGGTAGTCGAGACGGTCGAGATCCGCTGCCATGACCAGATCAAAGGGGGCGCCCGCATGGAACATGGCGCGGACGGTCTGGTGCAGCAGCGGATGGGTGAGCTTGTCCTTGCCGGAATAGAAGCAGGCGATGTAGTAGTAGGTTTCCGGGTTGCAGACCACGGCGACCTGGGCGACGGAGGCGCGGTTGTGGTTCACCGTGTCGGTGCCGATGGTTTTCAGTTGTCGGAGTTCGGCCTGCAGGTCGGGCACGTCCCACCAGCCGCCGGCCAGGCCGCCCTGGGCGTCCTTGGGGCCGATGTCGAACCACCAGAGATCGGTGCCGTGGACCATGGCGTTGGAGAAATTGCGCCGCATGGCGGCGATGCTGCCGGCGGGGGTGTCGGTGCCGCGCGCCGCGATATTGACGCCCTGGGAGCAGCCGAGGTAGGTCGGTTCGTCAGCCTCGGTGAAGAACAGCTTGCCGTGGAGCTTGACCGATTCGGTCAGCGTGCGCAGGCAGCCGTCACCGCCGACCTTGCGGGACTCGTGCTGGTAGGAGTAGGGGCCGCTGAGGAAATCCACGTCGGGCGAGGCCAGGACGTCGTCGAAGCAGAGATGGCCGCCCTCGGCCAGCTGGGTGTCCTGATATCCCATGTGGAAGTAATAGCCGTAGAAGACGCCAATGAGTTTCTGGCCATTGCAGGCGGCTTTGGCCGCTTTGCAGTAGGCCAGCAGCGCGTCGCGGATGGTTTCCTGCTGGCAGCGGTAGTAGTCGGCGACGCGGCGGTCGGCGGGGTCCGCCGGGTCGCGGAAAATGCCGCCGTCGCGGGTCCGGTTGCGTGCTGCCTCGCCGGGCACTTGGGCCTGGGCGAACTCCGCCTGCGGGCCGTGGGCGGTGGTGAGCCACTGCTGGAAGCGGGCGGTCATGGCGGGGCCGGCGTCGGGCAGCAGGTCAAAGCCGGGATAATGCCATTCGCCGGTGACGCCCCAGGCCAGGTGATAGCCGATCACCCGCTTGCCGTAGGGGGAGGCTTCGACATGCTTGATGTAGCGCTGGAGCATGGCGATGGTGTCGGCAACCCAAATCTTGGACGCCGCCGACTCGCCGCCGTCCTGGCCGTTCTTGGTAAAGCGGATGCGCTGGTCGGGATGTTTGGCCAACCACCAGGCCGGCGGGGCCAGGTACATGCGGATCATAATGTAGGCGTCCGGATCCTGTTCCAGCATGGTTTTCAGGGAATCGTCCAGCGGCAAAAGGTTGGCGGTGCCGTTCTCGCCGAGGAATTCATAGAAGTTGAGTGCCAACGCGTAATAATGGATGCCGGCGTCACGGATGCCGGGCAGGTGCTTGATCTGCCGTTCGGTCAGTCCCGTGGTGGAGTAGAGCATCATATTGACCGGCTTGCCGTTGAGGAACGGCGTTGGCACGCCCTGGTGCGGCTGGACGGCAAGGCGGGTTTCGGGTTCGCGGACAAGTTTCTGCGCCACCGTCGGTTCGGCGGCGGTCGCGCCCAAGGTGAACGCGAGGGGCAGAAGGGGCAGAGCGTAGATGAAGGGGAAACGGCGTGGCATGGAGTGATTCCTTGTCACAGCCTCACATTGAGGCCGAGGATAGTGGCCGGAGCATCTTGCTCCGGGGGGATGGGCGTTCTTGATGGGCCGGCTCCAGATCTGAAAACTTCGTCCTGGAGTTGGGCATAACTCAACGGGTGCGGTTTTTCCGTCCCAACGGGACGGTGCGGGAATAGGCAGGGGCTTCAGCCCCTGTTTTGCCCCCCCCCATTTCGCGTGCCGTCAGGTATGCGGCGAATCGCGGCGTACCTACGGCACGCCATCGTTTCATTTTCCAGAACAGGGGCTGAAGCCCCTGCCTATTTTCATTCAGTCCCTCCGGGACGAAGCCGTCCCCAAAAAGCCGTACTTGTGTCAAACTCTAATCCGGAGCTGGAAGCTCCGGCCACGACGGGACGAAAATCATTGCGGCAGGGCCCAAAACGGGTCGTAGGCATTGTAGGTGATGTTGGCGCTGCGTTGATCGACGTGCAAATCACCGTAAAGCGCGTTGATTGTGTAGTTGGTATGGGTGGGATCGGGCATGCCATCGGCGCCCGTCCACATTTCCGACCACCAGACGCCGCCCAAATACCGGCCGTCCGCCAGGAGGAACGTGGCGGAAGGGGTGGACAAGCTGGCTGATTTGTACCCGCAAAGGCAGTGGTTTTTTCCGTAGGTGGCCGAGGCCACGTCCAGAAGAAACGACTGTTTTTTGACGGCAACGGGGCAGGCATAAATAGAGCCCCCTCCAGACTTGATGGTTTTCAGCCGCACGTAGGTGTCGAACAGTTCGCCCCAAGGCCTCGTGGTACCGTCATGGTGGAGGGGGAAAAAATCTTTGTTGTCCTCCAAATAGGAATTCATGATCAAGCCCAGTTGCTTGAGATTGCTCTTGCAGGCGGTGGTGTTGGCCATTTCGCGGGCCCGGCCCAGGGCCGGCAGCAACATGGCCGCCAGGATGGCGATGATGGCGATCACCACCAACAGTTCGATCAGCGTAAACGCTGCTCGAACTTGCCTTCGCCCGTCGCCATGGCTCGGGACTACGGCCGGGCATGCCAGCAGTTCGATCAGGGTGAAGCCGTGGTGCGGTCCGGGTGTGGGCTGGCGCATGGGGGGCCTCCGGTTTCGGTTGAAGAACCAGGGTTCGGGGGGCGGGGTTCAGGTTCAGGGAAAATATTCGATTGCAATCGACGGCAATCGACTGCAGCCGACTGCAATCGAGAGGGTTGTTATACTGCGGTAAGTTTTAACTCGGCATTCCTCCAGCCTTTAGCCTAACGACATCCAAACCATAACCTCTTTAATGGAAACCCGGTAAATAATCGGCCTCGGCGGCGAACAGTTCCAGGGTCATGGCCTTGATTTCCCGCGGACTCAGCACGGCCTGGGTCAGCGGATCCAGCAGCAGGGCGAGGGCGGCGGCGTTCTTGCTCTTCTCAATGCAGGCGGTGGCCGCCAGGTCGATGAAGCTCATGTTGGCGTTGCAGATGGCGGCCATCTGCGGCGGCAGCGCGCCGTAGCGGGTGGGGTGGACGCCGTTGCGGTCGACCAGGCAGGCCACTTCCGCCGTGCCGGTTTCCGGCAGGTTGGTGATCAGCCGGCCGGTGCCGCCCTCGCAGGCCTGGTTCATGACGTTGGCGTGGATGCGGAACGGGGCGTCCTTTTCCCGCGCCTCAATGATCCAGGAGGCATATTCCCAACTGCGTTTCAACTCGATTTTTTCCTCGCCGCTGAGCCAGCGCGCTCGTTCCCGGTCGCCGGCGCGGCGCCAATCGGGCCAGTTGTGGGCCAGGAAACGGCTTTCGCCGTCGTAGCCCAGGCGCAATAGTTGTCGGCCTTTCTCGTTTTTCCGGTAATAGGGCAGATATTCGCTGAGATGGCCGGAGCTTTCCGTCATGAAGGCGCCGAAGTGCAGACACATGTCCTTGCGCACCAGATCGGTCATTTTGTAGCGGGCATGGGCCATGGGGTTGCCCCAGTCGTATTTTTGCTCCGTCTGATGGGCGGCCAGGCCGGTTTCCGCCTCGCGGATGCCTTCCTCGACCTCGGCGGCGAATTTGGGGAAAAGGACGGATTGGTAGAGGTCCCGGCCCTGGTGTTTAAGGGTGGTGAACCAGGCCAGGTGATTGATGCCGGCGCATTCCCACTCCATCTCGTCATAGGGCACGCCGGCATAGTCCGCCAGTTGATGGCTGGTGTTCTGGATGCTGTGGCAGAGGCCGATGACCGGGACTTCGGGAACCGCCCGGGCCGCCGCCAGAACGAGCATGCTCATCGGGTTGGTGTAATTGAGCATCATCGCCTGGGGCGCCAGTTCGCGCAGATCGCGCAGGATCTCCAGGAACACGGGAATGGTGCGCAACCCCTTGAACAAGCCGCCCGGTCCCATGGTGTCGCCGATGCACTGGTCAAGGCCGTATTTCAGCGGAATGTCGTTGTCCCACTGGACGCAGGCGGTGCCCTGAACTTCCACACAGCAGACGGCGTAGTCGGTGCCCGGCAGCAGGTCGCGCCGGTGGGTGCTGGCGCGGACCGTCCAACCCTCTCCCCGGCCGGTGTCCTGGATCAGGCGTCTAACCACCTGGAGCATGGTGGCCAGGCGCTCCTCGTCGATGTCCACCAGTCGGAACTCGCCGCGGTCGGCGCCCCGGATGAGCAGGACGTCGCGGCACAGGGTCGGGCAGAAACCCGAGCCGGCGCCCAGGAAGGTGACCACGATGGGGCGGAGCATGCGGCCGCGCAGGCTTTCCTGCGAGTCGGCAACCTTGGTGTGGGCGGCGTGTCCGGCGGGGGGCTGGTTGTCAGTTTGGGAGCTCATGTTATAACTATTGTAGCTTGAGGTGAGGGTGGAGGGAATTAACGGGCTCTAGTTTTTGATGAATGGAATACAGTTTTTGAGGCGAACTTTGGAGGACGCACATGCCCTTGTTCGTTGTCCCGGCTTCAGCCGGCGGAACCGTGCCTGGGAGAAACAGCCCCCGACTAAAGTCGGTACAACAAACAACGCGATTCATTTTTTAGGCGGAGCGACGAGGAAGAGCCGGGTCGAGCCGGCATCGAACGGAAAGCTGAATTCCCGGGCGCTGTCGGCGAGCCGCTTGCCGGAAAAGAGGTCGGTCACCTCGGCCTTGGCCGGCAGGCGGATCGTTCGCGGACCGCCGGTCAGCCCGGTGATCGCCACGTAGTTGCGGTCGGCGTACAGCACATCATCGGCGTCATTGTAGACATGCACCCCGGCCAGCCGGTAGATCCGCCGCAGCAGCGGCGTTGACGTGGGCGCGGCATAGGTGTAGATGCTGGTCCAGTCGGGGAATTTTTTCAAGGCAAAGCCGCACTGCCCGGTACCGAAGATGTTACCGAGCACCTGTACGGTTTTGTCGTTGACGGCAAACACCGGCAGCACCGGCACGGGCACGCCGAAGGGCTGCAGGGCGCCGTCCGCATTGAGGATCGGATTGGCCACCGGGGTGACCTGGGCGAAATGCAGCTCGGGCACCAACTCTGTCTGCATGCCGGTCAGCTCGGACATCGCCTGAACGGACAGGCTGGCCGGCGTGATGTAGCCCGGCGCGTAGACCCAGAGCACGGTATGCCCGTTGGCCTTGACCTTCCGCTCAATGGTCTGCCGTTCCGCCGGGGTGAGGAAGAAGGTGTCGAGAAACACCAGCAACTTGTAGCGCGGATAATCCAGCCGTTCGAGATCGGAGGCGAGCACCAGGTCGAAGGGCGCGCCGGCATGATACATCGTGCTGACGGTCTGGTGGAGCAGCGGGTGGGTCAGCTTGTCCTTGCCGGACAGGTGGCAGACGATGTAATAATAGCTGTCCGGGTTGCAGACCACGGCGATCTGCGCCGCCGAGGCGCGGTTGTGCGTCAGGCTGTCGCTGGCGATGCCCTTGAAGCGCTTCAGTTCGGTGAGGAATTCCGGGGTGTTCCACCAGCCCCCGGCAAAGCCGCCCAGGGTGTCCTTGGGCCCGATGTCGAACCACCAGCTGTCGGTGCCATGGATCAGGGTGTTGGCGAAATTGCGGCGCATGGCGGACAGGCTGCCCGCCAGGGTGTCGGTGCCCCGTCCCTTGATGTCGACCCCCTGCGAACAGCCCAGATAGGTCGGTTCGTCGACTTCGGTGATGAACAGCTTGCCGTGCAGTTTGACCGATTCCGTGATGGTGCGGATGCAGCCGTCGCCGCCGACTTTGCGCGACTCATACTGGTAGGAGTAGGGGCCGCTGAGGAAATCAACATCGGGTGAGGCCAGTACCTTGGCGAGGGCTAGATGTCCACCCTCGGCCTGTTCTGTGTTATTAAGTCCCATGTGAAAGTAATAGCCGTAGAACACGCCGATCAGTTTCTTGCCGCCCACCGCCCGCTTCGCGGTCTTGCAGAAGGACAGCATGGAGTTGGACAGGGCATCATGCTGGCAGCGGTAATAATCGGCCACCCGGCGTTCCACGGGATTGGCCGGGTCACGGAAGATGCTGGCGCTGTAGCTCTGGTTGCGGGCGTCCAGGTCCGGGATCTGCACGGTGGCAAACTCCGGCTGGGCACCGTATTGGACCGCCAGCCAGCGCCGGAACTGCGTGGTCATCACGGGACTGCTGTCTGGAATCTGCGAAAACCCTGGATAGTGCCACTCGCCATAAGGGCGGCCCCAGTCCAAATGATAGCCGAGAATGCGTTTGCCGTAGGGCGATTTTTCCAAGGCGGCCAGGTATTTATTGAGCAGGGCATTGGTGTCGTCGACCCAGGCTTGGGAAGCCGCGGACTCAATGCCCGGGTCGGGCTTGATCAGGGTTTGGGCCAGTTGATCGGGATGCTGTTTATGCCACCAGCCGGGGGTGGCCATGTAAATGCGCACCATGACATAGGCGTTCTCATCCATTTCCAGCACCGTTCTCAGGCCGGCCAGCGGTTGGCTGAAGTCGGTTTTGCCATCTTCGCCCAGCGTTTCGTAAAAATTCATCGGCACTTCGTAATAATGAATGCCGGTGCCGCTGATGGCGGGCACGTGCCGCAACACCCGCGGGGTGGCGTTGATCGCCGAATAGATCAGCATGCTGACCGGCTTGCCGTTATAAAAGGGCGTCGGCACGCCGCCGTTCATGCCAACGGAAAAGACGGATTCCGGTTCCTGGGCGAGGTGCTCGACCAGGGCGTCCCCGGCCTCAACCGCCAGCGGCAGCGCCAGCAGTCCGGCCACAGCGAAAAATTTGCAGGTGAAGGTCATGCGTAATCTCCTTGGTGATGTCATGGGTTTGGCTTCAAAGCCGGTTTTCAAAAGTCCAGATCAAGGCGGCACCGTTCTTGGAGTGCGGCAATTCCTTTGCCGCTTTTAAATATCGGCGTTATTTCAAGACCGGGAGCCGCCCGTCCTCGGGCGGAACTCGATGGCGTTACACCCGTTCCGCCCTTTTATTGGGCCACCGTCCGCCAAACCACTGATGCGCGTCTCCGACGAGGACGGGTTCGTCCGCCCGAGAACGGGCGGCTCCCGGTGATGGGAAAACGTCGTTACTTTTGAAAGCACCTC
>CAITYL010000082.1 GCA_903896595.1 uncultured Lentisphaerota bacterium
AGTCGATCATTTTCTTCCTGGGAAAACCTGATCTTGATCATAGCCCATTCCCCTATCCAGACACCGTTGTCTTGTGATAAAAAATGTAGCTATAAAATTTAAAATTTCAACCTAAAGCAGTATAACATCCGAGACCAGGGAACTGGCACGGGGATGTGCCTATGGCACATCGGTGGATTCTCCCATGCCCTGACGTCCCCATTCAGCGGAAACGAAACGCAGATCGTGGTGAAATCCTTGATCTTGCCGCAGTTGGGCACGGCCTATACGGGACTCACGTCCACCGGTTTTAACGACTTTGTTTCAGGTTCGGGTGCCTATACGGACACTTGGTATGGTTTCGGCCCCAAGATGAAGTTAGACGTCGACAAGAATTTCTCCATTCAGCGTGGCGGCAATGAAGGCGGGGCGGCTTCCGCCACCGTGGCTGTTTCCGGCGTAACTAATTCGAACGCCAACTTCTCGCTGGTCATTGATGTGGCCACCGGCACGGCCGACGGCTACTTTGGCTCGCCGGAAACGGGCACCCTGTTGATCAACGACTTTGACCTCGTGGGCACCAGCACCCTTACGGCCTGGAAAGCTAACCTCTTGGCCATGGATAATATCATCGTTTGGGGGAACCAGGCCATCCACGACAACCTCGAGGTTTCGGCCATTCCCGAGCCCGCCTCGCTGGCATTGCTGGGGCTCAGTACGGTCGTGCTGCTGCGCCGTCGCCGCTAACCCCCATTGGCCAGGGGCGGTGCTTGCCCGCCGCCCAGGCCAGCTTTGTCGGCCACTCTGACCGGTCCGACAGGTCGGACATGTCGGACATGTCTGACCCGTCGGAGGCGTCAGCTGGCTGGCCCCTGATTCCGGCGACTGGAGCCGCCCCATGAAAAACCGCCCGCCCCGTTTCAAGTTCCCCGTTTTCCCGTTCACCTTGATTGAATTGCTGGTGGTCATTGCGATCATCGCCATTCTGGCGGCGATGCTGCTGCCGTCGCTGAACCAGGCGCGGGCCGCGGCCAACAGCGTGAAATGCCTGAGCAACCTGCGGCAGCTTGGGCAGGGCATGGCGGCGTATCTCAGCGACAGCGGCGGCTATCTGCCGTACGCGGTCATCAACGAAGGCATGCTGGGGCAGCAACAGACCTGGGACGGACTGTTGGGGGACTATCTCGGCGCCGTGGTCCAGGTCACCAGCATAAGCCCCGTCAAGACCACGGCCCCGGGCAACAGTCCGTTTGTCTGTCCGGGCGACCAATTGCCGCGCGACACGGGCTGCGCGCCGTGGAGTTACAGCCGGGTGCTGTTCGATGAGCAGGATCCCACCGATCCCAACGATGTGGGCAGGCCAATCAACAGTATGCTGATCCAATCGTGTTCCACCAAGGCGCTCGTCGTTGAATGGCAGAACGCCTACAATATTCGCGGCATGAATTGGGCGTCATGGGCATCCTACGGTTACTTTTCCGCGCTGAGCGATCCCAGTCTGCAAGGCTGGTTTTTATACACGCCCGGCATGGGGGCGTTCCATGGGGGCCGGTCGAATTTTCTTTATGTGGACGGGCATGTGGCGGGGCGGGGGCGTACGGAAGCGCTTGTGGACCGGGCCGCCTGGTCCATGCGGTGAGCCCCAAAGGGGCAGCCGCGAACGAAGCGACCGGCCAGCGTTAGGCTGTTAGGCGGAAGGCTGTTAGACTGAAGGCTGAAGGTCAAGAACGTTTTACGTATTATTTCCATAGCCGTCCCATGGGATGCCATAATTAATTCCCTGCCCGTATCCGTGCCCGTGCCCGAACTGCCAGCCATTCTTTCGTGGTCGAAGCCGTTCATGGGCATACCTTTTTCGGTGTTCGGGCACGGGCAGGGGCACGGGCAGGGGAAATGCAAAATGGGTCAGTATCAAAACAAACGGTCTTACGCTTGGAATCTCAGGAAAATTATGTTAATGGCTCTGGTACCTTTTTTGGGGTTGGTTGGCACGACGGTGGTGGCCGGCGCGGCCCCGGCGGGCGCTCCGGCGTTGGCGGTGGCCGACTATGGCACCGCCAACTGGAGCGAATCCGGATTGGGCAACCACCGTGCGATGGTGACGGTTGCCGATTCCGCCCCGGTGCAGGCCGTGACCATTCCGTGGCGCCGGCGCGACCGGGACGCGGCCGCCAAGGCCGTGCTGGTTTACGATCCGGCCGGCCGTGCCGTCGGCAACGTGGTTCCCGTCGCGTTGAACGATGAGAGCGGCAGTTTTATTTTTGAGGCTCAGGCCGGTCCCGGCGAGTACACCTTCTATTATCTGCCCTATCAACTTTTGGGGATGTTCGGTTCGGAGAGCTACCTGCCGCCGGCGTACCATCCTGACCAAACCTGGTTGCGGCAGAACGAGTTGATGGACACGGCGCGGCTGCCGCAGCGGTTTGCGGCCCTGCCGCGGGCGAAGGTCCGCCAGTTGCAGTCGCGGGGGCCGTTCCATTCGTTTTATCCGATGGAAGTCTGCGCGACGGCGGCGGAAGTGGCCGCCCTCAAAGCCACGCTGCCCGGCGAATGGGCGTTGTTTCCGGAGCCGCGGGAGTTCCCGATCCGCATGACCGACGCCCTGCCTTACCGCTGGATCGCCGGCGGCCCGGCAAATGCCTTGACCCTGACGGCCCGTCCCGGCGAATACCTGACTTTCCAGGTCGGGGTCTGGGCCGCCAAGGGCGGGCTGGAAATCACCGGCGCGACCGGCCAGTTGCCGGGGCTGGGGGCGCCCACCTGCTTCAATCTTGGCGGGGTGGACGCGGCCGGGCATGATTTCACCCAGACGATCCCGGTGCCGAAGGGACGGGTTCAGTCACTGTGGTTTGGGGTGCAACTACCGGAAACGGCCGGCGGGACGTACTCGGGCGCGGTGAAGATCCTGGTCGGCTCCGCCGCCAGCCAGGACGTGCGGCTGACCGTGAAGGTGGCCGGGGAGGTGTTGCGCGATGGCGGGGTGAGTCAACCCGATGGCCTGAGCCGCCTCCAATGGCTCAATAGCCGCCTGGGGCAGGAACCGACCGTCGTGCCACCGTATACCCCGGTCGAAACTGCAGGCGACACCATCAAAATTCTCAACCGCCAAATCCAGTTTGGCGAGTCCGGGCTGCCCCGGCAGGTCATGAGCAACGAAACGGCGATTTTGGCCGCACCCATGACCTTGCGCGCCGGCCGGGACGAGTTGCGGGGCACGACGACCAGCGTCACCGCCCACCATGCGGTCGCCGCGACCCGGACGACTACCGGTCAGCTCGGCGGTTTGGCGGCGCGTGTCACCTCCACGACGGAATTTGACGGCGCCGTGGAATTCGCGATCCGGCTGACGGCGGCGAACGCCACGCCGCTGCCTGATCTGGCCCTGGAAATCCCGTTCCGCAAGGAAGTGGCGACCTATTGGATGGGGCTGGGCGAACGGGGCGGCTACCGGAAAAAGGACTTGGAGTGGAAATGGGACATCAAGCGGATCACGAACATGATTTGGATCGGGGAAGTCCACGCCGGGATGCAAGTGAAGTTGCAGGATGAGCGCGGGGATCAATGGGGGCTGCTGGATTACCAAAAGACCGGGCTGCCGCCCGCCTGGAGCAACGGCGGCAAGGGTGGTTGCAGCGTGACCGAAACCGGAGACACGGTGCTGCTGCGGGCCACTTGCGGCGAGCGCACCCTGGCGGCCGGGGAATCGCTGACGCTGAAGTTTCGCCTGCTGGTCACGCCGTTCAAGCCGCTCTCCCCGGATCATTGGAAGCACCGCGTCAAGGACATGACGGAGGGCGAAGCCAACATCGCGCACATTCACCACGGCACCTCGGTGGCACCGTTCATCAATTATCCGTTCCGCGGCACGGAGCGGCTGAAAGGCTATCTGGATTTCATTCGAAGCACGGCAAAGCGCACGGCGCCGGGCACCGGGGCGGTTGAGGATCGGGGCCGGCGCGGCGTCAACCTGTATTACAATCTCGGCCAGCTTTCCAATCAAGCGACGGAGATCTGGGCCTTGCGCTCCTTGCCGGATTCGGTGTTCAACGAGAGCCAGGATAGCTTTGTTTATACCGATCAAGGGGCGGTCAAGGTCACCGCGGGCGGCGGTTATCCCTGGTTGCAGGAACATCTGGGCGGCGGGTATGTGCCGGGCTGGCGGGAAGCGCAACCGTGGAACGGCGAGTTTGGCGCGTTTTGCGCCGCGCTTATGCTCAAAGACCCGTCCCGCTGGAACAACTACTATGTCGAGGGCATCCGCTGGCTGATGCGAGACACCGGGATCGATGGTCTCTACCTCGACGGCATCGGCTTTGACCGGCGCACCATGCAGCGCGTCGCCCGCGCCATGCGCGACGTTACGCCGGATTACCGCATCAACGCGCATCAGGGCAACAGCTACGATTTCCTGGATCAGCGCAACGGCTCCATGAACAGCAACATGGAGCATCTGCCTTATCTGACCGATTTGTGGGCCGGGGAAATGTTCGATTACAATCGTAGCGCCGACTATCAACTCATTGAGATCTCCGGCATCCCCTTCGGCGTGATGAACGAGATGCTCGAAAACGCCGGCGGCGGCAATGCCTGGCGCGGCATGGTCTTCGGCATGAACGGCCGCTTCCTTCCCGGCTGCGACGAGATGTGGAAATTCTGGGACACCTTCGGTATCGAGAAGGCGAAAATAATCGGCTACTGGGACAAAAACTGCCCGGTCAAACCGACCAACCCCCGGATCAAGGCCACGGTCTACCAGAAGCCCGGCGAAGCCTTGATCGCCCTGGCCGAATGGCCGGAAGATGACACGCCGGCCGCGAGGCGAAACTTCAAGGTGCCGCTGGTGGCCACGGAGGATGGCGCCATGGCGCAAACCAGCAGCTTCACCGGATTCGGCGGCGCCGGGAAAGTGGTGCCGGCGAGCCAGCAGACACTCGTCAACGCGGCCGCGCTCTCTGAAGGCTTGAAAATTTCCTTCACCTGCTACCAATCCGAGAAGCCGCTGGCCAAGTACAGCGCGCGGGATGAAAACCTTTGGGAAGATGACTCGCTTGAGATTTTTCTCCAGCCCGATCCCGCCGCCAAGGAGTATTTCAAGTTCACCGGCAATGCCAACGGGGCCATCTTCGACGCCGGCCCCGGCGGCTCCGAGACCACATGGAACTGGCAAACCAGCGGCCCGCCCAACGTCGCGTGGAACGGCAACTGGAACTACCAAGCTCGGCAGACTCCCGACGGCTGGTCCGGGGAGATTTTTATCGCTTATGCCGAACTGGGCATGAAGCCGCCCCGTCCCGGCGACCGGATTGGATTCAATATCTGTCGCGGACAGCAGCGCCCGGCCCCCCAGCTTTCGGGCTGGAGCAAGCCGGCGGTCAGCTTCAACAACGCCGGTGGTTTCGGCCTGATCACCTTCACCCAACCCGCGGAGGCGACGCACGAGGGGATCGTCGATGTCGAGAAACTGTATGCGCCGGTCGCGACCCGGCTGGAGATTGACTGGCCGGCGCTGGGGTTGAACCCGGCTGAGTGCGAGCTTTATGCTCCCGCGCTCAAGAGTTTTCAACCCGCCGCCCGGTTTGACTGTGGTGCCGAACTGCACATCCGGCCGGCCGAAGGCGCGCTGCTTTGGTTGCGGCCCAGAAAGACCGCCCCATGATGCGAAAGTTGTGGTTTCAAACATTGTTCAGGGGGTGGGCGGCCCGGCTTGGTAGGAAACCGGTAATCGGGGTTTTGCAAGAGCATCAGAAAGCGTTACAACATGAACCATCACATACCTAGTGCCTTCCTCCTGGCTCTTTATTCGATCACCGCATTGGCCGACGATGGCAGCCTGCTGGTCGCCAAGCTCAAGGCGAACCAACCGCAGACCGTGGTGACCTATGGCACCAGTTTGACCTCTGGCGGAGCCTGGGTAGACCAGGTGCGAGACGCCCTGACCACCCAGTACCCGGGCTTATGCACCGTGATCAACAGCGGCCAGGGCGTCATGTGGTCAAAATGGGGCGTGGACAATCTCGCCACCCGCGTGGCCACGGCGCGAAAGTTGAAGCTGATCGACCTCAACCCCCGGTGGGAACAACTCAGGCATGACCACCCGGCACAGTTTGCCCAAGAGGTGCCGGATGGCATTCATCCCAGCGCGACCGGGTGTCAAAACCAGATCACCCCGGTGATTCTCCGCGAGATCGGCCTCACCCGCGCGGTGGCCCCGCCGTCACCGGTTCGCTTGCCGCCGGCGACGACAACGGTGGCGCTGTTTCATTTTGACCAGGACACCGGAAAACCGCCGCTGGCGGCGACCGGGCATGGCGCCACTGGTGTTTTAGGGCCGGAAGTCCGCTGGACGCCGGATGGCAAGTTCAAGGGCGCGCTTGAGTTTATTGGGCGGACTAAGCCCTTGGGGCACAATTCCACGATCGTGAACCTGCCGCCGGGGGCGCTCAGCGGTGACGCCTTCGCGATTGACTTCTGGTTTCTGATCCCCAGCACGGTTTCTATGGATCGCGACCTCTATTTCCTGTCCAATAATCAAGTTTTCTTTCGTTGGGCATCGCAACGACGGTGTCTGGAGTTTAACCTGTGGCTGCCGAAGAGCGGTACGCCAGGTGAATGGGTGGGCTGTAGCAGTGACCTGCGAGCGGTGGCTCCCGCCGCCTTGAAATCCTACACGCTGGAAGGGTTTTGGTATCACTTTGCCGGCAGCTACGATGGCCATACGGTGCGCATGTACGTTGATGGGAAATTGCTCGGGGAAGCGCCGGGCCAAGGCGTGGTTGCCAATGTCCAGTGGTTTTCCTTGGGCTGCGCAAGTTTTGATCCCGATCCGACGACGGCACCAAACCAGTTTCTTGGCGTGCTGGACGAGTTGCGGTTTTCCGCCTTGCCACCGTCAGTGAAAAAGTAAATGACCGGTCAAAACGAGGTGTTTTCAAAAGTAACGCGGTTTTCCCATCACCGGGAGCCGCCCGTCCTCGGGCGGACGAACCCGTCACTAACGTTCCGGGCTCGGATAAGCAAATTCCGGTAGGTGCAGAGGTCTGAAGTTATATTCAAGGATACACCGGTAATGAGTAAGTTATGTCGTCTGATGATGGGGCGGGTGGTCGTGCTGGCGCTAACGTGTGCCAGCCCGGTGGCGTTCGGACTCGGGGAAGGCCCCTATGGGCTTGGCGACTGGCCGGAGACCGGTTTCGGGAACCATCGCGCCCTGGTCCGGGTGACGTCGGCGGCACCGGCGGTGCGGGTCACCATTCCTTGGCGGCGGCGGGATCACGACCCGGAGAAAAAACAGGTAATGGTCATTGACGCGGCCACCCGGAAAGTGGTGACGAATGTCGTGCCGCTGAAAATGGACCGGGAAGTTGCGGAGTTCGCCTTTGCACCGGCGACGGTGCCCGGCACCTACGAGTTCTATTATCTGCCCTATGCGCCCGGCACCGGCAATTTTGACGCCGCCGGCGACTATTTCCCGGCCAAAGACACGGCGGACGCGGCGTGGCGGAAACGCAACGGGTTGACGCCGGAGCAAATTACCAGAGGCGGCTGGCAGAGGTTGCCGGAAGCCAAGCTGGTTGAGATTCAGGCGCGGGGGGCGTTTCAGCGGTTCGACCCAATGGAGGTTTGCGCCACGGCTGCGGAAACGCAGGCCCTGCTGGCGGCCCACCCGGCCGCGCCGTGGCTGCTGTTTCCCGAGGATCGCACGTTTCCGATCCGGATGAGTGATGATCTGCCGACGCGCTGGTTGCGTGCCGGTTCCGGCGACACGTTCCAAGGCACGGCGCGGCCGGATGAGTTTTATACGTTTCAGGTGGGAGTGTGGGCGGCCCGGCAGGCCGTGAACGATCTCCAGCTCCAGATCAGCGATCTGCGCAATGCCGCCGGGGAGACCATTCCCGCCGCGGCCATCCGCTGCTTCAATCTCGGCGGCATCGATTGGCAGGGCCAACCGTTCCGCCGCCGGGTGGATGTTGCCCAAGGGCGGGTGCAGGCGCTGTGGTTTGGCGTGGCGGTGCCGCCCCAGGCCCGGGGCGTCTACCAAGGCACGGTGCAAATCAGCGCCCTCGGCGTGCCGGCTCGCACGGTAACCGTGCGGGTGACGGTTGCCGGCCCGCCGCTGAAAGATCATGGCGCCGCCGAGTTATGGCGCATGTCACGGTTGCGCTGGCTGGATTCCACCATCGGCCAAGAACCGACCCTGACCCCTCCGTTCACCCCGGTGCAGACGTCCGGTGCCCAGGAAAGCCGCATTCTCGGACGGACGATCCAGTTTGCCGACACCGGGTTGCCGCGGCAGATCACCAGTAATGGGCAGGCGTTGTTGGCCGCGCCCGTGACCGTGACCCTCGCTCTGCCGGATGGCCGTGCCATCGCATGGCACCCTGGCGGCACGACCGTCACCAAGGGCGCCCCGGTGCAGGTCGAGCGCCAGACGGCCTGGCGGGCGGCGGGCCTGACCGGGGCCGTCTGGTCGCGCTTGGAATATGATGGCTACCTGGGTTATCGCGTGACCCTGCGGGCGGAAAAGAACCTAAAAATCAGCGACCTCCGCCTTACCTTGCCGTTACGGCGGGACGCCGTCCCCTATTTCATGGGGCTGGGCAAGAGCGGCGGCCGCCGCCCCGATGCCTGGAACTGGAAATGGGACGCCAAACGCCCCATTGATATGGCATGGCTGGGCCGGGTCGAGGCGGGCGTGCAGTTGAAGCTGGAAGGCGCCCCGCTTGAAACGGGACTCCCGCAAAGTTGGTCCAACGCCGGCCAAGGCGGTTGCCGGCTGCGGGAGGACGGCGAGGTGGTGCGCCTGGAGACCTTTACCGGCCCCCGTGAATTGACCGCCGGGGTGCCCCTGGAGTTGCGCTTCCGCCTGCTGATCACGCCGTTCAAGCCGCTGGACACGCGGTCGCACTGGGGGTGGCGGGTTGGTGACAACACGGCGCCCCCGGCGGTCTTGCCGGAGATCACGGTGCATCATCTGCACCACGCCTTCCCGGAAAACCCCTACATCAATTACCCGTTTCTGACCCCCGACGGACTGAGCGGTTTGGTGAAAAAGGACCACGCGAAAGGCCTAAAGGGGGTAAATCTCTACTACAACACCGGCCTGCTGTCGAATTATGCGGCCGAAATCTGGCCGTTACGAAGCCTGGGCGCGGAAATCTTCAACCAGAACAAAGGGATGATCTATTGGGGCACCACCGCCCAGGAGAACCAGGCGGGCGGCGGTTATCCGTGGTTGATGGAACATCTGGGCTCGGGGTATGTGTGCTCGTGGCGCCAGCCGCTGTTCAATGGCGAGACGGATGCCAGCCTGGTGCTTAATGGCAAAAGCCGTTACGACAATTACTTCCTTGAGGGTGCCCGCTGGCTGATCACCACCAGCGGCGTGAACGGCTTCTATTTTGACGGCATCGGGCCGGACCGCCTGACCATGCGTCGCCTCGCCCGGCTGATGAACGCCATGATTCCGGGCGGGGGCCGGCGCGATGCGCACCTGGGCAATAATTACCTGTATCTTGATCAACGCAGCAGTTCGGCGAATGTGTCCATGGAAGCGTTTCCCTACCTGAATTCGTTATGGGTGGGCGAGGGTTACGACTACACGCTCGGGCCGGATTACTGGTTGGTGGAGACCTCGGGGCTGCCCTTCGGCCTGCCCAGCGACATGCTGGCCTGTTCGGGCACCCAGCCCGATCATTTCCGGGGCATGCTCTTCGGCATGGGCTATCGTCCGCCCGACCAGCGCACCGCCGCGTTGTGGACGTTCTGGGACGCATTTGGCATTCAGGATGCCGTCATGCTCGGCTGGTGGGATGCCGCCTGCCCGGTCAAGCCCTCCAGTCCCGAAGCGCGGGCGACGGTCTACCGGAAGCGCGGGCAGGCGTTGCTGGTGGTCGCCAGTTGGGCGGACCGCGCCATTCCCTGCCGCCTGGCCGTGGATTACCCGGCACTGGGGCTTGATCCGCAACATGTCCGGTGGCGCAAACCCGCCATCGCCGGTCTTCAGGAGGGTGGCGAACTCCCCGCCAACGCTCCCGTGACGCTGCCGCCCCGCGGCGGCGGCATGTTCATCGTCATTGAGGCGGCACGATGAGCGTTCCTGATCACGAGTCGGCCTTTGGGCAGTTTTCGGCAGACGGCCGCGAGTTTGTCTTCACCCGTTTCGACCCGCCGCGGCCGTGGCTGAATTACGCTTGGAACGAACAGTTCCTGGTCGCCATCGACCAGCGCGGCCGCGGCACCAGCCTCTATCGCGATCCGGCCGGCCACCGCACCGTGCCGATTCGCGACCGCCTGGTCTTCGTCAAGGACGTGGATTCCGGCCAGTTTTGGACGGTCGGTTGGGATCCGGTGCAGTTGCCGTTCGAGCACTACGAATGCCGCCATGGCCTGGGGCTGACCACGCTGCGCTGCACGGTGGGCGGCATCGTCAGCGAACTCCGCATCACGGCGGCGGCCGGCACCGCGGCGGAGTTGTGGGAGTTGACGGTCAAAAACACCGGAGCCACAACCCGGCGGCTGGCCGTCTATCCCGCCGTCGAATTTGACCTGGGTGGCTGGACGCCCTACGGCACGGTCGAGAATTACAGCGTCTGCCGCCGGGTCGGCGACCGGCTGCTGCTGGCCCTCAACCAGTCGGACGAACGGCCGCAGGCGAAAAACCACGCCTGGTTCGCCGCCAGCCGCGCCCCCGACCATTACGAAACCCGCAAGCGCGAGTTCATTGGCGGCCCTTATGCCGCGCTCGCCAATCCCGCCGGGATTCGCGCCGCCGCCCTGACCGACCAGGACGCCGCCACTGAAGAGTTCATTGGCGCCTTCCAATACGATCTCGAACTGCCGCCGGGGGGGACTTGGGTGATCCATCTGGGGGCCGGGGTCGCCTTCGACACAGCGGAGGCCGAGGCATTGGCGGCGACGGTTTCCGCCGCCGAATTCAACCGCGGCCTGGAGGCGGCCCGGCGCCGCACGGCCGCCTTTGAACGGATCAGCGTTGAACTGCCCGACCCGCGGTGGACGCAATTTTTCAATGTCTGGGCCAAGCAGCAGCTCGCGCTACTCAAGGATTTCACCCGCGTCTACCTGATCGGCTTTCGCGACACCCTGCAGGACGTGCAGGCGCTCTGCGCCTACACCCCGGCAGGCGCCCGCGCCTTGCTCTGCGACACGCTCGCCCACCAATTCCAAGACGGCAGCGCCATGCGCGGCTGGTGCCCCGACGACCATCACAAGTATGCCGACAGCGGTGTCTGGATCCCCTTTGCGGTTGGCGAGTGGTTGCGGGAAACCGGCGATTTCGCGGTGCTCGAAGCCGGCGTGCCGTACCGCGACGGCGGCGTGGGCAGCGTCTGGGAGCACCAGCTCCGCGCCTTGCGCTGGTTCAACGAAAATCTCGGCTCCCATGGCCTGCCCAAGCTCTACTTCGGCGACTGGAACGACTCGCTCAACATCGGGCGCGAAGGACGCGGCGAAAGCGTTTGGCTCGCCCTGGCGCTGCTGGCCGCGCTCAAAGAAACCGCCGCCATCGCCGACCACCTTGCGGACTCCGCCACCGCCACGCTCTGCCGCCAGCAGGCCCAGGCGCTGGCCGACAACCTGGAACGCCACGCCTGGGACGGTGAATGGTATCTTCGCGGTTTTGCCGACGACGGCTCACCGGTGGGCGGCCACGACGATGCGGAAGGGCGGATCTTTGCCGAGCCGCAGAGCTGGGCGGTCATCGCCGGGCACGCCCCGGAGCGCTGGGACGCGCTCGCCGCCAGCGTGGACCGGCAGTTGCGCACGCCCGCCGGCCTGCGGGTCTGCCATCCGCCGTTCACACATTACCAGAAACGGCTGGGCCGCATCAGTTGCCTGCCGCCGGGCTGGGGCGAGAACGGGAGCTGCTACTGCCACGTCACCGCCTTCCAGGCGGTTGCCGACTGCCTGCGCCGCGATGGCGATGCCGCCTTGGCCAGCCTGACCAGCATCCTGCCGTTCAACCCGGGGCTGGGCGAGGCGCAATCCTGGCTCGAACCCTACGCCTTGTCCAACATGTTCCGCGGCCCCGAGCACGCCCGCCCCGGCGCCACTTTCAAAGGGTGGACCAGCGGCACGGTGCCTTGGGCATTGCGCGGCTTGACCCATTATCTGCTCGGCGTGCGCCCCGAATTCCATGGGCTGCGCATCGATCCGGTCTTGCCCGCCAGCTGGCAAGGCGCGCGGATGACCAGGTCCTTCCGCGGGGCGGTGTATGAGATCCAAATCGCCAATTTTGCCGCCGGGGTCAGGGCTACGGAGTGCCGCCTGCAAGTCGACGGACAACCGTATCCAGGATCGGTTCTGGCCTGCCGTGACTTCCCCAGCGGCACCCACCATGTCCAAGCGGAAATCCACCCGCGGGCATCATCATGAGCGTACAGGAGAGACGAGAAAACATGAGGAGTTCCATGAGCGTACATGGATCGTTTTGCGCTACAGATGAACGGGTTATGATGTGCCGACACAATCGGTTTACGGCCGATATTTCTGAACGCTTGCAGGCCTACCGCATGGTGTGGGGCGCGCCCGCCGGCCCACCGACGGAATGGAAGGCTGGCGCGGCGCTGGGCAACGGCGATTTCGGGGCCATGCTCTACGGCACCCCGGCCGACTTCGGCATCGCCTTGGGAAAAAGCGATCTGTGGGACGGCATTCCGGGAACCAAAAGCAATTTCCGGGGCGAGTCCTTCGCGGAGCTGCGCCAAATTTTCGCCGCCCAAGACCGCGAGGCCTTCAACCGACTTTTCGCGGAACCCGAGGTCTCACCGAAGTCACACGCCACCGGCGGCGGCACCTTGCGACTGCATTTTTTTGACCAGGCAGGCTGCCATTCGCCCCAATTGAGCTGCGACTTGGCCACGGGCACCGCCGAACTCGAATTTTTCCCCTACGGCATGGACACCGATCTGCACACCTGGGGCAAGGTGAAAGTGCAGAGCCTGGTCTCGCGTGCAACGCAAGTGCTGGCCCTGCGCGTGATGGCGACGGACATTTGTCCGGGATTCGCCGTTGATCCGACCCTGCGCCGCAATTTCCCTCCAGAGATCGCGCCGGTCGGCAGCGTGACATGGGAGCTCGCCCGCGGTGAATCCCGCTTCCTTCCCGCCGCCGAGACGATCCAGCGCGATGGAGTCGTGTTGCTGAAGCAAACGTTCAACAACGGTGACTGCGTGGTCACCGCCATCGCGGCGAATCATTGCGGGATGGAAAGTTACGCCGCTGGCACCCGCGCGGTTGGGGTGTTCCGCACAGTGGAAGGTTCACCGCTGGAGATTTATCTGACGTTGGTGACCTCGCGTGACGCGGCTGATCCGGTCGCGGAGGCGGAACGCCGGGTGCGCGCGGCCATGACGGCGGGCTATGAAAGCATCCATCGCGAACACACCCGGTGGTGGCGTGAATTCTGGAACCGCAGCGCGATTTACCTCAGTGATTCAACGCTCGAACAATGGTACTATGTGTCCCTGTACTACTGCGCCAGCGCTTTGGCGCCGGGACGACAGTCGCCAGGATTGCAGGGTGTCTGGGTGCATGAAGAAGTGCCCGCCTGGTTTGGTGATTATCACAGCAATGTCAATCTGCAGGCGGTTTATTGGGGACTTTTCGGCGCGAACCGCATCGAACTGCTGGAGCCTTTTCTGCGCCTGATTCAGCAACTCTATCCGCAAGCCAAACGGGACACGGAATCCTATTTCCGCATGAAAGGTGTGCGCTTTCCGCACGCCGCCTCAATCGAAGGATATGAACTGACAGAGGCAGATTGGGCCGCCTCGCTCGGTATTTCCGTGGGCGGTTCGGGGTGGCTGGCGATGCTGCTTTTCGACCTTTACCGCTATACGATGGATCGCCAGTTGCTCGCGCATAAGATCTACCCGTTGCTCGCCGAGGTGGCGGATTTCTATGCGGACTTCCTCACTTGGAATGCCGAAAACGAGCGCTTCGACCTCTTCCCATCGCTGTTTTTTGAGGCGCTCTCGCCGCGACTGGCCTCGGTCGGCACGAACAGCCTCTACGAGTTGAGCTTGGTCCGCGGGGCTTTCAAGGTGGCACTTGATGCCGCGACTCAACTTGGCGCGGATTCGGATAAACGCCAGCGCTGGCAGCACACGTTCGACGCGCTGGCGGATTTCCCGCGCAATGAGCACGGAGAGTGGATTGGCTTTGAGGGACGGGATTTGCGCAAGACTGGCGGGCACCAGTTCGACCTGCCGCCCGTGTTTCCCGGCGAGCATGTCAGCAAGTGGCATGGCCCTCAGCAGTGGCGCGATGCCGCACGTCAGACCTTGCTGGCCCGCGACCCGCAACACAGCAAGACCGGCCAAGCCTGGTGCGGTGGCCAAGGCGTGCGCGAACTGATCCGCATGGGCGAGGTGGAGGCGGTTCGCCGCGCTGCGGCCTATACCCCGTCCAACGTGCCCACCACCAACGCGCTGACGCACAACTGGATGTCGCACTACCTGCAAACCGAGCACGCCATGGGCATGTGCTCGGTGCCGGTGGAGATGCTCGTGCTCCAGACCGGCGATGTTTTGCGCGTGCTTCCTTGTTTCCCGGCTGACGTGACGGCGGCTTTCCATGGCCTGCGAGTGCCGGGCGCGTTTCTCGTCAGCGGCGAGAAACGGGGAGCGCTGCTGGACTATTTGATCATCGAAAGCCTGGCTGGTGGGACTCTGCGGCTGGCCAATCCTTGGCCCGGCATGACCGCCCGCGTCCGTGATGCCGATAGCCACCGGGGAATCGTTCTTTCGGACGAGGGGGAGCTACTCATTCCCACCGTTCCAAACCAGTTGCTGATTCTCGATCAGCCCGCCGTGCCCTATGAGTCGTTTGAAATGCGTCAAGTCGATCCAGCGGTGTTGCCATTCCCAAGTGACAGCATAGGGACAGGTGAACCGTGACTCCCGTGACTGGAGGGACTGGAGAGACCGGAGGCGCGCGGCCTGAACCGTGTGCACAATTCACCCGTCCCTTCGCGCCTGATCGTTCCCCCTATCGACCGCTGCCGAATGCAATCGACCGCAATCGATGGCGGTCGATGGCAGTCAGACGGGCGTTGTGTCACTGCGGAATGATCGCGCACTCGATATTGAAGGCGGCGGCGACTTTTTGCAGGGTCGCGGCGCGGTGGCCGATGCCGAGGGCGAAGTGGTGGGTGGGGCCGGCGGCGACCCAGCGGGTGAGAAAGGTGCGCACGTCCGGCTTGAAGCGGCCGTGGGTGTTGGTGTTGCCGGTGGGGGGCACCGGGCCGGCGACCGACTCGCCTTCGGCGACGATGAACTTGAACTTGCCGTCGGCCTTCACTCCGATGCTGAGCATGGTGATCGGACCGTCCTTGATCCGGAACTCGACGCTGGCGCCGGCGCCGGGCTTGCCGTGGTATTGGCTGAGGCTGCGGATGACTGGACGCCCCTCGGCAATGTTGAGATGATGAGGCCCGTCGTGGCCGACCAGCACCGTGTCGCGGATGAAATCGACGGGGTGGAACTCGGCGAAGCTGCCGCCCATGCCGAGGCGGTCCTGGATCATCATGGCGATGCAGGTTTTGAGGTCGAACTCGCCGCACATGGGGAAGCCGGCGCCGGTGAGGAGCGAATTGCCGACGATGAGGTTGGTGACCAGTTCGCGCATGGGTGAGTTGGGCTCGGCCTCGTAGTAATAGGCGAGGCCGTCGAGGGCCTGTTCGTCGATGAAACGTTCCAGCGCCACGGCGGCGCGCGCGGCGGTGGCCAGGTCGGTGTCGATGAGCTTGGCGGTGAGGGGGTCGGAAACCGGGTCGGGGGTGGCGAAGAAGTCCAGGATTTCCCGGCTCTTGGCGGCGATGGCGGCGGCGGGCACCTCCCGGTAATGTTTCATGATCTGGTCGGGCTCGCATTGGACGACGTGGGCGCCAAAGGCGGCGGTGACGGCGGTGGGGTCGGTCTGCATGTCGAGCATGGCTTCGAGGACATGCCCCAGGTGGCCGATGCGGGCATGGCGCAGGGCATGGACGGCCTGGGCCACGGCGCACCAGTCGGCGATCTCCGCGTCGGCCCGCGGATCGTCGTGCAGGGTGCCGAGAATGACCGCCGGGGCCGGCCGGCCCATGCGGATGGCGACGCCGGTGAATTCGGGCACCGAACAAAAATCATCGTTGCAAAGCTGGACGTAGGTCTTGGCCCGCGGATAGTCCATGGCTTGGAGCGGCTGGAGCGCGACCAGGACGACCGGGACGGACAGGTCGCGGGCAATGGCGGCAAAGGTGGCGGAGGTGGCGTAGGTGAGCATGTCGACGAAGACCAAATCAGGGTCGAACGCCTTGATTTTCGGCAGTGCGGCGTAGGCCGCCCGCGCGTTGTCGATCATGCCGAAGTTCTTGGTGTGAACCCCCAGGGGGGCGAGCTTGTCCAGGAAGACGCCGAGCTTGGCCGTCAGCTCGTCGAGCAGTCCCGGGAACTGCGCCCAATAGGTGTCGAGCCCGACGCCGAAGACGGCGACCTTGGCGGCAAGCGGCTGGCGGCGTTGTACGGGCATGGAATTTTTTCCTTGTAAACAGGTTAACGTTCGGATTCACCACGAAGCCACGAAGGGCACTAAGACAGATCGAAGATGCATTCGGCCGCGAAGTGCACCCGCGCGCCTACAGGTAAGGAAAAGATTGCTGTTTGATGAGGTGATTAGTGGAGTATGGCGGATTTCGTCCCGGAGGGACTGAATGACAATAGGCAGGGGCTTCAGCCCCTGTTTTCAGAATACACACAAATGGCGTGCCGTAGGTACGCCGCGACCTTCACAATGGTGAAAACGCAAGAAAACATGGCAATGTTTCATCTCTCCCTGATGCCTGCCCGGCCGGGCCCGCCGCGTACCTACGGCACGCGAAATTCTGGGATTGGCAAAACAGGGGCTGAAGCCCCTGTCTATTACCACTCCGTCCCGCTGGGACGGAAAAATCCGCCCACACAAGACGATCCCAATAATATGTACGTTATTATTTCATCCTAAGTAATTTGTATCATTATTGTGCCGGTGACGCCGTGGAGTTCCAGGTAGTCGCCGCCGGCGTCGGAAACCGGCGCTGCGGGAAGCCAGTCGCCGCCGAGGAATGGGTGCTGGGGATTGAGCAGGAAGCGGACCTGGTCCGCCCCGCCGGTTTCCGGCAGGAAGCGGACGGTGGCGTTGCGGAGTCCGCTGACCAGCAGGTTCCGGCGCTGGCTCATCTCGATGGCAATGTGCTCGGCGCAGGCGACAAAGCCCGCCTCCTGGACCACGAAGACGCGGCATTCCTGGTGCCAGCTCCGGGGCATGCGGTAGGTGGCGGCACCGTCTTTCAGAACGGTTTCCGTGCCGGTGAAGAGCGGTGCGCCCAAGGGGGTTGCCAGGATCAGGCCGCCGGTGAGATCCGGGGTGAAACCGGAAAAGAAGAGGGCATTGTCGTGGCGTGCGACCAGGGTGATCGGGCAGCGGGCGCCCCATTCGCGCTTGGTGAAGCGGAGGGTCCAGCCGAACCCGGCGAGGAGCAGGCCGGGCAGGCGTTCGGGATTGAAGTTGGCCGCGGGGTCGAGCGGGGTCAGCAGCTGGCCGCCACCCGCCGTGCCCGACACGCTGCCGCGGACCCAGGCCGCCCGCCCGCCGCGCCACGCCGGGTCGGTGCGGGACACCGCCGCCGCCCGCTGTTCCTGTCCCAGCACGGCGGTTGCCAGCACGGCGGCGCCACCGGCGGGCGTGGCCACGGCATCCAGGCCACCGCCACCGACCAGGGGGTCGTGGCGGAAGACCGCCGGCACCGGTCCGGCGGCGCAGACGTCCAGTTCCAATCCATTGATTTCCAAGGTTAAATCGCCGGACAGCGGCGGGGCCGCCGCCAGCCCCAGCAGCTCCCGGATGCAGACCGGCGCGCCGGTGACGGGGCCGTAGAACAGGGCGCGGCCGCCGCCGCGGACCCAGGCGGTGACCGCCTCGGCGCACGCATCGGCGAGGGTGCCGCAGGGAATGAAGAGAATGGAGGCCTTGAACAACTCCGGCCGGGTGCTGAGCAGCCGGGCGAGATTGCCCGTGCTGACCACGGTGTTGAGCGGTAGGCCGTGGTTGATGGCGCCGCAGACGAACCAGTCGCCGAAGAAGATCACGTCAAGATCGCGGCCGGCGGCGACCCGGTCGTGGATTTCGTCAAAGGGATAGACCCAGACCAGCGGCCCGGGCGCATCCGGCGCGTCACCCATCGCTTCCAGCAACTTGGGCACGACCTCCCGCGGCACCTGGTCCGGCATCTCGCCAAAGGAGTTGTCGACGGTGAGCAATGAAAGATGGTCGGCGGTGGCGGTGGCGCCGGCCGGATCGATCCGGGAAACAGCCAGGGGCAAGAAAATATCATGGCTTTCCCGGCCGTAACGGTCGAGCCAGGGACTGTTCTTGAACCAGGGGTCATGGATGTAATAGCGGAACAGATAGGAGGCGGTGGGAATTTCGGCGACGTGCGCCATCCAGCCGCCGAGTTCGATGCCGAAGTCGCCGTCGAGCGCGGCCCACGGGGAGTTGGGCGGCGGCAACGGCTGGTAGGTCTGGTAGATCTCGCGAACGGGGACGGCGTCGGAGGCGACATCCACCCCGGTCGGGAAGTTGCTGCCCCGGACCTGGATGGGGAACGTGCAGGCGGCGGTGAACTCGCGCCAGAAGCCGAGAATGCGTTCCCGCGTTTCGGCCGCCCGGGCGGGGGAGAAGCGTTTGCCGTCGAAGAGCGCGCCGGTGTGGGCCCACGTTTCCAGGCCGAACCCGAAGCCGTTGGAAAGCCAGAGCGCGTCGAACCCCAAGTCCGTGAGAAAACGCTGCGCCTGGCGGCCGAGGAAGCGGCCGAACGGCTCGCCGTCCGGGATGCCGTCCGGGTAGGCGGCATAGCGGCGGGGATCGCCCTTGAGCGTGCCATAACAGCAGACAAAGCTCGGCGCGCCTTCCCAGCGGCACAAACAGATCTCCTCGTGACGCTCGTATTTGAACGAGGACTTGGCGAACTCGGGGCCGGGGTCGAAAGTGGCAATGACGCGGACCGGCTTGCCGAGTTCGCCGGCCTTTGCCTTAATCCGCGCCACCAAGGTCTGCAGCCAGCGGTAGGTGAACTCCGGCGGGGTCGCCATGTAGAGGGCGGGGCGCTTGTGGATGGAGAGGCCGTCCGGGTCGTGGCGGTCCCGGCCGCCCCAGCGCGGGTTGGCGACGCCGATCCACTTGGCCCATTCGAAGGTGGCGTCGGGGTCGCCCGTGTAGTCCAGGATTTCCGAACCGTCGGCGGCCCACAGCAGGACCGAGACGGCCTCCGCGCCGGCGGTCAGGTCGCGCCACTGGCGGAAGAGCGTGGCCAGGACGCGGTCCAGGGTCTCCGTCCCGGTGTCCCCGAATGGCTTGAGGCTCATCTCCAGCGTCACATTGGCCAGTTTCATTACCCGAACCCCTATTCAAGCCGACCCGTTTTCAAAACTCGATCAAGCAAGGATCACCCATCAGAGCCGGGAACGAAGCGCCACTCCTGGGCGCGAGAGTGACCGGTCAAAAGAATCCACTATTCTTAAGGTACAGTGCAAGCTTTGTGACCCGTCACTAACGTTCCGGGCTCTGATGCCCGCCGTTCCCAGTTCGCATACCTCACGTCATTTTTGTGTTTCTTGGTGGCGGCGGATAATGCGTTCAACGGGAACCGAGGGCGTTGCCCAAGGCCAGCGCGGTTTCCACGATCCGGGCGGCGAGCCGTTTGCCGAGGGCGGCCTTGAAGCGGGGCAGCGGCACGCTGAGGCCGAGGGAGAGGATGATTCGCCCCGCGGCGTCAAACACCGGCGCGCCATAGGCGGCCACGCCGCTGTGGTGGTCGTCGACGGCTTCGGCCAAACCGGTTTGGCGGACGGCGGCCAGGCGTTTGGCGAAGGCGGCGTTTTCCAAACCACGCGCCTTGAGGTAGGCGTCCAGGAACGGCGCGTCCTGCCAAGCCAGCAGCGCCAGGCCGGAGGCCATGAGGTGCGGATTGGCAAGGTCGGCCGGTGACGGCACGGAGGTGGCCAGTTCCTTTTCGCAGGGGCAGGCGCACACGCAATGAAAGAGGCCGCGGTCGCAGACCAAAGCCACGGTGGTTTCGCCGAACTCGCGGAACAGCGCCTGCACCTGGGGCCCGGCCAGGCTGCCCAGCCGCGCGGGGAGGTCGGCCGCCCGTCCCAGCAAGGCCGCGGCAATGCCGATGCGGTAGCGCCGGGTGGCGTCGTCGAACTCCAGAAACTGCCTGGCCTGGAGGGTCTTGAGCAGTTGCTGGGCGGTGGGCGCCTTGAGGCCGGTCTGCCGCGCCAGTTCGCGGACGCCGATCCAGTAGTCGTGGCCGGCCACCGCCTTGAGCAACACCAGGGCTTTGTCAACGGAATGAATCATGAAGGAAACCGTTCAAGATGGGGTTGGAAATTCGCCACTTGGCGAGTTCTACTGGCAATTCGGTTTTTCGGCACCATCCAGTCTCGCATCTCTGTGCTCTCTGTGTCCTCTGTGGTGAAATGATGTTATTTTGGTTCCGGCTATGTCCGGGTTGGGAAGGACACAACCCTATAAAAGTAAGGTGGAAAGCGGAAATTTCAGCGCCGCCGGCGCCGTCCGGCCAGCCCCAGCGCGCCCAGTCCCAGCAAGGCCAGCGCCGCCGGCTCGGGCACGAGGTAGTAGACGTTGTCCGCATACATGATGTCGCGGGACTGGGTTGCGGTATCCAAAAACGGTTGCAAGTTGGTAAGCCTCAAATAATAATTGCCGGTGCCAATTCCGGTGGCGCTGGACTGGGACCACACGGGAGACGCGGCCAAATAGTCAGCCGGATTACTTGACGTCCAGGTGAAGGCGTTGAGGATGGTCTGGCTCGCCGTCATCGACAGCTCGTAATGGTACCAGGTGCCCGTGAGTTGGCGAGCCGAAGTGCCAGAGAACGTCGTGGCGCCGGTTCCGGCCTTCATGTAAAAGGCATATCGATTGGTTACATCTGTACCCATACCTCCCACATGTCCCGCAAGACATGAATTGGTGGTGGCGGTAGACGAGGTGACCAGGCTTAAATAATGCCCATAGCCATTGTATGCGTTTGTCGGTGTTTGGGTATAGCCCAAGTCAAACGCCACTTTTAAAACCGCGGCATCACCGCGGGAATAGGTTGATTTCGAGGTCATAAAGGCATATTTATTGCTGGTGGTGCTCGACATGTCCAGCTTCGCCACCGTGCCGACCGGCCCGGGGTTCGGCCCACTGGTCAAGGTATTGGTCACTATGCCGACGGTGCCACTACCGGTCTGTGAGACGGTCCAGTTTCCCGTGCCGCCGCTAAAGTCATCCACCAAAATCCAGGCGGCCTGGGGGGTGCCGCCCGCCAGCAGGCCGAGCACGGTCAGCCGGGCTAGCCAGTCACGTTTCGCGTGGGATCGCATGTGCGATTCTCCTTGTTGGGGTGGCTGATCCCTGCCGCCCGGTGGACCCTCCGCCAAGCTCAGAGCGGGGCAAATTGTTTCGTTATGTAAAACAAAGTTTTGTTATACGAAACAATATAGCGCGGGCCGGCGGCGGTGGCAAGCGGCGTGCATGTGCCCATGAGCGCGCGGAAGGTTTTGCCGGTGACCGCGCCAGCCGGGAACCGGGCTGGCGCTTTAGAGTGTCGCCGGCTTGACGGCGCTTTTATACAGTATGAAAGCGGTGTCGAGCCACCGCCACTCAAAAGGTTCCGGCGGCGGCCGGAACCGGTAACTCGATGGCCAATGTAACCACGCGGTTCGCGCCGACGTGCCAGCACATCCGGTTCCTTTTCCGTTTTCAGCTTTTCACCAAAGCCTCAATTAAGATCTCACGTCAACGCAGTATATATTAGCGCCCCATGAACCAAACGAGCATTCGACATTCCATGCCAACATTCACCGCCCGACACCGTTTTTTTCCCGGAGCTTGGCTGCTCGCCGCCTGCCTGGTTGCGACGGTTTCCGCCGGGGCGGGAGAGGCGGCGTCCGCCGCGGCCCGGCCGCCGTTGTCGGCGACGGCGTTTCTCGACCAGGCCCGGCGGCCGTTTTTGGAAGAGATGTGGTGCCGGTTTGCCGGCGAGATCCGCCACCGCGGTCCGGAGGGGACGCGGAGCTTTCCGCTCAGCCTGGCCATGCGTTTGCGCCCGAATGGGTTACGGGCCGAGTTGACGCTGGACAACAGTCGGCACTACGCGGTGCGCCTGACCTACGGGCCCGCCGGCACCCAGCCGGAGATCCAACTGGAGGCGCCACCCCCCGGCTCGCCGGGGCCGCGCCTGGAGGAACTGGGCCTGGAGCCGGCCGACCTGACCTTCAGCTTCCTCTACTGGCGGTTTGCCTTCGAATTGCCCGGCGACGTGGTGCGCGGCCAGGACTGCCGCGTCCTGATGCTGGAGAATCCCCGCAACCCGTCCGAAAAGGTCAAGGTGTGGTTTGCCCGCGCCTATGCCTTCCCGTTGCGCGTGGAATGGTTCCGCAGCGGCATCGCCGCGCCGTGCCGCAGTTTTGAGTTCAGCGAGTTTAAGCGTCGCGACCGGTTCTGGTTCCCCAAGGCGTTGCGCCTGGACGGCAAGGAATGGAAAAGCCAGGTCACCTTCGCCCAGGCGGAGGTCTGGCCCATCGCCGAACGCCCGGAGGCGGCCGATCTGTTCACCGTTCCCGCCGCCCCGAAGCCCTGAGGAAAAAGCAGAAATCAGGAAAGCAGAAAGCTGAAATAAGCGAAGCCTAGCCTGGATTATTCACGAAGGCCTTGAAGTGGTTTTTTTGTAGCAAAGCGATTGCATCGCGCTCTTCGAGCTGGTACGCCCCGATTGGGCGGGCTGCAAGCCCGAGGTGGTTTCAAAAGTAACGAGGTTTTTCCAATCAGCGGGAGCCGCCCGGTCTGGAAATAACGCCGAAAGTTCACACACGTTTCCAAGAAGGACACGAAGTTTGATCGAAGCGCTTCAATGATAAAATGAACGCCAGAATACATCTTCGATTTACCTTCGTGCTCTTCGTGACTTCGTGGTGAATCCGAACGGTTACGTGCTACAAGGGGGTTTCGGTTTTTTCAGTTTTCAGCGTTTTTCATGGCCAGGCCGGCCCGGTACCGCTTGGGGGTGGTGCCGGTGACCTCGCGGAACTGCTTGATGAAATAGCTTTGGTCGCTGAAGCCCAGGCGGTAGGCGATGTCGCCGCTCTCGGTGTCCCCGTTCTCCAGCAGCCGGCAGGCGGCCTGGATGCGCAGCGTCCGGAGGTGCTGGGGAATGCTTTTGCCGGTGGTGGCTTTCACCAGCCGCGACAAATGGAAGCGGTTCAGCCCGGTCAGCTTGGCCAGCGCGTCCAGGGTCACGGGCTTGGCGTACTGTTGGGCCAGGTAATCCAGCACGGTGCGGACATGCCGGTTGGAGCGGTTGAAGCCCTGCAGCCGGACCACGTCCATAAAGTCGTCGAGAACGCCGCGAATCAGCATGCAGAGCGGCTCAAACTCGCGGGTGGCGACGATTTTTTCAATCCACCCCAGGTGCCGTTCCAGCAGCGGCTCCAGCATCGGGTTGTCTTCCACGGCGGCGCGGACCAGGTAGCCGAGCATCTCGATGACCCGGGCCTGGACCAGCGGCATCCGCGGCGAGTAGAGGAAGATGCGGGCCAGCATGTCGTTGAGCACGCGCCGGGCGCCGGTCAGGTCGCCCACCCGCACCAGCGACAGCAGCATTTGCTCCTCATGCAGCATGGCCAGGGGCGGGGGGGCCGCGTCCGCTTTCCGTTCATGGATGGTTTCGGCGATTTGGCGCTGCTGAAGGGCGTTGTCGCGGTTGCGGCGCAGCAGTTCCGGCTTGAAGCCGGTGATCAGGTAGGCGTCCCGGAACAGCGCCTCCGCCGCCTCGCGGGTCCGGCCCTGTGGCCACAGCGGCACGGTGCGCAGCCATCCCTCCACGGCCTGCCGCGGCGCCCCGGCATCGACCAGGTAGCGGCAGGTGGTCTGGCGCTCCGGCGCGGCCTCGGGGATGACCTCGCCCCCGGAGAGCCCACCCACGAGTTCATTGCCATTGACCAGGGGCACCACCCAGCTCATCAGGCCGGGGGCGGGAAAGTAGAGGTACGGCTCGCCCCAGCGCACGCTCTCCTGCAACGCGTCCCACCGGGCATGCGCCAGCAACGGCAAATTCAGGAACGCGGCGCCGGCGGGCGGCGGCGCCAGCCCGCCGTCGCCAGCCAGCACGGAAGCGTTCAGGGCATAGGCTTTTCGGTAGCTTTGGGTGATCTGGTCGATTTGGCGGTGTGACAATAGTTTCATATTGATCCGGTCGCCATGGGGCGCATCTTGCCTAAGAACTATACACAATATCTGGGAATTTGCGCAATAAAATCATTTAATTGACATAAATCTTCTATGGCGGCCCGGCGGTGGTGATATACTGGTCAATAGAAGTCACCCCCAGTCTTCCCCGTCTTCGGTGTCCTCAATGTCATCGGTCAACTTTGCCATTTGGGGACAGGGAGGACGTTGAAGACCTAGGGGACGTTGAGGACGGGAAATGTCTTTTGGCTCAATCCACGCGAGGTTACCATGCAACGCGAGTATTATCTGAAGTTGGCCGAAACGGGTCTGCGGTTTCCGGTCGGCGCCGATCTGGTGCTCAAGGAACACCCCGACCACGAGGCCATTTTGCGCGACGGCGCCCGCCTGGGCCAAGTCATTGCCGCGGCGGCCACCCGGTTCCGGACGCCGCTGGCCATGCCCGTCATGGACCTGATGCTGGAAAAGGCGTTGTTGTTGCGCCCCCTCGGCATTCCCGAGGCCGACATCCCCACCTGGCACTTCACCGCCTGCCCTACCGCGGAGCAGCTCGCCCGCATCCGTCAGGGCATCCAGGGGCCGCTCGACCCGCGGCTTCAGGCCAATGTGGACGCCGTGCGCTATGTCGCCCAACACACCGATCTCCTGCCGGTCGGCATGAGCATCGGGCCGTTCTCGCTGATGACCAAGCTCTTGGGTGAACCGATCACCCCTGTTTACCTGGCCGGGATGGGCGTCTCCGCCGAGGAAGACCCGGATGTGCGGACGGTGGAGACGCTGTTGGATCTCAGTGTCGAGATCATTCTGCGCTCCTTCCACGCCCACGCCGCGGCCGGCGCCAAGGCGTTCTTCATCGCCGAACCGGCCGCCAACAAGGTTTATGTCTCCCAGAACCAGATGGCGGCGGGCTCCGACGTCTTCGAACGCATGGTCCTCAAGTACATGCGCCGGGTCAAAGCCGCCATGGATGCCGCCGGCGTGGACCTGATTTTCCACTGTTGCGGCGAACTGGTGGACGACATGGTCCGGGGGTTCGCCTCGCTGCGGCCGGTCATCATGAGCCTGGGCTGTTCCCGCCGGCTGTGGGATGATGCCGCCCTGGTGCCGAAAGACATCGTGCTGTACGGCAACCTGCCGTCCAAGAAATTCTATTCCGACGACCTCATCACCGTTGCCGACATCAAACGGCTGTCGGGCGAGTATCTCGCGAAAATGCGGGCGGTCGGCCATCCGTACATTCTGGGCACGGAATGCGATGTGCTCAGTGTCAAAGGCTGCGAAACGACGCTCATGGCCAAGGCCATGGCCATTGTCGAGGGGCCGGGGTGACGACGGGGTTGGGCGGTTGGCCTGCATGTTTAAACTATTCACCACGAAAGAACGCGAAAGATCGCAAAAGAAAATGCGTCCGATTTTTTCTTTCGCGCTCTCTGCGTTCTTTCGCGGTGAATC
>CAITYL010000083.1 GCA_903896595.1 uncultured Lentisphaerota bacterium
CCGCGCTCGGCGACAGCGGGAGCGGTGCTGTAGCCGCGCCTGTGCCAGGCGCTAAAACGGACCCACTCTTGGGGCGGCTGGCACAGCCGCGGCGACAGCGGGGAACACACGAGGTGCATGCGTCATCCGTCGTGCCCTCTGTCAATGACTCCTCCGGCGGTTCTCGGGGTCGGTATCGGTATCGGTATCGTAAGGAGGTGTGTGACCGCGTAGTGTTTGAGGTCAGCGGAGACTATTTCTGAATGTGGTAACGACAAATTCCATCCATTGAAAAAGGACGCAATCATGAGCAAGCAACGCCTTCTCGCCGGTGCGCTGATTTTGGGCGCCTCCACGTCCATGGCGGCGTGGGTCAACAACAACAGCAAGACCATCAACTATGCCTACACGACGGGCAGCACCGCGACATGGAACATCCAGGCCAACGCGGTCGCCGATCCCGGTTGGTTCACCCAGTCGTATGCCTATTCACCAACACCAGCGGCAGCACCGGTTGTGTGGTCAACCTAAATGCCGGCTATAATTTGAGGAATTCTTCTGGCACCAAGATCACCATGTATTACAGCGACACCAATGATTGGAGCCAGCTCACTCCGATGACGGGCAGCCGCTGGGACGGGTGGGGAGAAGTCTTTGAAACCAATGCGAAGTGGTCGCTGGTGGACTTCAATGCGGTGTGGAGCGGCAGTGGGTATGACTCATTGACCGGCACACGGAACTCCACGGACGGCGATTTTTATGTGCGCATCGATCTGTCAACCAACGGTGCGCCGGTCAACTCGTTGGAGCTTGGCGCGGTGACCGTCACCGTCGTTCCCGAGCCGGCGAGCCTGGCCTTGCTGGCGTTGGGCGGCATGCTGTTCCTGCGCCGGCGGCGCTGAACCGGCAACGGCCCAAGACAAGTGGTTCGGGGGGGGGCGTCTGACACGTCGGACATGTCGGACAAGTCGGATATGTCAGACATAATAGCCCCCCCCCCCATCCCGGAAACCGGTGATATGAGGGGTCTTTCATGAAGCGGTTTACGCTCATCGAACTGCTGGTGGTGATCGCCATCATCGCCATCCTGGCCAGCCTGCTGCTGCCGGCTCTCGGCAAAGCCAAGGACAAGGCCAAGGACATGCAGTGCCTCAGCAATCTCAGGCAGATCGGCCTTGGCTGGGCGTTGTACGCCGAAGACAACAATGGCAGTTATCCCAGCAGTCCGGAAGACGGCAACATCATGATGACCCAGTTTTCCATTGCCGGGCCGACCGGGTGGGGGCCGGGAACGTTCACCGATTGGGGGCCGATTGTCCGCGATGGTTACATGGCGGCGGGAAAGGCCGCCTATTGTCCGCGCAACCTGCTGGGGTTTACTTACGGTACCGACTGGCATGTCAATGACACGGCGGGCGGTTACACCAATGTCTGTTATTTCAGCCGTAACTGGTACAACGGTTGGGGAATCAAGATCCACAACACCAGTGGTCAGAGCACCGGCGGAACGCCGGTCACCAGCTTGGCCGACAATCAGTCCATGTCGCGCCGCTCCCTGCTGGCGGATGTGGTTCATGCGAATTTTCCCATGCAAACCTATGGCCAGCAGCATGACCGTGGTCTGAACGTGGCCTTCAACGACGGTTCGGTCAACCTTGTGCCGTGGGGCGCCACCGCCGGCTGGTTCGGGGCCGACATCCCGTGGTGGGGGACGGAGGCGCGGCTGTTCCCGGATGTCTTCGACCGGCACCAGTGACAGGGGAAAAGCAGAAATCGGGAAAGCAGAAAGCTGAAATGGTCCGTGACTCGTGAACCGTGACTCCGGTCCCTCCAGTCCCGGGAGTCTCTCGGGTCTTCCGTTTTCACCTCAACCAGCGAGCCTTGTTTTCTCTCGCAACGGGCGCCAAGAAAGTCGACTTTTTCCATGACGCAACACTACCTCATCGCCCTTTTAACCGCTGGTGCCGCGTGGGGAACCCTGACGTTCCCCGCCGTCGCCCGGGACGCGGTTCCGGACGGGGCGGTGTTCTTTCCCGGCCAGCCCTCCTTTGGCGTCAACATTCACACCCCGGGATATGGACCGAAGATCAGCGCGCTCGGCGCCCGCTGGGTCCGCTGGGGCGTCAGTTGGGCGGACGTGGAGAAACAGCCGGGGGTCTATGATTTCTCGCGGGCGGACATGATCGTCGCCGACTTTCAGAAAAACCAACTCAAGATTCTTAATTGTATTGGGTTGCACGATCTCAATCCGGTCCGCCCGGATCCGCGGAAAGACTTGCCGGGGTATTTGGCGGCCATGACCGCCTTTACCCGGGCGACGGTGGCGCATTACCGGGGCAGAGTGGCGGTCTGGGAGATCGGCAACGAGCCCGAGACCTGCATGGCCGAGGTCTTCAACAAGCCCGAAACCTATGTGCAGGTGGCCCGCGCCCTGGCCAAGGCCATCCGGGAGGCGGACCCCAAGGCCCATGTCGGCGCCTTGTCGGTGGCGTGGATGGACCGGCCGTTCATCAGCCGCTGCCTGGAATTGGGGCTGCTGGCCGACGGCACCATTGACATCCTGACCTTCCATGGCTATCACCGGACCAACCTGATGCCGGAAAGCGGCCTGGAGACGGATGTCGCCTGGTTGCGGGCCCAGGCCGCCGCCCATGCGCCGCCGGGCAAACGGGTCATCGTTATCGATTCCGAGCGGGGGTACGCCATTCACCCGTTCCTGACGCCCAAGCTATGGGACAACTGGCGCAATATTGTCTATTCCGAGACGGAGCAGGCGGCCTATCTGGCGCGGCATTATCTGGAGGAAATTCAGCTCGGCATCGAAATCAGCATCTGGTACAAGGACATGTGGGGCGAGGCGAACTTTTCCCTGTATGAGGGCGGGCCGGACTCGCGGCTCCGGCCCATGGGCGTGGCCATGCGCAACCTGGCCGCCCGGCTGCCGGACAATCCCAAGGAAATGGTCAACACCCGCTACGCCGTTTCCGTTGCCCCGGCCGGGGCGGTGGAGGTGCGTTCTTTCCTGGTCCGGCCGCGGGGCGCCGGGCGCACGGACCGGCTGGTCGTCGCCCTGTGGAACCCCGTCGAGGCGTTTGATGGCAGGTTCCTGCAGTCCCGGCAGAAAATCGGGGACAGTTTTTATGAGGCCTGGCGGGCGGCCAGTCCCGAGGACGTGATTGCGCGGCCTGTCACCGTCACCCTCGCCAAGACCAGCCGGATGACGGCCACCGGTGCGGTGGCCGTGGATCTGCTGGCGGCGGACGGCGCCAAGGCCGCCCAGGCGCTGCCCGTCACGGATCACGGCGCCACGCTGGTCACCGGTGAGGTGAAGGCCGGTCCCGTGCCAACGCTCCTGGTGTTCGAGCTCACGCCGAACTGACCCGGCCCCTCAAGGTCAACGTCGCTTCGAACGTTGAGGTTGGGTGCATGACAGTTTTGTCGGATGATGTTGGGGCCACCCTTTTGGAAAAGGGTGCTCCCCAAGCCCCTTCCTAAAACTTTTGAATCCTAAACCGGAGGGCGCTTCCGCCACAAGTTCGCACGCGCAGAGGCAACAGGTTGCCAGAATGACTTGTGGCGGAAGCGCCCTCCGCGTTATGGAACAAAAAGGTTTGACGGAGGGTTTGGGAACCGCCTTTCCTCAAAAGGGGGTTCCCAAGCTATGTTATACTGCGCTA
>CAITYL010000084.1 GCA_903896595.1 uncultured Lentisphaerota bacterium
ACAGGTTGTTTCCTTCCCCGCGCCCCATCCTTTTCCAAACCTTTTTGTACTCTTTGTGTAGCAAAGCGATTGTCTCGCGCCGGCGACGTCCCGACGGGCGACAAGCCCTTTGCCACCCCGGCTCCACCGGAATGCGGATGAACCCACTCGTGATCGTGGTCGTCCATCGTAATCGATTCAATCACGACCACGATCACGACAACGACTTTCAATCTGACAAATAGAATAACTCGCGTTCATGAAATAAAACATGGTATTGTGTATCTAAAACATGTATATTTGTATTGTGACGGACCTGCTTGACCATTTGGCTATCGCCCTCCCCGCCGGCGACCGGGGCGTGTACCGCCATGACACGTGGCGGCTGCGCGGCGATAACAGCCCGTTCGCCCGGCTTTATTTTGTCCGGGCCGGCAGCGGCTATTTGCGGCATCACGGGTGCGAGTTCATCCTGCGCCCCGGCCAGCTGTACCTGATTCCCGCCTATTCAAAGCTGGACCTGGGCACGCCCCGGGAGGTCACCATCTGGTGGGTGCATCTCCAAGCCACCCTGGCGGGCGCGGCGGAGCTGTTCGCTGTTTTGCCGCCGCCCGCCTACGAAATCCCGGCCCCCGCCGGGGCGGAGTTCGCAACCCGATTCGGGGAGATGGCAGCGGTGGTGGCGGCGCGCACGCCGGCCACGGCCCTCCGCCTGCAATTGCGCGGCTGGCTGCTGGAGACGCTGGCCCTGTTTTACCCGGCCGGCGGGATGGCGGACACCGCCACCACGACAGCGGCGTGGCACCGGTTCGACGCGGTGTTCGCGCATGTGCGACGCCATCTGGACCGGCGGATCAGCGTCGCCGAACTGGCGGCCGTGGCCGGCCTGGAACGGGCGTGGTTCACCACCTGTTTCCGACGGCTGACCGGCCTTACGCCCGGGGCCTACCTGCTGCGCCTGCGCATCGAACAGGCGCAAATCCAGTTGCGCGATCCCGCCCGCAAGCTGGAGACGGTCGCCCGCGAAACGGGGTTCCACGACGCCTTCCACTTTTCCAAGACATTCAAGCGGCTTACCGGGCTCTGCCCGCGCGACTTCCGCCGCCGCCTGGCCACCCCCATGCCATGAGCGCGGGGGGGGAATTCTGCCTCACGCGGAGGCGCGGAGTTCGCGGAGACTAATGCCGGCAAATCCAAGACCGATTGCGACCGGCTGCGGTCGATTGCCATCGATTGCAGTCGATTAACGTCGGTCGCTCCCCAAAGCCCAACGACAGCGGCTCACCCCTCGGTCTGCTGGGCGTGAAGACGGGCGTAGAAGCCGCCGCGAGCGACCAGTTCGGCGTGGGTGCCGTACTCGGCGACCAGGCCGTCCTGGAGCACGGCGATGCGGTGGCAGCGGCGGGCCATGGAGATGCGCTGGGAGACGATGACGGCGGTCTTGCCGCTGAGGATGCGAGCGAGGGTTTCCTGGATCTTGGCCTCGGTTTCCGCATCGAGGGCGGAGGTGCAGTCGTCAAGCAGCAGCAGGTCGGGATTGGTCAGCAGGGCGCGGGCCAGGGAGAGGCGCTGCTTCTGGCCGCCGGAGAGGCTGACGCCCTTCTCACCGAGGAGCGTCTCGTACTGCACCTTGAGGGTCATGATGAAGTCGTGGAACTCGGAGGCACGGGCGGCAGCCATGATCTGGGTGGGCGAGGCGCCGGGCAGGCCGTAACAGATATTGTAGCGCACGGTGCCGCTGAAGATGCGGGCCTCCTGTGGCACCAGGGCCAGATGCTGGCGGAGCGAATCGATGCGGAGATTGGCCAGCGGCAAGCCGTCCACCAGGATCTCGCCGGACTCGGGCTCGTGCAGGCGCGCCAGCAGATGGAGCAAAGTGGTCTTGCCGGTGCCGCTGGCGCCCATGATGCAGAGCCAGCCACCGGCGGGGACGTCAAGGGAAATGTCCTGAAGAATGGGGTCCTCGGCACCGGGGAAACGGAAGCGGACGTGGCGCAGGGAAAGGCCGTGACGGAGCGGCGCGGGAAACGGGACGGCATTGGGGCGGTCGTCGATCTCCAGGGGTTCATCGAAAATGTCGGCCAGGCGGCGCAGGGAGACCAGCAGGTTGGTGAGCGTGACATTAAGAAAGCTAATCTGCAGGACGGGACCGAACAGGCTGGCGGCGGCCCCCTGGGCGAACAGCATTTGCCCGAGGGTGAGCTGGCCGTTGAGCACCAGCCAGGTGCCGACCAGGAAGACGGCGCCATTGGTGCCCAGGGCGCAGAGCAGTTCGCCGGTGCGATTCATCCAGGCGGAGGTGCGGGCCTGCCACAGGGCATCTCGCAGATAGACCGCGCTGAGCCGGTGGAAGGCCAGAGACTCATGGGGCTGGCGGCCGTAGGCCTGCACGGCGCGGATGGCGTCCAGTTTTTGGGAGACCAGGCCGTACAAACAGGAATTCGACTGGCTCGTTTCGTGGCCGCTTTCCAGGATGGCCGGCCGCCCCTTCTTGAACACCAGGACATAAAACGGCATGACGGAAATGGCCAGGCAGGCCAGACGCCAGTCCACGGAGAAGAGGATCACCACGCCGACCGCCACCATGACCACCTGGCTGATGTAGTTGATCAGGGTGTTCAGCATCTGGTCCTGAACCGCGTTGACGTCCCACAGGATGCGCGACAGCAGGCGTCCCGAGGTGTGGGTGTTGTGGTAGGTGATGCTCAGCAGCATGACCTTGCGATGGACGTCCTCGCGCAGGCTGCCGGTGATTTCCTGGCCGGTGCGGATGCGCATGCGGGCGGCGAAGCGCATCAGCAGGTTGATGCCAAGGATGGTGCCGGTGTAGGCGAGAAAAATCAGCAGCAGCGTGTTCGCCGCGCCGGCCGGGCGCGGGGACGGGTTCAGGCCCAGGTTGATGCGCTGGCCCAGGCCGATGGCGGGCCGTTCGCGGCCGACCGGGTTTTCGCGGACCCGCGGGGCGCCGTCGTCGGGCTGCAGGCGGCCGGCGGCCGGCACGGCGAGGGTGGCGGGGGTGACCACCAGCACGTCATCCACCACCACCTGGGTCAGCCAGGCCAGAACATAGACGGAACACGCCTCCATGCACACCAGCGTGGTGCAGATGGCGACAGCGCGCCGGTGCGGCCAGACATAGACCCGCAGAAACCGCCCGAACAGCGCCAGCGCCCCGGCCTGCGTGTCATGCACGCGCCGGGGCGGACGAAACGGGTAGTCGCGGAAATGTGCCTTCACGCCAGGTCTTCCTCAATGACGCCCTTGTTCATGTACTTGTCGTAGAGGCGCCGGTAATGGCCGTCGGGCAGGGCCATCAGTTCCTCGTGCCGTCCCATCTCGCTGATGGTGCCGGCCTTGAGCACGACGATGCGGTCGGCATTGCGGATCGTGCTCAGGCGGTGGGCGACAATAAAGGCGGTGCGCCCCTTCAGCACCCGCTGCATGGCGATCTGGATGGCGCGCTCACTTTCGCTGTCCAAGGCGCTGGTGGCTTCATCCATGATCAGAATGGCTGGGTCGGCGGCCACGGCACGGGCAATGGTGATGCGCTGTTTCTGACCGGTGGAGAGCTGGATGCCCTCGCTGCCCAGAACCGTGTCATAGCCGTCCGGCAGACTGGTGATGAAATCGTGGATCTCCGCCACGCGGGCGGCCGCCTCCAGTTCGGCGCGGGTGGCGCCGGGGCGGGCGTAGCGGATATTGTCGGCAATGCTGACATTGAACAGCAACGGCTCCTGCAGAACGATACCGAACTGGCGGCGGAGCGAGTCCAGTTGCATGTCCCGGATCGGGATACCGTCCAGGCGGATGTCGCCGTCGGTGACATCATAGAAGCGCATCAGCAGGGTCAGGATGGTGCTCTTGCCGCAGCCGGTGGGACCGATCAGGGCGACCGTCTCACCGGGGGCCACCGTCAAATGAAAGTCGCGGATCACCGGGCGCCCCTCTTCATAGTGGAACCGAATGTGCTCAAACTCCACCCCGCCGCGCAGGCGCGCCATCACCTGCGCCTGCGACTTTTCGGCGATCTCCGGCTTCTCGTTGAGAATTTCGGAAATGCGCTCGATGGCCACCCGAAAATCTTGGATCTGGCGCGCCATTTCGGAGAAGCGGATGGCCGGCCACAGCAATTGCATGGCGTAGGTGGTGAAGGCTACCACGTCGCCATAGGTCATTTCCTCGCGCAGAACCAGGGCGCAGCCCAAAAAGAAGATGACCGACCGGCCCAGGTTCTGGATCAGGCTGGTGTTCATCCAGAAGGTGTTATTGGAGGTATTGGCCTCGCGCAGCAGTTCCAGGGTTGTGCCCGACTGCCCCTCGAACACGTGCTGCTCGCGCTCCTCGGCGCCGAAGGTCTTGACCGCCAGGTTGGACGACAACCGGTTCTGGATGCCGCCCGACAGGCGGTCAAAACTTTGCCAATAGGAGCGGCCGACCCGGCGCAGCTTGCCGATATTCAGCTTCCAATTGCCGGCGAACAGCACCACCACCAGCACCAGGATCAGCGCCAGGCGCCAGTTGATGGCGAAGGTGGCGGCCACCGCGAACACGGAACAGATCAGGTCGGAAATGACGGTGAGGCTCTGCTGGCTGAGCATGTTGCCCACCGTCGAGGTGTCGCCCATCAGCCGGTTCACCAGCATGCCCGTGCTGTTCTTGCCGAAAAAGCGCATGGACAGGCCGAGCATGTGCTTATAGAGCCCCACCCGCACATCCATGAGAAAGCGCCAGCCGGCGTAGGACAACCCCAAGGACTGCAGCAGGGAGCACACCGCGGCCAGGGCGGGCACCAGCACCATGCACACCGCCAACGGCCAGAACGAACTCCGGTCGCCGGCGCCGATCACGCGATCAATCATGCCGCGCATCAGCAAAGGCGGCAGCATGGCCAGCACGGTGAGGGCCATGGTCACCAGCACCATGGACGACATGATCCACCGATAGGGTCGCAAAAACCCGACAATATGCCAAGTCAGCCGGTCGCCGGCCATGGGAGGGGGACGCCTTTTTTTAAACTTTTTTCACTTTGCGGATTCCGCAGGCCGCTTCTTGCGCGATAGGCCATGACTGGGACAATTGGGGCGGCCTGCGGAATCCGCAAAGGAGCAAACAGGTTTGACAGAGGGTTTGGGGAACCGCCTTTCCTCTGAAAGGGGGTTCCCAATATTCGTTCACGTTCCGCCGGGTTCTGGCTTGCCATCGAGGAGCGGCCTGAGCGTTGTGAAGTAACCATCCATCATCGGCTTCCAGTTGGTCTTGGGGTAGCGCTTGATTACCAGATCGACCGTCCGCCGCGCCTCCGCCATCCGCCCCAGGCAAACCATGGTGCCGACGCTGAATGCCAGTGAGTTTTCCGCAATTGCGCTGTCCGGCGGCAACATCTTCCCCGCCAGCGCATAGAGTTCCAGCGCGCGTTTCAGGTCGGCGGTTTTCATCCCTTCGCCCACGCGGTTCGCCAGATAGAACGCCGCCCGGCCCGCCGCCTTCTCCCGTGGATATTCAGTGAGCACCTGTTCCAGCAACGCCAAATATGTCTTGTCGCGCGGATCCTTCATTCCTTTGGCTTGAGCCATGCCCAGCAGCCCGACAGCGGCCAGAGGGGAACACCGTTCCTTCTTCCCCTGCTCATAAGCCGCTTTGTAAATTGCCAGTGCCGCGTCGAACTGCCGGTCCAAATACAGGAAGTCACCGTAACACACCTGCACCCGCCGGTCCTTCGGAATGGCCGCGAGTTCCAACGGCTCCACCACGAACTTCTTTAACTCGCATACCTTGTTCAATCGATAGAAAGCCGAGGGGCGCTGGTCCGCATCCTGCTGCCGCACCAAGGGATCAATGTTCAATACCCCGTTCAAAACGCTTTTCGCCTCGTCCCACTGCTCCTGCGTCATCAGGCAGAACGCCAGGCGGTAGCGGGCGCGCCGCTCCAGGTCGCGCAGGTACCAGGACGCCGTCAGCCCGTTCACCAGCTTGTCCGCCGGCGGCTCCTCGTCTTGGATGATGCCCCACCGGTCGATTTTCCGGCTGTCCGCCGTCGGCGCGCTGACCGTCCGGCTCTTTTCCGGGATCGTGTACAGTGTCGCCTGGCGCTGGTTCGCCGCCGCCGTCTTGCACCACTCCATGGTGTTGCGGAACCACGGCGCCGCACGCTTGCCGTCCCAGAACTCCCGCAGGCAGAGCGTGCCCGCCTCCAGCATCGCCTCGCCCGCGTATGGACTGTCGGGAC
>CAITYL010000085.1 GCA_903896595.1 uncultured Lentisphaerota bacterium
CCTACGGCACGCGAAATGGGGGGTGACAAAACAGGGGCTGAAGCCCCTGCCTATTCCCGCCCCGTCCCGCTGGGACGGAAAAGCCGCAACCGTGAAGTTCTGCCAAACTCCAAGCCCAGGGTCGAATGACCCTGGGAAAATCGTCATTAACCGCATTCGTCCCTGAAGGGGACGCACATCACAAGGAAAAACTCGGGTTGGGATGGTTTCATCCCCCAGGAGTGTCCAATTTTGGGCTGACACATGTGTCGCCGTTGGCGACAAAATTCATATAACATTTGGTTTTGGTTTTTTCGCGCCCGATCATCCCGCGCGAATGGTGTCGGACGGTGCCAAACCCAATTCATGTCAGGCCGGAATGTCTGAGGCTATAGCGCGGCGTACAAGGCCGCATACGCCGCGCACATGTCATCCACCGTATGGGACAATCGCGGTTCACCGCGTGCCAGTTGTGCGGACTCCGCCAGGATGGCTCCGGTCCAGGCCTCCCCCGCCAAGCAGCGCCCCCCCGGATAGCCGGCCAGCAATTCCGGCAACGAGTCGGCGGTGCTCGCCAGAATGGGCACGCCGTGCGCCATTGCTTCAGCCAAGGTCAAGCCATACCCCTCGTAGCGCGACGGCATGACAAACAGGTCAAAGGCGCCGATGCAGGCGGCGGCGTCAGACCGGTACCCGGGCAGGCACACCACCAGGCGGTCCGCGGGCGCCTGCCGCGCCAACGCCTCCAGACGCGGGCGTTCCGCACCCTCACCCAAAATCACCAAACCCCAGCGTTCCCCCGCCGGCACCTGCCGGGCCAGATCAGGCAGCAACGCCAACAGCCGGTCAAATCCTTTCTGCGGATCCAACCGGCCCACGGCACCCAAGACCCGGGCGCAGTCCGTCAGGCCCCACGCGGCGCGCCACCGCGCGATCCTGCCGGCGTCCGGCCGCACCGGCGGCCGAATCCCGTTGGGAATCACCCGAATCTGGTCCGGCGGCACCCCCAGCCGGGCGGCCTGGAAATCACGCGCGGCCGCTGACACGGCCACCAGGGCGTCGCAACGCCACAAGGTCCGGCGGTCCAGCCAAAAACGTCCGCCCAAACCGCGGCGCCGGTCGGCAATATGCACGGTTTCAAACAGTTTCCACGGTCGTCGGCCGGGGGCCGCCGCCAGCCGGGCCGCCAGTGCAGCATGAAACAGATGAGCGTGAACCACGTCCGGCCGCCAGGCTGCCAAGGTCCGGCGCAGGCGCCAAATCCGCCAGGGCGCCGTCTTGGTCACGCCCAGGGCCGTCACCGTCACGCCGGCCGCGCGAAGTTCGCCCACCAGGGTGTCCGCGCCGGGCGGCGGCAGCGGCCGCAGGCTGACCGCCAGCACCGCATCACCCCGCGCCACCGCGGCGCGGCAGAGATCGGTGACAACCCGCTCCGCCCCGCCATGCCCCAAACTGGTGATGACCTGTGCAATCCGCATGTGATACCCCGCAACGTAAGAGCACTTGCCACCGCGCGCAACTTCAAACCGTGCCGGCACCGCCGCGCCCCCCCCGGTAAAGCCGGAATTAATCAAATGTGGGGGCGCCGCCCCCAAGCCCCTGCCAAAGGGACCAGTCCCTTTGGATTCCTCGAAGCCTTCCATTTTGCGAGAACCGGTGCTATGCGCCGCTTGTTGCGACAACGCCAAATGCCTCAGGTGTTCTGCGGCGCACAGTACCGGTTCTCGCAAAATCAGGCATCACGGATTCTCAAGGAACTGGGTCCTTGAGCGGGGCCTGGGGCAGAGCCCCACCTTTGATTGCAAAGCCTGTCCATGCAGAATACAGTAAACGTCATGAAACGTCCTTTGCAGATTATTGTGGCGGCAACCGCCATGATTACGGGAGCGGGAACGGTCATGGCGATCGAAGAAGCCCCCTACACCGTAGTGACGAAGGACGGCGCGTTCGAGATCCGCGACTATGCCCCCCATGTCCTCGCCGAAACCGTCGTCGACGACACCCTTGAGAACGCCGGCAACAAGGCCTTTTCCAAGCTCTTCCGCTACATCTCCGGCGCCAATCAGGCGCGCGGCAAAGTGGCGATGACCGCCCCGGTCGCCCAGGAACCCCGGAACGCCAAGATCGCCATGACCACCCCCGTCGGCCAGGAACAGGTCCAGGAAAAGTGGGCGGTCAGTTTCATGATGCCGGCCGCCTATACTCTGGACACCCTGCCGGTCCCGGACGACCCGCAAGTCACTCTGCGCCAGGTCCCCGCCCGCCGCATGGCCGTGGTGCGCTACTCCGGTTTCTGGAGTGAAAAGCGCTACCTCCGTTATAAGCTGGAACTCGAGGCGTGGCTCTTAAAACAAGGCTGGGTCGCCACCGGCACCCCCGTCTGGGCCCGTTACAATCCCCCCTTCATGCCCTGGTTCCTGCGCCGCAACGAAATCCTCGTTCCTGTCACGGCAGCCAAAGCAGGCGCGAAATAAAATGTGGGGGCGCCGCCCCCAGGCCCCTGCCAAAGGGACCTGTCCCTTTGGAATCCCCGATGCCTTCCATTTTGCGCAGGGCGGGCTTGGGTGCCGTGGAAGGCCACAATGCCAGACGGGGCACGGAATGCGGCACGCAAGCCCGCCCTGCGCAAAATCAGGAATCAAGGATTCTCAAGGAACCGGGTCCTTGAGCGGGGCCTGGGGCAGAGCCCCACATCATGAGTTGCACTCCGCCGCTTTTGCCTGTACAGTTATAGCGTGTGGTTGGCTGGATTTTCTGCTCAAAAAAATGAGGTTTTATCCATGACACTGTATCCCCGTCACGTTTCCGGGCCGGCCGGCCGCCGGTCGTGCTTTACGTTGCTTGAGCTTTTGGTCGTCATCGCGGTCATCACCATTTTGGTCGGCATCGTCATTGGCGGCGTCGGCATCGCCAACCGCAAGGCCGCTGAAGCCAAGACCCGCGCGCTCCTGACCCAGCTCGAAATCGCCTTCGACCAGTACAAGCAGCAGTTTGGCTATTTTCCGCAATGGCCGCGCGTCAACGGTGAACCACAACCCGTTCTTGTCAAATTCATCAAAGGCCGCTATGAATCCCCCACCCGCTACCATGGTTTGGAACAGCCCAATTTGGCTACTCCCGCAGACCCCGGACGGTATTACCTTGACGTCACAACACTGACGTTTACTTCGACCGCAAACGATGGACAACTGAAGGATGCCTTCGATAACAGCGTGTATTACCAGTGTCCAGGCGAAATGAACCCGGAAGGCTATGACCTGTGGACATCTGGCGCAGACGTTTATTTTGGCGATCCAGCATCTTCGCCGGCAGATAAGGCAAATCCATCCAATTCCCAAAAATCCGATGCCGCCACCACGAATAGCAACGACATCACCAACTGGAAGCGCAATTGACGGCAGCCGTATCGGAGGTAGGTTTTAATCATCAGAGCCGGGAACGAAGCGCCACTCCTGGGCGCGAGAGTGACCGGTCAAACGAATCCACTTTTCTTGGAAATCGTGCAACTTTTTGCACCCGTCACTAACGTTCCGGGCTCGGATGTTCGCCGCCTCGCAACCGCTTTCATTTGCAAACGACTAACCGTATAAGGAAACACTCACATGAGCGTCCCGCACCCCGTTGCCGTTTCGTCCCGCCGCTGCCACCGCCGTTTTACCCTGATCGAGTTGCTGGTGGTGATCGCGGTCATCGCCATTCTTGCCGGCATGCTCCTGCCCGCCATCGGCAAAGCTAAGGAAAAAGCCAAAGTCGCCAAGGCTCGGGCGGAAATCAAGGGATTAGAACTCGCCATAAAGCAGTTTGAGACCACATACGGAACCTTGCCGATCACGGCTGGAACGGCGGATGTGAAATTGACTAGCACACAGTACGACACTTTGATTCGCCAATTGTCGTGTACTAGCACCCCGACCTCCGACTACAACACACGGGGTATGAAATTCATGGAAGTTGCTACAGTCGGCGAATACAAAGATCCATGGGGTAATAATTGTGTCGTCGTGTTTGACGCCAATTACGATGGCAAAGTCGATAGTGCCGTATCGGGGACTGCGACCGATGTATTAAAGAGTGTTGTTATTTGGTCCCAAGGTCCCAATGGAATCAACAATAACGGTGACGGAGACGACGTCAATAACTGGAAATAAGCCACCGCCCGCGGCGTAAAAACGGCCGACGGGTTTCCGATCTCCAGCCGTGCCGGCCAGGACCCCATCCGGTTGCTCACGGCGTTAGACTGAAGCTTTTTAGGCTGAAGGTAATTAAGAGTTCACCCTAACGCGGTATACGAAAACACGCCAGCACGGGGCTTGGTTTTATCCGTGTCATCCGTGGTTAAATTATTTTTTGACCGCGGATTACGCGGATTAACGCGGATAAAAAAACCGAAGTTTTCGCCGCTCTGTGCTCTCGGTGTTCTCGGTGGTGAAACGAATTTCTTTCGCGCTCCTGGCGTTCTTTCGCGGTGAATAATATGCATCCCATTTGTGCTATCAATGTCACGGTTCCTGCCGCCACCACCCAGCGGACCTTTGACGCCACTGACGAAGGCCGCGACCTGGTCGTCTGCAAGGATGCCGCCGAGATGTTTAAGAAACTGGGCATCGTGGGGGCTCATATTTACCGCAAAGAGCGCAAAGAAAAAATCAGTATGAAAGCGGTGTCGAGCCACCGCCACTCAAAAGGTTCCGGCCGGCCGGAACCGGTAGCACGGATCAGGGCGGGAATGTCCAATATTCAACAAGGAATGTCCAATATCCAAGTAAAAGAAAGGCATACTTTTAACAGAAATATGGGCATTTCCTTCAGCCTTGGACATTCCTTGTTGGATATTGGATATTATTGCCGAGGGCCATCGACCACCGTCGATAACCATCGATGGCACTCGACGGATATCGAAAACAACACAACCGCAACTGCCTGGTTTCCTAATAGCCTACAGCCTAACAGCCTACAGCCTAAATCCCCCGTGAGAGATTATCTTGGAAACCACTCCTGAACCGTCGTCCCTGCCGCCCTCCCCGTCGCTCTTGGTCGTGGACAATTTCCTGGCCGCGTCCGGGGCCACAACGCGGACGGTCAACGAGGACCTGGCCGACCGTCTGGAAGGACGCGGCTGGCGGGTGCTGCGGACCTCGCGCCGGCAAAACCGTTTTCTGCGGCTGGCGGACATGCTACTGACCGTCTGGCGGCAACGCCGCGCCTATGACGTGGCCCTGGTCGGGGTCTATAGCGGCGCCGCCTTTTTCTGGGCCGAGGCGGTAACCACCCTGCTCAAGCGCCTGGGCAAGCCGGTCGTGCTGGTCTTGCACGGCGGCAATCTGCCCGTCTTCTGCCGCCGCTGGCCGCGCCGGGCGTGGCGTTTGTGGAGCCAGGCCGACCAGTTGGTGGCGCCCTCGCCCTTCCTGCCGGCCCGCATCAGCCTGCCGCCGGGCAAGTCACGGCTCATTCCCAATCCGCTGGAGCTCAGCGCCTATCCGTTCCGCCTCCGCGACCGGGTGGCGCCGCGGCTGGTCTGGCTGCGGGCGTACCACGACCTGTACCAGCCGGAAGTCGCCTTGGCGGTGATGGCGATTTTGGCCAAAACCATTCCCGACCTCCGGCTGGCCATGGCCGGCCCGGAAAAAACGCCGGGGGCCGCCGCCGCGTTGCGGGTGCTGGCCGGGCGGCTGGGCGTGGCCGACCGCATCGACTGGGGCGGCAAGCAGGCCAAGCCGGCCGTGCCCGCTTGGTTGAGCCGCGGCGATATTTTTCTCAATACCTCCCAGGTGGACAATACGCCGGTCACCCTGCTCGAAGCCATGGCCCTCGGCCTGTGCGTGGTCAGCACCGATGCCGGCGGCATTCCCTTTCTGGTCGAGGACGGCGTGGACGGCCTGCTGGCGCCCACCGGCGATGCCATGGCGCTGGCGGAGCGCGTCCGGCGCCTCCTCGGCGATCCGGCCCTGGCCGCGCGCCTCTCCGCCGCCGGCCGGCGCAAAGCCGAAACCTGCGACTGGAGCCGCGTCCTCCCCCAATACGAAACCGTTCTCCGCGAAACCGGGACACATGAAATCCAGTTGGGAACCCCCTTTTGAGGAAAGGCGGTTCCCAAACCCTCCGTCAAACCTTTTTATACCTTAACGCGGATGGCGCTTCCACCACAAGCCATTCTGGCAAAACATCGCCTTACGCCACAATGGAAATAGATGCGATTCACAAGCAGAAGATGAGACGATTTTTTGAGCGCCAACGGCGCGCATTTATACCAGCCTGGGGCAACGCCCCAGGTAAAGAGAAACATGACGCTTTAGCCCTGAAGGGGCGGTTCATCACACTCCAAGACAATGCTCATGGCAAATGACGGTTCCCCATTCCTCCATGCCACAATCCCTCGCTAATGTCATTATTCACCTCGTTTTCAGCACCAAGGACCGAGCGACCTTGCTCAGTTCAGCAATTAGGCCAAATCTGCACGCCTATCTCGCAACCGTGGTGCGTACCACCGGATGTGAATGCCCGCGTATCGGCGGTACGGCGGATCACGTTCACCTTGCCGTCCGGCTATCCCGCATGATCACCATCGCCCAACTCGTCGAAGAGGTAAAAACTTCATCATCAAAATGGCTCAAGTCCCAGGCGCCAAGTCTCGCCATTTTTGCATGGCAGCGTGGATATGGTGTATTCTCGACCAATCCGGCCGACTTGGAAACCCTGTTGGCCTACATTGACCATCAAGAAGAACATCATCTAACACGTACCTTCCAAGACGAGTATCGTGCGTTTCTTGTGAAATATGGGGTTGCCTACGATGAACGATATGTGTGGGATTGATTCATGAAACGCCCCTTCAGGGCTCAAACATTATGTTTTTCTCTTCCTGGGGCGTTGCCCCAGGCTGGTATAACATCGGGCCTTTGGCCCTGCCAACCATCTTATTTTCGCTTTCTTTGCGCTCTTTCGGGGGACAATGTTGGGAGCTCCCTTTTGGAAAAGGGAGCTCACCAAACCCCTTCCTAAAACTTTTGCATCTTAAACCGGATGGCGCTTCCAC
>CAITYL010000086.1 GCA_903896595.1 uncultured Lentisphaerota bacterium
CACGAAGACACGAAGAGCACGAAGATAAATCGAAGGTGTTGTTTGGGGGCTGTATTGGCCATTGAAACGCGTCGATCGAACTTCGTGTCCTTCGTGCCTTCGTGGTGAAGATTTAAGCATTTACGTTGTACGAGAGTATTCGTTATTTGCCGCGTGGTAATCTTGTCACCGGCATGCCCGCCGCCCCTGAAGCGCTAACGTGGCGCTGCTTTTTAACTGATTTCGGCTGCGGCCGAAATCTTTAGAGTGGCGGTGGCTCGACACCGCTTTGATACTGTATTTTTTATGGTTGCTGGGGACGCCCTCGCGGCGCCCAATTCTCCCATAGGTCACAGTTGTCCCATAGGTCACATTCCCACCGCCAGCCAGTCGTGTGGTGCCCCCTGGAGTAGAAAACTTGCCATTGGCAGAGTAAACTCGCGCCGTCAGGGGTGGTGAGGTTAAAACTCACCAAAGAGGGGGAGAGCAATCATGGCCGACTTTGAGGTCACCTGCCCGCATTGCAACGGGGTCAACTCTACTATTTGCAAATAATATGAAGAAATGACCCTTTAATGACAAATAGTAGGTGTGACCCCTCGAGTCGTCTTGCCGCGTCCTCTTGGTCCTCAAAGTCCTCCGGTTTTTCCTGTCCTCTCTGTCCTCAGCGGCTATGGTTTATTGGTCGGGAAGGGGGGGGGGGGCGAGGACATTGAGGACAAAAGCAATGCTAATGAGGACCATGAGGACAGGGAGGACGCCCCACCCCCCCAGGGGTTCTTGGGGACAGGGGTGCCATGGGGACGGTGCCATGGTTCCGGTTTTTCCGAGCCGGGAACGTGAGTGACCGGTCAAAGGCGGTTTGTTTTGATCCTGCCCCATAATACTGCCGGATGATCGAGTGCGAGTGCCGCTCCGCTGAGCGCGATGACAGCGACATAGAATTCAGAAACGGGTAAAATTGGTTGCTGGGAACGCCATCGCGGCGCCCAATTCTCCCATAGGTCACAGTTGTCCCATAGGTCACATTCCCACGGCCAGCCAGTCGTGCTGTGACCTTTGGAGTAGAAAACTTGCCATTGGCAGAGTAAATCCGCACCGTCCGGGGTGGTGAGGTTAAAACTCACCAAAAAGGGGGAGCGCAATCATGGCCGACTTCGAGGTCACCTGCCCGCACTGCAAGCAGTCCTTTGATTGTTCCGAAGCATCACCTTTCACCCGTCCCTCTGCTCCTTGCATCCACCGCTGCCGGGTGTATTCTGTAACGCCGTTTATCGGGGGTGACGGGGAACAAGTCCAGAATGCTGCGCCGACTCCGTGATGGCATCGCGGTAATCTCTGTCTGAAGGGGAATAATAGGCCGTGGATCAAGCAACGCACAACAAGATCGTGTCTTTCATTTGGGGTATTGCGGATGATGTCCTGCGCGACTTGTTCAAGCGCGGCAAATACCCGGATGTCATCCTGCCGATGTGCGTCATTCGGCGCATGGATGCTGTGCTGGAGCCCACCAAACAGGCCGTGCTCACGACCAAGAAAATGCTTGACGATGCGCACATCACCGAGCAACATGCCGCCCTCTGTGACGCCGCAGGTCAGGCTTTCTACAATACCTCACGTTTTACCCTGCGTGACCTCAAGTCCCGCGGCAGCCAGCAACAGCTTTTGGCTGACTTTGAAGATTACCTCAACGGCTTTTCCGCAAATGTTCAGGACATTCTGGACAACTTCAAATTCCGCAATCAACTTCCCACCTTGTCCAAGGCCGATGCCCTGGGCGCGTTGATCAACAAGTTGCTCGACCCCGAGATCGACTTTTCCCCGGCCGGCATCGACAATCATGCCATGGGGACGGTTTTTGAGGAGCTGGTGCGCAAGTTCAATGAAGAAAACAACGAAGAGGCCGGCGAACACTGGACCCCCCGCGATGCCGTGCGGCTGATGGCCAACTTGGTGTTTCTGCCGATTGAGAGCCAGCTCAAATCGGGCTTATACCTTCTCTACGACTGTGCCTGTGGCACCGGCGGCATGCTGACGGTGGCGGAAGAAACACTCGCGACCCTCGCGGCCCGCCGTAAGTTGCAGATCAACACCCATCTCTATGGCCAGGAGATCAACCCCGAGACCTACGCGGTCTGCAAGGCGGATATGCTGCTGAAGGGCGAGGGCGGGAATGCCGACCACATTGTTGGCGGCGCGGACCGGTCCACGCTCACTCACGATGCCTTCCAGGGCCAAGAGTTCGACTTCATGCTCGCCAACCCACCCTACGGGAAGAGCTGGAAGAAAGATCTCGAGGACATGGGCGGCAAGGACGGCATGCGCGACCCGCGCTTCCGGGTCATGCACCAAGGGGAGGAACTTTCGCTCGTCACCCGCTCCAGCGACGGCCAGATGCTCTTTTTGGCCAACATGGCCTCGAAGATGAATGGCAAGTCGGTGCTGGGCAGCCGGATCGCCGAGGTCCATAATGGTTCGTCACTTTTTACCGGTGACGCCGGCCAGGGCGAGAGCAACATCCGCCGCTGGATCATTGAGAACGACTGGCTTGAAGCTATCGTTGCTCTGCCGCTGAACATGTTCTACAACACGGGCATCGCCACTTACATCTGGGTGCTGACGAACCGGAAGCCCGAGCACCGCCAAGGCAAGGTTCAGCTCATTGACGCGACCCAATGGTTCAAGCCGCTGCGCAAGAACCTGGGCAAGAAGAACTGCGAATTTTCGCCGGAAGACATTGCGCATATCAACCGCACGTTTCTCGAGTTCAAGGAAGCGCCCGAGTCCAAGATTTTCCCCAATGAGGCGTTTGGTTACTGGAAGGTGACGGTCGAACGGCCGTTGCGCCTGCACAGCCAACTGGCCACCAAGCGGATCGAACCCTTGCGTTTCGCATCCGGGGACGAAGAGTTGCGCACCGTGCTCTATGAGAAATTTGGCGAGGCACTGTTCATGGATTTCTACGCACTTGCCGAGGACGTGGAAAAATTTCTGTCGGACTGGTCTGACCCGTCTGACGAGTTCGATGATGCGGAGGAGGCCCCGAAAAAGGGCCTGCCCGATAGGAAGAAGAAAAAGTTGCTCGATCCCAAGACTTGGGAACGCGATGGCCGATTGGTGGAAACCGCAACGAAATTGCGCGAGGCGCTGGGCGGTGGATTGTTTGAGGACTACAACCGTTTCTGCGACCAGGTGGACGAGGCGCTCAAGCAGGCGGAACTGAAGTTGTCCGCTGCTGACCTGAAGCAGATTCTGAGAGCCGTGAGCTGGCGCGTCGAGACCGCCCCGCCGGTCTTCGCCAAGAGATACAAGCCCGGCAAGGCCACGCCCGATCCGCTGCACGGCCGGTTCGAAGCCCCGGTTGCCGGCAAGAAGTGCGTCGTCGAATATGAACCTGACTCGGAACTGCGCGACACCGAACAGGTGCCGCTGCTGGAAGCCGGCGGTATTGAGGCCTTCTTCCGCCGCGAAGTCCTGCCCTACACGCCGGATGCGTGGATCAAGGAAGACGCCACTAAGATCGGCTACGAGATCAGCTTTACCCGTCACTTCTACAAGCCGCAACCGCTGCGCACATTGGAAGAGATCAGCGCCGACATCCTCGCCGTTGAAAAAGAGGCTGAGGGGCTGCTGAATGAGATCATCGGGGGTGCACGATGAGACGCATTGAAGGTCACGTTGTCGATGGCCAGCAACGTCTGACCACGCTCACGCTGTTGTTAATTTTGTTGCATCGTCGGCAAGGAAAGCGCCCAGGTTTTGTGCGGTGCATTCAGGTTAACGACTTACCCTTCGCCCCCCATACTGAGTTTAAAAAGGCTGACATGGAACAGCGGAGCGCTTTGTACCACCGGCTTGCTGATCAAATCTGGGACCCGCGTAATTTGCTGAGGGAGGCAAGCCAATGATTGCCGACCTCAAACCGTACCTGGAATACAAGGCGTCCGGCTTGCAATGGCTTGGGCAGGTGCCGGGGCATTGGTCAGTCTTGCCGAACCGGGCGCTCTTTTCTGAGGTGAAGGAGCGAAATCATCCTGACGAGGAAATGCTGTCGGTTACGATTACGCGAGGCATCATTCGGCAGAAATTGTTGCTTGCGAACAGCTCAAAGAAGGATAGTTCCCGGCAAGACAAATCGGCGTACAAGCTTGTTAAGCCCCGAGACATCGCCTACAACAAGATGCGGGCATGGCAAGGGGCAATTGGAGCTTCTGATTTTTGTGGAATCATCAGTCCTGCCTACGTCGTTATGCGGTTACGGCAGATGGATGACTTGCCCCGTTATTTTCACCATCTTTATCGCACGCCGCAATTTGCCAAGGAGGCGGAGCGGTGGTCATACGGCATCACGTCGGATATGTGGAGTCTTCGGCCAGAAGATTTCAAGATGATCTACACGCCAGAACCTCCTCCCGTCGAGCAGGCGGCGATTGTGCGGTTTCTGGACTGGGCGAACGGCCGGCTTGGGCTGGCGATCCAGGCGAAGCGGAAGGTGGTCGCGCTGCTCACCGAGCAGAAGCAGGCCATTATCCACCGCGCCGTCACCCGCGGCCTCGACCCCACCGTGTCGATGAAGGATTCCGGCATCCCCTGGCTCGGGGAGATCCCGAAACATTGGGAAGTGTTGCCATTGAAATCGGTGTGCGCGATTCAGTCGGGTATCACTCTCGGAAAGGACTACGCAGGACAAACCCTTCGCGAATATCCGTACCTTCGTGTGGCAAATGTGCAAGCAGGTCATGCAAATCTCACGGTTGTAAAAACAATTCGTGTCACCAAGATCGAAGCCGGACGTTGTATGCTTCAAAAGGGTGACGTGCTCATGACCGAAGGTGGTGATCCAGATAAGCTTGGACGTGGATGCGTGTGGGATGCACAGGTCGCCCCCTGCCTGCATCAGAACCATGTCTTCGCTGTACGACTGAATCAGTCATTGCTTGAGCCTTTTTTTCTCTCGGCACTCATGGGTACAAGTTATGCTCGCGCCTACTTTCAATTGACGGCCAAGCAAACCACGAACCTTGCTTCAACCAATAAGACCAAGATCGGAATGCTGAAGGTACTGCTTCCAAGGGTGGATGAACAACGCAGAATTTTAACCGCTCTCGAAGAGGAAGCACGACCGGTGACCACTGCCATTGCTCGCCTCGAACGCGAGATCGGCCTTTTGCGCGAATACCGCACGCGCCTGGTCGCCGACGTGGTCACCGGCAAGCTCGACGTACGTGCGGCGGTGGCGGGGTTGCCGGAGGAGGCCGCACCCCCCGGCACCGGCCCGATGGATGAGGATGACGCCGAGCCTGCGGATTCCGCTGAAGAGGCGGCGGGCGCCGCCGATGAGGAAGCGGGCGAATGACAGTGGTGAAGGCGGGTTCTGGTAGTGTGTTTTTTACCTATTTGGTAATTTCTTGTTGCAGGGCGGGGAATCCGAGGTATAGTAACCAGCGGATACAGGAATCAGGCTGGTGGCAAGGGGTGACATGAAATGTGCGTTTGGCAACAAGCACTTGCAGGACCTGTACACCAAGGGGCGGTCAAAAAAATACCTGGCCGTGGCCAGTACTCCGCAACTGCCGCGGAAATTCGTCATGCGTGTCCAGCAGTTGGAAGCGGCCGTCTCCATCTACGACCTTTGGAAGAGCCCAGGGTTGAAGTTTGAGCAGTTGCATGGAGGCAACCGCTGTTCCATCCGGGTGGATGGAGGGTGGCGACTCGAATTCGAAGTTGCCTGGGCAGACGATCCCCCGACCAAGGGCGATGTCACCATTTGTGAACTGTCCAACCATTATGGAGATTAAAACCATGGCCGGACTAAAACCTCATCTGAATATTCCCCCCGGCGAGTTCATTTTGGAAGAACTGGAGAGCCGGCATTGGACGCAGGATGACCTGGCCGCAATCTTGGCGACGACGCCCAAGACGGTCAGCCAGCTCATTAACGGCAAGGCCTATATCACGCTGGATATGGCCAAGCGCTTGGCCAAGGCGTTTGAGCAGTCCCCGCAATACTGGCTGAATCTGGATGCGAACTACCGTCTGCGTCTGAATGAAAAAGCCAGCGCCGCCGAGAATGGCATTGCCATGCGAGCCATGATTTATGGCTACATGCCGATTCGGGAAATGGTTAAAAACGGCTGGCTTTTGATTCCCGGAAAGAGCGTGCGCGATCTCGCCGCGGCGGTGACCTCATTTTGGGATATGGACACCTTGGATTTTGGTTTTATGAAAGCCGCCGCGCTTCCGCACTGCCGCTCCTCGGAAGCCCATGCGGAAAAGTTCAATCCCTACTTTGCGTATACGTGGTACCATGTGGCCAGGAACCAGGCGAAATCCGTTTCGTTTAAGGCACCCTGGAACCGGGCAAAGGTGGAAGAGCTTGCCCGGCGGCTGCCGGAGTTTACCACCATGGCAGATGGCGTTCGCCTGTTTATTCGGGAATTGAACGCCGCCGGAGTCGGCTTTCTGCGGCTCCAGCATCTTTCCAAAACATACCTGGATGGCGCGGCGTTTATGCTGAACGGTCGGCCGTTCGTGGTTTACACGATGCGCTTCGACCGGCTGGATAATTTCTGGTTTACCATGGCGCACGAGCTGGGGCACATCCTGCTGCACCTGGGAAAGGGTGAAGATTATTTCCTCGATTCCTTTGATGGCGAGCTGAAGGATATCAAGGAAAAAGAAGCCAACCAGTTTGCCGAAGGGTGCCTGGCTTCGGAAAAAATCCGCCAATGGGGGCGTGGTAGGAGCGGTCGAATTTCGGAATACGATGTCCGTATGATAGCGCGGCAACTGAGGTTGGAGCCGAGTATTGTTGTTGGCTGCTTGCAACACGCGAAGCTGTTGTCCACTCGCAATCTGAACAAGTTGAAAACCCCGGTCTCCGGCCGTTTCTGACGGTCCCCATAACCAGGGAAGGCGGCTTCATGGCACCAACCGACACTAGTGAAAAGGGGCTCGAAACCCTCATCATGCGCCACCTGACGGGCGTTGATGGGCTGGCGGCCACGCCGGAGCCGGATATGGCCGTCGCGGAATTGGCGGGGGGGACGGGCTGGTTCGCCGGCAATCCCAAGGACTATGATCGCGCTTACGCGCTGGACGTGCCGCAGCTTTTCGCCTTCCTCATGGACACCCAGCCCCAAGCGTTTAAAAAGCTGGGGATCGCCAATTACCACGACACCAAAGGCATTGCCCGGCTCAAGTTCCTGGCCCGGATTTCCAACGAGGTTGGGCAACGCGGTGTTATCGATGTGCTACGCAAAGGGGTTGCCCACCACCCCGCTGGGCACTTTACTCTTTTTTACGGCACCCCATCACCCGGGAATATGAAGGCGGCGGCGCAATTCGCCCGGAATCGTTTTAGCATAACCCGTCAGTTGCGCTACAGCGTGGATGAGACGCGCCGCGCGCTCGACCTTTGCCTATTCATTAACGGCCTGCCGATTACCACCTTTGAGCTGAAGAACAGCCTCACCAAACAGACGGTGGAGGATGCGGTGGAGCAATACCGCCGTGACCGCGATCCGCGCGAGCGGCTCTTCGAGCCCGGCCGCTGTGTGGTGCATTTCGCGGTGGATGACGGTGAGGTGCGGATGTGTGCCGAGCTCAAGGGCAAGGCCTCGTGGTTCCTGCCGTTCAACAAGGGGTACAGCGATGGCGCCGGCAACCCGCCCAACCCGGACGGCCTCAAGACTGACTATCTTTGGAAGGAAATACTCTCCCCGGCGGGGCTGACCAACATCCTCGAAAACTACGCTCAAGTCGTTGAAACCAAGAACGCCAAAGGCGGCAGGAAAAAACGCTCGCAGATCTTTCCGCGTTACCACCAGCTTGGTGTGGTGCGGAAGGCCCTGGCCGATGTGCGCGAATGTGGCGTTGGCAAACGCTATTTGATCCAGCATTCGGCGGGCAGCGGCAAGTCGAACTCCATCGCCTGGCTGGCACACCAGTTGATTGGGGTAAAGAAGACCGCTAATGGGGCAGACCCGTTTGGCAAAGAAATCTTTGACTCGGTGATCGTCGTCACCGACCGGCGCATCCTCGACGACCAGATCCAGCGGACGATCAAGCAATTTATGCAGGTGGGCGCAACGGTGGGCCACGCCGAACATTCGGGCGACCTGCGCAAGTTCATCGAACAAGGCAAGAAAATCATTGTCTCGACGGTGCAGAAGTTCCCCTTCATCCTCGACGAGCTCGCCATCGAGAGCGGCAAAACCTTTGCCATCATCATTGACGAGGCACATTCAAGCCAGGGCGGCAAGACTTCGGCGGCCATGAGCAAGGCGCTGGGGCATGTGGCGGAGGGCGAGAATCTGGACGCTGAGATTGACCCCGAGGACACGGTAAATGACGCGCTCGAAAAGCGCGCGGCCGCCCGTAAGCTGCTGACCAACGCCAGCTATTTCGCCTTCACCGCCACGCCCAAGAACAAGACCTTGGAGATGTTCGGCGAGTCACTGCCACCCGACGCCGAGGGCAAGATCAGGCATCGTCCCTTCCACAGCTACACCATGAAGCAGGCCATCGAGGAACGGTTCATTCTTGATGTGCTCAAGAACTACACGCCGGTGGGCAGCTACTGTAAGCTGCTCAAGACGATTGAGGATGATCCGAGATTCGACGCCAAGAAGGCGAGCAAAAAGCTCCGCAAATACGTTGAGAGCCACGACCATGCCATCCGGCTTAAAACCGAGATTATGGTGGATCATTTCCACGAACAGGTGCTGGCGGCCAGAAAAATCGGCGGCCAGGCAAGGGCCATGGTGGTGACCAGCGGCATTGCGCGCGCGATCCAATACTTCCATGCTTTCAAAACTTACCTTGGGGAACGTAAAAGCCCCTACCAGGCCGTGGTGGCATTTTCCGGCGAACATGACTACGCCGGGGCCAAAGTCAGTGAGGCCGTTATCAATGGCTTTCCCAGCGGCGACATTGCTGAAAAATTCCAAAATGATCCCTATCGTTTTTTGATTTGCGCGGACAAATTTCAAACGGGTTACGACGAGCCGTTGCTGCATACGATGTATGTGGACAAACCGCTCGCGGGAATCAAGGCCGTCCAAACGCTGTCGCGGTTGAACCGCGCCCATCCGCAGAAGCGCGACTGCTTTGTGCTCGACTTCCAAAACAGCAGCGAAGCCATCACCCATGCGTTCCAGGATTATTATCGCACGACTCTGCTCAGCGAGGAGACCGACCCCAATAAGTTGCACGATCTGAAGTCCGCCTTGGACAACGCCCAAGTGTATTCGCCTGAACAAGTGGAACGGTTCGTCGCCTTGTTTTTGGACGGGGTGGCGCGGGACAAGTTTCTCGACCCCATCCTTGATGAGTGCGCCACCGTCTATAAGAAGATGAATGAAGATCAGCAGGTTGAGTTCAAGGGCAACGCCAAGGCTTTTGCCCGGACCTACGAGTTTCTGGCCTCGGTGATCCCCTATACCAACCGTGATTGGGAGAAGCTGTCAATCCTGCTCAATCTTCTGATTCCCAAACTGCCATCGCCTGAAGAACCGGACTTGGCCAAGGGCCTTATCGAAGCCATCGATATGGAGAACTACCGCGTCGAAAAGAAGACGATGATGGCGATCTCGTTGGCGGATCAGGATGCCATGATCGATCCCATTCCATCGGGCGGGGGTGGGGGCAAGACGGGGCCTGACCTCGACCAACTGAGCCATATTCTAAAGCAATTCAATGAACGCTTTGGTACCCTCTTCTCTGATTCGGATCGGGTGACACGCCGAATCCGGGAGGACATCGTGCCCAAGGTTGCCAATGACGATGCCTACAAAAACGCCAAGGAAAACACCCCGCATACCGCCCGAATGGCTCATGACCAGGCGCTCGGCAAGGTGATGCAACTGCTTCTCAAGGACGATACTCAAGTCTACAAGCAGTTTGTGGAAAATGACTCGTTTCGGCGCTTCGTCGGGGACATGGTCTACGCCCTCACCAGCCCGTAAGAAAAGATTCCTGGTGGGCAAAGGCAAGAAAACCCGGATTTTGCCTTTTTCGCCGACTGGGTCAGGGCCAGGTAGTTGTCGCGGGTGACGACCTTGCGGCCGCTTTTCTTTTCGAGTTCGCGCCGGGCATTGCCGGCGACGGTATACAAACGATTTCGATTTATCTTCGTGCTCTTCGTGGTGAATCCGAAATTTCAAGTTACCTGGATTATCCATGAGAACGGCAGGGGCTGGATTTTGAACAGGAGGCCGCAGAGGCCACAGAGAAGTTTTTCTCCGTCTTCATATCGGTTTGCGGACATCGCGCAGGGCATACTCGACGAAGACGCGGTCCTTGGTCTGGCAGAGGATCATGCTTGCCATGGCCTGCTGCAAAATCGCTGTCGTGGTCGTGGTTTTTGATTGGGGCACGGGCCGTGCCCCAATTTGGGCAACGGGTAGTTGCCCGATTGCAACTGGCAGGTCGCGGTAGAGGATCCGTCCGTCCGTGTTCATTGGCCGCACTTCCCCGCCGCGCGAACCCATTCGAGGAGTTTGGCCTGGAGCAGTTCTTTCGAGGGCAGGTAGAGCTGGTATTCGCGGGCGTGGATGTTGGCGTCCTTGGGCAGGGTGAGCTCGACGACGGTTTGTTTCTTCTGCTGGCAGAGCACGATGCCGATCGTCGGGTTTTCTTCTGGCAGCTTCACCTCGCGGTCATAGTAGTTCACATTCGCAGACGGTGTCTGCGAAATCTCGGCCAGCCGCGGCTGCCACAGAAGGTAAAACTTCCGCATGTATGCCAAATTTCGTTCGGAGAATCCGTTCCCGAACTCTTCCATCAGCCGGGCCGAAAGCTCTTTGACCAGCTCGGCCCCATACGCCGCCCGCTTCTCCCCTTTCTGCTCATGCTCGACGATGCGGCGACCGATCTCGAAGTTCGTCATCACCTGGAGTGTGTTGACGACGGAGGCCACGCCACGGCGGGCCGACTGGATGAGGCGGCGCACCTCGGCGATGAGCGGGGCGAGGTCGTTTGGTTTGGTTTTGGCAACAACGGCTCGTTGGGCGACGGGTTTCTGTTTCACCGGGTGAGCGCCTCCATGAGCTGCGCCTTCAACTGCCCGCGGGTCGCGGCGATCTGGGTGAGGAGCTTTTCGTATTCGGGCAGGAGGTGGTCCACGTCGCCGGGGCCGTCGTCGGGATCGTGCGGGTTCTTGAGCGTGATAAACTTGGTGCGGATGTCCGCTTCGGTGAGGGCTTTTTTGTTCATTGGCCGTTTTGGTACACTTTCATGCCGGCGTTGACAGGAAGCCTAACCTCTCGTTGGACCGCCGGTTAAGGTAGCGTGTTTCGGCTCAGATGCCCGCCGGCCGGGCATTGGTTTTCCGCCGGCCGTTTGGGATGTCCGGCCATGGAGTTCGCCTCAATGCGGCAATCGAATCCTTTGGCCATCTGATTTTTTTAGTATACCTATACCGTCTTTTTTCATCTTCCAGGGGCGGGGGCATATGCTCCGTTCCAGCCAGCCTCCCCCATGGAACAACTTGTCCGGCGACCTGTCCGGTGACTTGTTCGGTGACCCTGGCCCCAACTCTGGCCTCGACTCGGGCCGTGACTCGGGCCGTGACTCGGGCCGTGACTCGGGCCGTGACTCGGGCCGTGACTCGGGCCGTGAGCCGCTCAAACGGCATGAAAGAATGTGTCAAGGCTGCGGATTTCGCATGCTCCCCCCAGTGGGAAATCCGCATGCTTTCAACTGCCTGGCGCGCCCCGGTGTCTTACTCCGTGCCGGCCGCGAGCCGGGCGAAACGCTTATCTTCCGCGCAAAACAATTATAATACGCACTTTGGCGTGCAAAGTAATTATGCGGTGTATCCCCGTTGCCGATGGTGGAAATGGCCAGGCAAAAGTATTACCATCAGTTCATGGTGAGTCATCGCGGAGTCCTCTTCAACCGTTTGGCAATTTCGGGAATCGTGATCTCCGGCTCTTCCTGCATCAGCCCAATAATTTTCCCCGACATTTCTATCGGCGCCTTCTTGATCGCGGTAAACGGACGCGGGATTATCAGCGTGAAACCATCGGTCATTCGGAACTCAATTTCAGGCAGGCGGGCCGCCTTACAGCGCCGAATCATATCACCCGTACCCGTTCCCATCCGCTCGATATACTTGGCCAGGTAGAGCGGCTCAGCCAGCAATGGATTACCTGGCACCGAACCGTGTGGTTGACGTAGTTTCGCCAAGGTTAACGAGGCTGGCAGCAGGCCGGGATTCCAAACTTCCAGCCGGTCGGCGAAGAGCATCACCTGCACACTGCCGTTGCTGGTGTAGTCTTGGTGCGCGACCGCAAGACAAACCCGATCTATCTACCTGCTCAGTCTGATCTTTTCGAACGTCTCTTGAAGGGCTTCACGAATCTCGCCGCAGACTTGCGTCAGGGACAACTGACCATGGGCGACTTTTCCCTTCTTCAGAAACGCGCACCATTGCGTGTGCTTGGTCGTGTCGTCGTAAAAGTAGGACGTCAACGCCGGAATATCGCCGGCGGGGAAAACCGTCTTGCGCCGCTTGAAGGTGGCGGCGATCGCCTTGACCATAATGTCATGATCAAACCCGAGCTGCGTGGTGATCAGCCACACATCATAGAAGTCTTTCATCCGGCTGTTGGCCAAATCCAGCTTGACCATCGCCTCCAACTTTTCCGCCACCACGCTCTCACGCGAATAGACGAGCAACCGCGGCGCCGGCAATGCACCAATAACGACAGAGAACGGCACCGGCTTGGCCTTTGGTGTAACGACATCCCCGGTCCCGATGTCAAGCTGGATGGGGACTGGGATCTTGCCAAGATAGGCCGTCAGCGAAGCCCGTACACCGCCGTAGTCCTGGTCTTCCTTGATCCGCTCAACGACGACGCCTTCCGGGGCGAAGCTCATCCCGTCGTCCTCCGGCACCGGCACCGTGCAGATCTCCCTGAGCATCTTCTTTACCGCCGCCAGGCTGCTCTCGCCGGTGAGCAGGAAGTCAGCATCCTTGGTGGGGCGGAAAAGCTCGTCGCTCCACAGGAAAAAAAGCATGGCCCCCTTCAGCGTAAAGCGATCACTGTATGGGGACAGGCCCAAGCGGTAGAGAAAACGCTCCAGGGCATAACGCATCCGCAGGATATTGGGGTCCAGTCGGAGCTCGCCGGCCTTGTTGGTCAGTTTCGCTTGAATGGAGGTGGCCAGGTTTTTGGGGATCGGCGTGCTCATTGGAGCGCCTCCAGGTATGGCATAATCACATTCTTCATCCGGAAAATCCCGGCATAGCGGATGATTTCGGGGATCGTTGCCTTTTTCGCACGCAGGGTCTCGCGAAGCGCCTCAATGGCCACCTCAAGCCCGACTTTGTTCCGGTGCCGGAAACAGTCCACGACCGTCCGCGCCGGGTCATAGACGCGAACCTCCACTCCGTCACGGGCCAGTTTCAGAATCCCTTCGGCAAAGGTCTTTGGGCTGTACACACAGTAGTGGACGTCATACTCGCGGATCTGGGGCTGGTAAGCGCCGCGGGGTAGCGCCACCCAGTGTGCATAGGGCACCTGAGTCCCGATCTGGTGGAAGTCCAGCGCCGAATTCAGGCAGAACACCCCCTTGGGGATGCGGCTCGCCAGCTCGGCATAGACGCCGTGCTGGGGCGGCTCCGTGTTCGCCAGCCGGTAGCGGCCATAGCCGGCCTTAGCCAGCACGCCCTTATTCAGGAGGCGATAGAGTGTCCGGTTATAGATCCCGGCCGCAAGAATCTCTCCGGTACGATGAATCCCGGGACTCTGGTGGAAGAACGCCATCGCCTTTGTTTCATTGCGCATCTACGCAAACTCCTCTACATTTGACAATGAATGTAAAGCTTTTTGTGTATTTTTCAAGAGCGAAGGCACGGTTGGGTGGAGCATTCCCCACGGCAGGAGTATTCACAACTGCGGCGGAACCGGGGGTGGTCGTGCCGGCCGTTCCCACTCCGCGATCGCCGGTCATGAAAGCCGACAAAAAACATTTTCCCCGACGCTTTCGCATCCGTCACACGAACCCGAATGCCGCTTGCTTTTGGCCGGACAAGGGGCATGGTAATGCACGTGCGGTGTATTGCTTTGTAAAAGCAGAGTACGTGGAGTGCATGCAATGGAGTCAATCCTCAAGGAACGCATTCTTGACTTCCATCAGTCGGGGATCCCCGCCTACATCAGACGAGACGTGGCCGTCACGCACGTCAAGGACATGGTCACGACCATTGTGGGGGGAAGAAAGACCGGGAAGACTTATCTGACGTACCAGGTGATTGACGACCTGCTGAAGACCGGTGTCATTGCGTCGCTGAAGTGTGTGTGCTACCTGCACTTCGATGACGAGACGCTTGCCGCCATGCGGCAGGAGGATCTCGCGTGCATCGACAGGGTTTTCCTCTCCCTGCTTGAGAAAGAGGAGCGGGATGGCGCGCTTCTTTTCGTCTTCGACGAGATACACTGCGTGCAGGGCTGGGAGAATTTTGTGCTGCGCCTAAAGAAGCGACCGAACTGGCTGGTGATGGTCACCGGTTCGACTGCGGACCTCGAAGAGGACAAGGTGGCGCGGCAGCTTCGCGGCAAGACTTTCACCAACAAGCTCCATCCACTTTCCTTTAAAGAGTTCCTCCGGTTCAACGGATTCGCCTCCGCTACCGGCAGAATGTCCTCCACGGACCACGCTGCCGCCAGGGGGCTTCTCGACCTTTACCTGGAAAAAGGCGGCTATCCGGCCGCTGCTACGATCGACCGCCAAATCCTTCGGCAATTGCTGCAAAATTACTTCAATTCGATCGTTGCCTCTGACTTCATCCTGGGGCGGAACGTGCAGAGCCCTGGCGCCTGCAAGGCGTATCTGAGGGATCTGCTGCAAAAGAATGCCTGTCCTTACACGCACAAGAAGGAACTGAACAATCTGCGATCAATGGGGTTTAATCTTGCCCCGAAAACCGTCTCTGAATGGTTCTCATGGGCCGAGGAGAGCTATCTTCTCGGAAGCGTTGGCATATGCTCGCCGTCACCGAAACGGGTCGCCCAAAACTATCGGAAGATTTACTGCTGCGACTGGGCGATGGCGAACTCCGTCACCGGATGGTCGGAGAAACGGATTTCCCGGAGCCTTGAAGCCATCGTTTATTGGCATCTCGTACGGCAGGGATTCGTCGTGTCCTACGAACTGGCCGGAGCGGAAAAATCAGAGATCGATTTCGTGGTCTCGCATCACGGCGAGCGGCCGTTCGCGGCGATTCAAGTCTGCGTGGACCTTGCTGACGAGGCGGTCATGGAGAGGGAATTAAAAGGGTTGGCCTGGTACGTGAAAAGAAATCCCGAGGTGGAATGCCGTTTTATCACGCTCGCGGAGCCCCGGAGGAAGGCGGATATTCCGGTCGTTTCCGCTCTTGATTTCCTGCTTGACCACGACAAACTATTCAAAACCGGAACGCCAGTTTGACGAGCAGCCGGACCTGTTCATCACCCCTTTTGGAAGGCGTCGCCCCGCCAGTCGCCAGGGAAGGCCTGCAAAGGTGCCGTCCTACCGTCAATGCCTGGCGGTGTTCGGCCCCACCCCATCGGACTCGGTGGCCGGGTCCTGATCTTCGGAATCCCACATTTCCCGATAGGCATTATGGACCGTATTCCCGCACCGCCCGTTGATTCACGGCGCGGAAGCGCTCGGCCAAACCGCGGATGTTCGCGACCAAATACGACAATTCGTGTTTTGGGGGCCAAAAGCGCAAAGAGCTGCACCGAGCTGCAAGGGGGGGTAAAAGGCGGGATTAACCCGCACAACGTGCTTGTTTCAAGCTAGAAAGGAAAATGGTGGTGGGGAGAGGATTCGAACCTCTGAAGGCAGAGCCAATAGATTTACAGTCTACCCCGTTTGACCACTTCGGTACCCCACCACACGGGTTCGCGGAACATTGTCGCCAAGTTCCGGGAAGTCCCTACTATAACACCAGACTTCCGGTTGCCAAACGCGACCCGAAAACCGGTGCATGATAGTTTGTTGGATAATGTTGGGAACCCCCTTTTGAGGAAAGGCGGTTCCCAAACCCTCCGTCAAACCTTTTTGTTTCCTAAACGAGGAGGGCGGTTCCGCCGCCGCCTGTCGCCCACAGCGCAACGTAATACCCGAGATGGCGGCGGCG
>CAITYL010000087.1 GCA_903896595.1 uncultured Lentisphaerota bacterium
CAAGACGGTCATGATTTTTATTTTCCCGCAGAGGCGCGGAGGCGCAGAGAAACCGCCAAGTCAAAAGATTGCCGTAAGCCTGACCTATTTTCCTCCGCGCCTCTGCGCCTCTGCGGGAGATAACTCGTATTTGCTATGCCGGGTGAGGACGAACCTGCCATAAGAGCGCATCCCATCCTTTCGAGACCAGGCAGGATTGCCTGGCCGACGTTCATCGCAGGCAAGAGTGCCTGCGCCACGTTAAACGCCAAGGACGGACGGCCCTCAACGTGGGGCAGGCAATCGTGCCTGCCTGGGAGGTGCCGTAACGCGGTGAAGTTCTTCCGTACCGCTTGACAACAGGAACGGCCAGATGCGCACGCCAATCCGCAAGTTGCCGGTGCAACCCATGCCAAACTCCAGTGCCGAGCCGGGGCTCGGCGATCCCAGGGGGAGTCGAGCACTGGATTGATCCGCGCCATCCGCCGTCATTTGACTTCACGTGAAGTCTTGGGTATAGTGGCGAACGTAAGGGTTTCGTCCCCAAACGCCAGTGATCGACCTTCAGCCTACAGCCTAACTCGCTTCAGCCTAATTCATCGGAGGCGCGCCATGATCAAGAGCATCAGTTATTGGAGCATGGACGGCGGATTGGAAGGCACTTGCCCGGTGGAGACGGCGCTGGCGGCGGCCAAGCAGGCCGGTTTCCAGGGACTGGAATTGTGTATTGCCGAAACCGGCGTGCTGACGCCGGCCACCGACGAGGCGACCTGCAAGACGTACCGCGCCGCCGCCCAACAGCACGGACTGGTGTTGGAGACGCTGGCCAGCGGCATGAGCTGGGGCTGTTCGCCGACCCATCCCGACGCCGCGGTCCGCCGGAAGTCCATCGACTTGCATGCGGCGGCCCTCCAGCGCGCCGCCTGGCTCGGCTGCAAGGCGATGCTGTTCGTGCCCGGTGCCGTGATCATTCCCTGGGACGCCACGTATCAACCGGTGCGGTATGACCAGGCGGTGGCTTGGGCGCGGGAAGCGGTGGCGGAACTGGGCGCGGTGGCGGCCCGGGTCGGGGTCGACCTGGCGGTGGAGAATGTCTGGAACGGCCTGTTCTATTCGCCGGTGGAGTTTGCCCAGTTCATCGACTCGTTCGCCAATCCCCGCGTCGGGGTCTACTTCGACGTCGGCAATGTGCTCAACCATCAGCAGTGGCCGCCACACTGGATCGAGATTCTCGGGAAGCGCATTCGCCGCATTCATGTCAAGGATTTCAAGATGTCGGTCGGCACTCTGGCGGGGTTCTGCGACCTGCTGGCGGGCGACATCCCGTTCCCCGCGGTCATGGCCGCCCTGCGCCAGATTGGCTACCAGGACACCCTAGTGGCGGAAATGATGCCACACGATCCCACCCTGCTCGCCCGCACCAGTCAAGCCATGGATAACATCATGAAAATGTAAGGTGCAAGAGGCGGGGAAGGAAAAAACCTTTTGAGGAAAGGTTTTTTCATTCCCCGCGCCCCATCCTTTTTCCAAACCTTTTTGTATGGCCGGTCCCCAGTAATTTTCCCGAACCCCGAACACTGGCACCCAACAAGCAACAACCGCGTTACGGAGGACACACTCATGTTAAAGGTAGGCGTGATCGGCATTGGCATGATGGGCTCCACGCACTTGGACGCCTATGCCAAGCTCAAGGGCGTGAAGGTGACGGCGGTGGCGGACTTGATCCGCGAACGCCGCGAGGGCAGGGCGGTGGCGGCGGGCAATGTCAAGGGACAGTCTCAGGGCGGCGTGGACTTCGCTCCGTTCCGCAAGTATGACGAGGGGATGAAGCTGATTGCCGATCTGGAGTTGGATATTGTCGATATCTGCCTGCCCACGCCATTGCATGCCAAGTATGCCATCGCCGCGCTAAAAGCGGGCAAGCATGTGCTGACGGAAAAGCCGTTCGCCCTGGACGGCAAGACGGCTGACCAGTTGGCGGCGGCCGCCAAGACCGCCAAGACGCTGCTGATGTGCGCCATGTGCATGCGCTTCTGGCCGGCCTGGGCGTGGTTGAAGGACGCGGTGGACAAAAAGACCTTCGGCAAGGTGCTGGCGGCCCAGTTCCGGCGCGTGACCAGCCATCCTGGCGGCCCGTTCTATTCCGACGGTGACGCCTGCGGCGGCGCCATTTTGGATCTGCACATCCACGATACCGATTTCATCCAGTATTGTTTTGGCATGCCGTCCGGCGTGTTCAGCCGCGGCTATGCCAAAGACACCACCCGCATCGACCACGTGGTCACCCACTACCTGTATCCGCAGATCCCGCTGGTGACGGCGGAGGGTGGCTGGGCGATGACGCCGGGGTTCGGGTTCCAGATGCAGTACACGGTGAATTTTGAGCAGGCCACCGCGGTGTTTGACCTGGGCGCCACGGATCAGCTCAAGGTCATTCAGAACGGCAAAACCAAAGCGGTCAAGGTCAAGGCTGGCATGGGCTACCAGCACGAAATCGCCTACTTTGTGGAGTGCATTAAGAACGGCAAACGCCCGCAGGTGGTGGAACCGGCGAGCGCGGCGCGCTCGGTCAAGATCGTCGAAGCCGAAGTCAAAAGCATCAAGACCGGCAAACTCGTCGCCGTCTGAATGCATTCGGCAAAATCGCAACATACCGTCAACTTGTCAGTTACCGTAAAGGGGGTTATGGAGCATGAAACACGCCCGTAACGAATTCACCTTGATTGAGCTTCTGGTCGTGATCGCGATCATTGCGATCCTGGCCGGCATGTTGCTTCCGGCGTTGGGGGCCGCCCGGGAAAAGGCCCGCCGCATAAGTTGTGCCGGCAACCTGAAGCAGATCGGCCTGGCCGGTAAAATGTACGCCAGCGACTACAACGAATTCTTCCCAACTACCTGCAGCAGTGTTGCCAAGATGACGGATTGCGACATCTCCGGTGACGACGATTTGAATTTGATGATGACCTCCAAATATTTGGATGCCGCCAAGATCTACGTGTGTCCGTCCGGGCACAACACACCGTCCACCGGCACCGTTCTTGCCGACGCGAATTTCGACTATGTCTATGGCGGCGACAACCGCACCGAGTCCAAAATCGGTTCCGACTCTTGGCTGGCCCGCGACTTTGGCGCCAAGGCTGGCACGGCCCAGCCGTTCGGCGTCGGCCTCGGCGCTGCTGATGATGCCCTGGATGCCAACCATCCCCGGTTCAACCACAATCAAGACTTCGGCAACTTCGTCTTTGGCGACGGCCACGTCAAGGGGTATCAGGGCAAAGGTGGCGCCTGGATCAACAACGGTGAAGCCCGCAATCCCTGGCCGAACTGACGACGCAAGGCCACGGCCAGTGACTCCGGCACACCGTTATGGGGACGGGTGAAACAGTTACATCAGAGAACATGATCTCTCGCAAAGCACGCAAAGATCGCAAAGAAAATCCAACGGATTGACCCTGCGGTTGCAATACCTGCCTTCCTTGGCGGACTTGGCGTTCTTGGCGAGAGGAAACATTCCACGAATATCAGGGAACCAAGTGTGGCTACAGAAAAGCAAACCGGCGTGGTGTTGGCGGCGGCGGCGCATCCCGACGACATCGAATTCATGATGAGCGGGACGCTGCGGCTGCTGAAGCAGGCCGGGTGGGCGGTGCATTACCTCAATATCGCCAATGGCAGTTGCGGCTCGGCGACCATGAGTCACGATGAGACGATCCGTACGCGTACAGCCGAAGCGCGGGAAGCCTGCCGCCACTTGGGCGCGGTGTTTCATGAGCCGTTGGTGGACGACCTGATGGTCTACTACACCCCCGAGCTGGTGGCGCGCCTGTGCGCCCTAGTGCGCGCGGTCAAGCCGACCATTCTGCTCCTCCAGTCACCCCAGGACTACATGGAAGACCACAGCAACTCCGTGCGGTTGATGGTGACGGCGGCGTTCTGCCGCGGCATGCCGAATTTTGCCACCGCCCCGCCGACGCCGGTCTGGGGCGGCGATATGGCCGTGTATCATGCCTTGCCCTACGGCCTGCGGGACAGTCTGGGCCAGCCAGTGGCGGCCGAGTTCTATGCCGACGTGGCCGGAGTCATGGCGGACAAACGGGCCATGCTGGCCTGCCACCGCAGCCAGAAGGAATGGCTTGATGTCAGCCAGGGCCTGGACAGTTATCTCAACACCATGACTGAGATGTGCGGAGAAGTGGGAGGCCAGTCCGGCCAGTTTACGTTTGCCGAAGGCTGGCGGCAGCATCTGCACCTCGGCTTCGGCCCCGCCGCCTTTAACCCGCTTGCCCAAGCCCTCGGGTCACAGCTGATCCGTAACCCGCAGTACCCTGCCAATACGTAACATAAAATCTTTCACCACGAAGACACGAAGAACACGAAGGAGAACCGCACATGGCCCGCGCCCTCAGCAAGATCGCCCCGGATTGGTGGGATTACACGACCCTGGACCGTAAGATTCTGGATGCCGCCGCACGCCTGTCGGTGAAGGACCTGGCGCAAATGGGGCGCCCGGGGTTCACCGTTCGGTTTTATGATTCGGTTCAGGAATTCTATTGCGCCGAGGCGTTGGAATACATTGATGCCTGGAAGCAGGCCACGCCGGACACCCCCTGCGGCATTTGCGGCCCCATCGGCCCGACCGAGCAATTGCCCCTGGTGGCACAAATGGTCAACGCCATGGGGCTCAGCCTCAAACATGCGCACTTCTGGGGCATGGACGAGTGGATTCTGGACAACGGCAAGGCCGCCGGGGACGATTTCACGCTCGGATTCAAGAAGGCCGACCTGGACTTGTGCTTCAACCGCATCGACAAAAAGCTGGCCATGCCCAAGGCGAACCTGCATTTCCCGACGCTCGACGTCGACCGCTATTCCAAGACCTACGACCAAATCCGCTGCGTCCTGATGCAGGGCGGCCAGGGTGAGACCAAGCACTGGGCCTTCAACGACCCGGTGCGGCGCGAAGGCAAGTACAAAAACGCCCCGCCTACCCCCGCCGAATTTCGCAAGCTGTCCACTCGCGCGGTGGACCTGCACCCGATCACCCTCAGCCAGAACGCCCGCACCTCCGGGGGCGGCGCGGTACAGAACGTGCCCAGCCGTGCCCTGACCGTCGGCCCGCGCGAGACCTGGAAGGCGGAAAAAGTCTCCATCTGGCATCCCGGTCACCACGACAACGCCTTCGGCATTCGCCTGAGCACGTTGATGATCTCCAAGCGGATTATGGACAGCGCGGTGCCGATGAGCCTGCTGGCCGACCATCCCAACGTCCAGTTCAACTTCCTGCGCCCCGGCATTCCCGAGTGCGCGGTCGAGATGCATTAGCCTGAAGGATTCACCGCGATGCCATTGCTGCAACGCAACATAGAGCAGATTCGGGTAGCGGTGGCGGGCCTGGGGCAAATGGGCGGCCACCACATCCGGGCGTTGCGGCAACTGGCGGTCGGTGAGGCCGAGCCGTACTACAAGTCCGGCCTGGCCGCGCAAGTCGGCAAAACCCGCCTCTGCGGCGTGTGCGACACGGCGCCCGAGGCGGCGGCGCGTTTCCCCGGGCTGCCATTCTTCAACGACTGGCAGGCGCTGTTGCGTACGGTCCGCCCCGACATCGCGGTGATCGCCACCCCGACGCGGACCCATGAAACATTGGCTTTGGCGGCGCTGGAACAGGGTGTCCACGTCCTGGTTGAAAAACCGGTGGCGACCCGCCGCCTGGACTGGGACCGGCTGGCGGCCACCGCCGACCGGCATGGGGTACGTCTGATGTCGGGCCATGTCGAGCGGTACAACCCCGTCGCCATCAAAGTGCGCACCCTCCTGCTCGCGGGCAGCCTGCAGGTGGGCAATTATCAGTTTCGCCGCTGCCAACCGCACGACCCGCGCATTCCCGACGATATCGTGACCGACAAACTGATCCACGACCTGGATTTGGCGCAGTTCTTCTTCGGCCCCGTGGCCGCCGCGGAGTTGCTTGACTTCGAGACCGTCGGTGGTCAGGTGCAAGAAGCGGTGGTCGCCCTGCGCCACACCGGCGGGTCGTCCGGCCAGCTCCTGGTTTCCTGGCTGCGGCCCGGTGACGGCAAACTCCGCGACATCCGCATGACCGCCGCCGACGGTTCAGCCGTGACCGGCGACTTTGCCGCCAAGCGGTTGCGAATCGGCGGCACGGAGGTGGACTGCAATGTGCCCGGCTGGGTCAAAGCCGGTAACAACCAAATCAAGGACGAACTGGCGGACTTCATCGGCTATTGTCTGGAGCCAGATCCGAGTCTGCCGCCTGTGCAGCCGCTGCTGACCCCGGCGGAAATCGCCGCCGCCACCACCATCATTGAACAGGTGGTGGCGGCCATTAAAAGCCGCAGGAAATTAGCGTAAAAAAGGATAGATGTTTTGAGGCGTTTACAAAAAATCCGCTTGAATTGGCGCCGTTTTGGAGTGCGGCAATTCCTTTGCCGCTCTTTCATCTCGGCGTTATTTCAAGACCGGGAGCCGCCCGGCCTCGGGCGGACAACGACGGCGTTACCCCAGTTCCGTCCTTATTTATTGAGACACCGTCTGTCAACGCTAATTGTGCGCGTCTCCGACGATAACGGGTTCGTCCGCCCGAGGCCGGGCGGCTCCCGGTTACGGAAAAATCTTGTTTCCTCCCGTAGCAACCCGTATTGGGAATTCGTCCATGTTTAAAATCGGTGTCATGATTGAATCGTTCCGGCGTGGCCTGCGCGGCGGCTTGGAAGCGGCGGCCGCCATCGGTGCCCAAGGCGTGCAGTTGTACGCCACCGGCGGCGAAACCCACTTCAGCAAGCTGTGCGGCCCCGTGCTGGCCGACCTGAAGGGGCAGTTGCGGGATCTACATTTGGAAACGGCGGCCGTGTGTGGCGATTTCGGCGGCCACGGTTTCCAAGTGGCGGCGGACAACGCCCAACGCCTTGACGATTCCAAACGCGTCATCGAACTGGCGCTGAAATTGGATTGCCGCGTCGTCACCACTCATATCGGGGTCATTCCCGCCGATCCGCGGCATCCACGGTACGCCGTCCTGACCGTCGCCTGTGCGGAACTGGCGGCGTTTGCCCGGGCCGCCGATGCCACCGTGGCGGTTGAAACCGGCCCCGAACCGGCCGCCGTGCTGCGCGCCTTTCTCGACCAGTTTGGGCCGGCCGCCGGCATCGGCGTCAATTTCGATCCGGCCAACCTCGCCATGGTCTGCCGCGCGGACATTCCGGCGGCGGTCCGCACCTTGGCGCCCTACATCGTCCACACTCACGCCAAGGACGGCGTCAGCTTGCGTCCCGTCGATCCCGAGCGGCTCTACGCCAGCTTTGCCGGCGCGGCCGATCCTGATTTCCGGGCGGAAGACTATATCCGCGAGACACCCCTCGGCGAAGGCGCCGTGCCGTATCCCGCCTACCTGGCGGCTCTGCGTGCCTCCGACTTTGATGGGTACCTCACCATTGAACGCGAAGTCGGCGAGCAACCCTTCGATGACATCCAGGCTGCTGTTCAGTTCCTGCGCAACCAGCAAAGTATCGATCGCCAATCCGAGCCGCGAAATATTAGGCTATTAGACTGAAGGCTGTTAGACTGAAGGCCAATAAATCACGTATCACGTATCACGTATCACGTATCATTTCAGCTTTTGATTATTGCCCCGTCACTCACGTTCCGGGCAAGGATGACCGCCATTCCCGGTTACGCCGGGCAATGTCAAGATTTGAACATCCAGTCATGGAGAAAGGCATGGTACATTACTAAAAATTTGCACGCATTAAGATTCTGCGGTTTAATTTATTTCCCACCCTAACGCCGCATAACTGTTTACCGCCCTCCCGTTGAATGGCAACTAACCTGTTCCACGATAGAAAGCACCAAACATGAATTTTAGTCTCCTTGACCTAGGCATCATCCTCATTCCCCTGGTCTCCCTGGTGTGGATTTCCTTCGCCACGCGCAGCCGCTCCTCGAGCGTGGCCGACTTCATGGCCGCCAGCCGGGTCTCCGGGCGCTACTTGGTCTGCAATGCCCGCGGTGAGGCGGGATTCGGCGCCATCAGCGCCGTCGCCATGTTCGAGGCGTTTTACAATTCGGGTTTTTCCTACTCGTGGTGGGGAAGCATCGGCGCCCCGATCGGTCTGTTGATCGGCCTGACCGGCTTCGTCATCTACCGCTACCGGGAAACCCGCTGCATGACCTTGGCGCAGTTCTTTGAAGTGCGCTACAGCAAGCGGTTCCGCGTCTTTGCCGGTCTCTTGGCATTTCTCTCCGGCATCCTCAATTACGGCATCTTTCCGGCGGTCAGCGCCCGCTTTTTTGTTTATTTCTGCGGCTTGCCGCCGACCCTGCATCTCGCCGGGTTCGCCATTCCGACCTTTGCCATTCTCATGGTGATCTTCCTGTCCGTCGCCCTGAGCATGTCGCTCACCGGCGGCCAGCTCACCATCATGGTCACCGACTGCATTGCCGGCCTGGTTTCCATGCTG